>JAJRVY010000326.1 GCA_024277065.1 Planctomycetota bacterium
GGCGCGCCCGGGGCGGCCTGGGCGACCGTCGCCGCGCGGGGGATCTCCGTCGTACTCGGGCTCATCGTCCTCACACGGGCCCATCCCTCGATCCGCATCGGCCTGGGGGGGTGGAAGCCTCGCTGGCGCTTCATCCGCCGCGTCGCGAGCGTCGGCACGCCGGTGGCTCTGCAGTGGACGGTGCGCATGGCCGCGATGCTGCTCGTACTCCTCGTCGTGTCGCCCTTCGGCTCGTCCGTGAAGGCCGCCTACGGGATCTGCACGCGGCTTGACACGCTCGCCGTCTTCTGCGGTCTCGGCTGGGGCGGCGCCTGCGCGGCGCTGCTCGGTCAGCGCGTGGCGCGCGGCCGAATCCGGGCGGCACGTCGCATCGCCGTGCAGTCGGCCGTCCTCAACGTCGTGACGATGACGTTCCTCGGCGTGCTCTATTACGCCTTCTCCGAGCCCGTGATCCGCCTGTTCAGCCTCTCTGTGTCCGGCGAGTTCGATACGCAGTCCGTGGCTGACGGCACGGCGTACCTCGGCATCGTCGTGTGGTCCTACCCGGGCTACGCGCTGTGCATCATATGGGCGCACGTGCTGAACGGGGCGGGCAGCGTGAAGACGCCGCTCGCGATCGACGCCGGCGGGCTGCTCCTGATCCAGGTCCCGCTCGCCTGGTGGCTCAGCCAGGGGCCGCTCGAAGAGACCGGCGCGTGGTGGGCGCTCGTCGTTTCGCAAACGGTCATGGCGCTGGTCTACTGGTTCGTCTTCCGGGGCGGAGCCTGGGAGCGAAAGAGGCTGCGTTGAACGTGGGGGAGACGAACCGAATGCCGAAGAGCAGGGGGCGCGCGGGAGGGCCAGGCGGCATCGGCGCGGACGTGACGCGGATCTCGAAGCCCGAGCGGCTGCTGAACCTCGTCGCGTTCCTCCTCAGTTCGCGGCAGGCCGTACCGTTCACGCGCATCCGCGGCCGCGTGGCGGGCTACGACGACCCGGCGTCGCCCGAGGCACTCGAGAAGCGCTTCGATCGCGACAAGGCCGAGTTGCGCGCGCTGGGCGTGCCGATCGTCTACGACGCCTCCGGCGAACACGGTGACGAGGGCTATCGCATTCCGCGCGAGCAGTACTTCCTGCCGGACGTGCACCTGACCGTCGAGGAGGCGGCGGCGCTGGCCGTCGTGCAGCGCTACGCGTTCGCGGCCAAGGGCGACCCGCTCGCGGGCGCGCTGCAGAGCGCGCTGCGCAAGGTCGTCGTGGACAGCCCGCTCACCGGTGCCGCCGCAGCGTCGATCACGGAGCAACACCGCCTGGGCGTGCGCACGACGCACGGGGCGCCCGATCTCGGGCCCAACCTCGAGTCGCTCACCGACGGCGTGATCCGCCACCAGCCCGTGCGCTTCCGCTACTACAGCCTGACGCGCGGCGAGGTCGAGGACCGCGACGTGCACCCCTATGGCCTGGGCTGGCACGGTAGCAACTGGTACCTCGTCGGCTTCGACCGCCGGCGCGACGCGGTCCGCCAGTTCCGTGTGGACCGCATCCGCGGCCGCGTCCGCGTGCGCTCCTCCAAGCCCTTCGCGGTCCCCGACGAGTTCGACGTCGCGGCGCACGTCGGGCGGCCCGCGTTCCGTTTCGGCCACGACGAGAACGTGCGCGTGGCGGTGGAACTGCGGGCCGAGACGGCGTGCCTCTTTCGCGACGACCTGCGCGACGACATGACCTACACGGAGCGGCCGGACGGGAGCGCCGTCGTCGAGTTCGACTCCAACGACACGGCTGCCGCCCTGCGCTGGGTCGCGCGCCACACGGACCTCGCGTGGATCGCGGCACCCGAGGAGGTGCGCGACCGCGCGCGCGAGAACTTCCGTGCCATTCTCGCGCGTCACGAGGGGCCGCCGACCGAGATCCCCGGGCGGCGTGCGGGACGGGGGCGGCGATGACCCGCGACCCCTACGAAGGCGTGCGCCACGCGCTGACGATCATCCCGTTGATCCAGGCCCACCAGGGTATGACCGTCGATGAGCTGGTGGCGCGCACCGGGCTCAGCGAGGAACAGATCCACGACGAGCTCCAGAGTCTCGTCATGCTGTGCGGCGTACCGCCCTACTCGCCGAACAACTACGTCTCGCTGTGGATCGAGAACCGTCAGGTCTACATTCGCTTCGCGGAGCAGTTCGAGCGGCCCGTGCGACTCGTGGTGCCCGAGGCGCTGGCGCTGCTCTTGGCGCTGCGGCGCCTGGACCGGCGCGAGCACCCCTACCGCGATGCCGTGCGGTGTCTGCAGCGCAAGATCAAGGACGCCCTCGGCCCCGAGGGGGCGCGCGAGCTCGAGCGCGCCGAACGCACGTTCGCGATGGGGGAGCGACGCAGCGGACGTTTCCAGCAGGTCCGCCAGGCGATGGCGCAGTGCCGCGAGTTGCGCATCACATACTACTCGGCGCACCGCGCAGCCATGTCCGAGCGCGTGATCCGTCCCTACGGCATGACCGAGTTCGGCGGCGACTGGTACGTCGTCGCCCATGACTCCTCGCGCGGCCGCCCGGTGTCGTTCCGCGTCGATCGCATCCGCGAGGCGGAGCTGCTCGACAGCGAGTACGAGATTCCCGACGACTTCGACATCCAGAACTGGAAGCAGGCATCGGACTTCACCGCGCCTCCCGGCGACACGATCGCGCGCGTGCTGTTCCGCGGCAGCGGTGCGCGCTTCGCGCGCGCGGAACTGCCGCGGCGCGACCTGCGTGAGCTGCCCGACGGGACGGTCCTGGCGCGCGTCGCCGTGCGCTCCGAGGCGTGGTTCCTCAGTTGGCTGCTGCCCTACGGGCCGGACGCCGAGGTGGTCGAGCCCGCCGCGTTGCGCGCGACGGTGGCCGCCACGTGCCGCCGCATCCTGGACTTCTACGACGAGGACGCGCCCGCGGCCTGAGTTCGGCCCGCGCCAGGCGTCGTCCCCCGGAGGACCTGTTCATGACCGTTCGTGCGTCCCAGCGGATCAGCGCCCTCGGCACGTATGCATTCGCCGAGGTCGATCGCCTCGTCTCCGACCTGCGGGCGCAGGGCGTCGCCGTCATCGACTTCGGCGTCGGCGATCCGCGCGCGCCGACGCCGCGCCTGATCCGCGAGGAGGCCAAGGTCGCCGTCGATCGTCATGCGAGCAGCGGCTATCCCTCGTACGTCGGTGCGCCGCGCTTCCGCCGCGCCGCCGCCGACTGGGTGCAGCGGCGCTTCGGCGTCGAGGTCGATCCGGCGCTGCACGTCACGTCGTCGGTGGGCAGCAAGGAAGCGGTGTTCCACGCGCCTCTCGCGTTCGTCGATGCGGGTGACGTGGTGATCTCCCCCGATCCCGGCTATCCGCCGTACGCCAGGGGGACGCGGTTCGCGGGCGGCGAGAACTTCCACTATCCGCTTCGGCCGCAGAACGGCTACCTGCCCGATCTGGGCGCGATCCCCGACGACGTCGCGGCGCGCGCGAAGATGCTGTGGCTCTGCTACCCCAACAGCCCGACGGGCGCCGTGGCGCCGCTCTCGTTCTACGAAGAGGCGGCGGCGTTCTGCCGCGAGCGTGGCATCCTGCTCTGCTCCGACGAGGCGTACAGCGAGATCTATTTCGGGCCGGAGCCGCCCCCCAGTGCCCTCGAGGCGGGCCTGGACAACGTGCTCGCCTTCTTCTCCATGAGCAAGCGTTCGGCGATGACCGGCTGGCGCTGCGGGTACGTGGTCGGTGACGCGGACGCCGTGGCGCTCTACCGCAAGCTCAAGACGAACATCGACTCCGGCACGCCGGACTTCGTCCAGGACGCCGCCATCGCGGCTCTCGGCGACGAGCATCACGTGGTGGCCATGCGCGAGGAGTACCGCGCCAGACGCGACCTCATCTGCGACGCGTTCGTGGCCGCGGGGCTGGCGGACTGCCGCTCGGCGGCGACGCTCTACGTCTGGCAGAGGGCGCCGCAGGGGATGTCGGCCGAGGACTTCGCCAAGCGCCTCCTCGAGCCGTCGGTCGCGCTGGTCACGACGCCCGGGACGTGGATCTCCGCGGCCCACGGCGTGGACGATCCCGGCGAGGGCCACGTGCGCCTCGCGCTCGTGCCGACGACGGAGGACTGCGAGGAGGCCGCGCGCCGCATCCGGGCGCTGCGTCTCGGCGGGCCCTCTGCGAGCGTGTGAATCGCTTCGATCGGAACTCGGAGGCGCGTTCGTGCGTAGAATCTCCTCATGACCCCTTTCTCTCGATCGCCCCTCGCTCTGGCCGCCGTCCTCCTGATCGTCCCGGTGGCGGCGTTCGCGCAGGACACCGCTGAGAACGCTGCCGAAGACGTTGCCGAAGACGCTGCAGGGGTCTCCCCCGAGGACGCCGCGGCGGCGCGCGACCTCGTCGATCTGGCGCGGCCGTCGGTCGTGCGTGGCAGCTACGCGGACGCCCTGCGGTCCCTGCGCCAGGCGCGGCAGGTGGACCCCGGCAACGTGGAGGCCGCTCTGCTCATGGCGCGTGCGCTGCGCGACACCGGCAGTTCCGCGCACGCTCTGGCAGCACTCTCCGGCGACGCGCTCTCCGCCGCCGCCGACGTGCGCATCCCCACGTTGCGCGCGGAGATCCTGCTGGACACCGGCGCGGTGGATACCGAGGTCGAGGCCGCGCTCGCCGCCGCCGCGACGCTCGACGCCGCGTACCTGCCGGCGCAGCGCCTGCGCGGCCGTTTCCTCGAGGAGTCCGGCCGCCGCGACGAGGCCGTCGCCGCGTACGAGAAGGTCAATACGCTCTGGGCGCACAGCGAGGGCGAGGACAGCGACGACGATCTGCTCGCAGTGGCGCGTGCGCGACTCGCCATCTATCGCCTGAGCGACACCTACCGCGGCGACGCCACGAGTGTGCTGTCGCGGTTGGATCCCATCGTGCGCCGCAGCCCCGATCGCGTGGACGCACTCGTCGAACTCGGCGACCTCTACCTCGGCACGCATCAGGACCAGGACGCCAAGCACTGGTACGAACAGGCGCTCCGGCGCAATCCGCACTACGCTCCCGCCATCTTCGGCATGGCGCGGCAGAAGGCGTTCCGCTTCGACGAGGACGCCGCGCGCAAGGACGCCGAGCGGGCGCTGCGCGAGAACTCCGAGTTCGTTCCCGCGCTGCTGTACGTCGCCGCGCTCGACCTCGGGGACGGGCGCCACGACGCCGCGCGGGAGCGCATCGACGCCGCGCTCGCCGTGAACGCGCGGAGCGCCGAGGCACGCGCGACGCGCGCGGCGCTGCACTACCTCGAGAACCGTGAGGACGCCTTCCGCGACGAGGTCCGCGCCGTGCTGGATCGCGACCCGCACGCGTCCGTGGCGTATCTCGCACTCGCCCGTGTGCTCGAGGAGCAGCGGCGCTTCGTCGAGGCGCTCGCGATGGGGGAGCGCGCCGTGGGCGTCGATCCGCGCGACTGGGACGCGCACTTCCTGGTCGGCCGCAACGCCATGAACGTGGGGCAGGACGACAAGGCCGAGGAACACCTCACGACCGCCGAGAAGGGCGACATCTTCCGCAACACCTACCGCGTCAACTTCATCAAGCTGTTCCGCAAGATGCAGCGCTTCCCCGTCCGCGACGACGACGAGTTCGTGGTCAAACTGCCGCTCGCGGAGGACGAGGCGTACTACCCGCTCCTGCGGCGCGAACTCGGTGCGTCCCTCGACGTGTTGCGGGCGCGCTGGGGCTTCCAGCCGCCCCTGCCGCTCTACATCTCCGTGTTCGACGAGCAGAGCGACTTCGCCACGCGGACCATCGGGCTGCCCGGCTTTCCCGCTCTGGGCGCCTGCTTCGGGCGCGTGGTCACACTCGACAGCCCGCGCGCGCTGCCGCCGGGTGCGTTCTCGTGGCGGGCGACGCTGCATCACGAACTGGCCCACGTGATCACGTTGGAGCTCTCCAAGGGCCGCGTGCCGCGGTGGCTGACCGAGGGCCTCTCCGTCTACGAGGAGCGCCAGGTCTCACCACAATGGAACCGCGAGATGGAGCGTGCTCTGATCGACGCCATCGCCTCGGACGAGGTGTTGATGCTCGCGGACGTCAACGCCGCGTTCCGCGGCTCGCGCGTGCTCTACGCCTACTATCAGGGTGGGCTCATGTGCGAGCTGATCGAACGGGATTTCGGATTCCCCGCGCTGCGCGAGATGGTGCGGCTCTACGGCGAGGGACTGGGCACGCCCGCCGTCGTGCGGCGTGCGCTGTCCATCGAACCCGGGGAGTTCGACGCGCGATTCCTGGCCTTCGCCGAGGACTACGTGGCGGCGCTGAAGGTTCTGCCGCGCGTCTCCGCGGCGAAGATGCGCCGGCTCGCGCGCCGCCTGCGACGCGAGAAGGGCGACGCCGACGGCTGGCTCCTGCTCGCCGCGGGGCACGTCGCACACAGGCGCGCGTCCGATGCCCTGTCGGCGCTCGGCAGGGTCCGCGACGCGCGGCCCGGCGATCCGCTGGCGGCGCTGCTGCGCGCGATGATCGCGAAGATGGAAGGGCGCCCGGACGTCGCTGCGCGCCTGGCGGAGGAGGCCGTGGAGGGCGGCGCCGACTACTACGAGGCGCGCCGCATCCTGGCGTCCGCGGCCCTGGCGGACGAGCGCTTCGACGACGCCAAGGCCCACCTGCGCCGCGCCATCGAGCTGTTTCCGGTGGTCGGCGGGCCGTCCTCGCCGCGGCTCGAACTCGCCAGGCTGCTGCGCGGGGAGGGCGCGCTCGACGAGGCCATGGACCTGCTGCGCGATCACGCGGACGTCGCCGAGGACGACTGGGGCGTGCGCGTCGAGCTGGCGCGCTACTTCCGCGCCGAGGGCGACGCTGCCGCCGAGCTCGCGACACTGCGCGAGCTGCGCGACATCGTGCCCCTGCCGCACGGGGAGTTCGCCCGCCGCCAGGCGCTCGAACTCCACGGACGGATCGCAGAACTCTGCACGGCGACGGGCGCCACGGCCGAGGTCGAGCTCTCACGGCGCCTGGCGGTCGGCGTGGCGCGGATGGCCACCGGCGACGCCGGTGAGCCGCCGCTCGAGGGCGCCGACCTCGCGGACCTCGTCGTGCTCCACGCCGCCGCCCTGCGGCTGGTCGGGCGCATTGACGAGGCCCGCTACCGCATCGACGAGGCGCTGCGGATGGATCCCGAAAACCCGGACGCGCTCGACCTCCGCGAGCGCCTGCCGCCGGAGTAGCGATCCGCTCGCCCGGAGTCCCTGCCGCGGGGCATCACGGGAGACACTGGGAACCTCCGGGAACCTCGGGGAGCCGCGGGAAAACACCGGGAAGCACCGCGAACCACTGCGAACCACTGGGTGAGATCGTCGTTCGCGACCCTGGGCCGAGACCCTCGTCACGGTCGTAGATCGTGTCTTCCCAAGGGTTTCTGGCGTTCTGCCAGTTCCGGCTTATCCACACGCGCGCCCTCGCGCCGCGAA
>JAJRVY010000030.1 GCA_024277065.1 Planctomycetota bacterium
GCCCGTCATCGAGCCCGTCATCGAGCCCGTCATCGAGCCCGTCAGCGCGCCGGTCATCGAGCCGATCAGCGCACCGGTCATCGAGCCGATCCCGGACGCCATCGCGATCCCGGTCGTCGCGCCCGTGCAGTTCTCCGCGTCGGCGGACGAGACCGGCGAGATCTTCGCCACGGGGCCGAGCGCGCACTCGGGTCCCGCGAACATCACGATCACGCCGCGCTTCGAGTTCCACTCCGCGCCCGCCGAAGGCTCGCCTGTGGTGCATGCGCTGTTCGACATCGATCCGACGGGCGCGCCGCTCGTCGCCGGCACCGACGGTCCCGTCGCGCACGTCATCCTGGCCCTCGATCTCTCCGCGAGCATGAACGACCCGCGCAAGTACCCGGTGCTGACGCGCGCCATCGAGAACATGCTGAGCGATCTGCGCCGCACCGCTGACGGCGAGGTCCTGATCAGCCTGGTCGTGTTCGCCTACGGCGCCGAGATCCTCCTGCGGGCGCAGCCCGCATCGCTGCTCGACGCGCGCCACGTGCTCGAACTCATCGATCACTCGCCGCTGCGCTTCAGCCGCTATACCGACATCGTCGGCGCGCTCACGCGCAGCGGACGCCTGGCCTACGACTCGCATCGCGCCATGCCGCGCGTCCCGGTGCGTATCTACGTCCTCACGGACGGCCGCCCCCAGGACGTCGAGGGAGCGCGCAAGCAGATGGCGCTCATCCGCAAGATCCCGGTGGACGTCCACGGGCTCGCGTTCGGCGACGACGCCGACCTCGAGACGCTGCAGGAACTCATCGCCGGTGCCCGCGGTGGCACGGTCAAGCACGTGCGCTCCGACACGCTGTCGTCGGCGTTCGAACGCATCGCGCAGGTGGCGCACCGCATCGTGGCCAAGCGCGCTCTGCTCGACATCGAGCTGAAGGGCGGCGTCGTGGGCGGCGCGTCGTACCGCTTCCGGCCCGGGCGCCATGCCTACGGCAAGCACGCGTTCGCCAACGGCCAGCTCTTCCACACCGACCTCGGCACGCTCGAGAGCGGGCGCCGCTACTCGCTGCTCTTCCAGTTCCGTCTGCCACCGACGGAGTACGACGAGACCGAGATCGGGCGCGTCACGCTGCGCATCCCGGGCGAGGGCGGACCCGTCACGTTCGAGCGGCTGCTGTGCGTCGCGCGGCATTCGGGCACGGCACGGCCGGAACCGGACCCGGCTGTCGTCGAGGCACGACACGTCGTCGAGGCCCTCGGGACGGGCGATCCACAGGCGCAGCTCCAGGCCCTGCGCGCACGCCACCGACTCTACGTCGAGGAACGGCGCGACCCGTACATCATCGAACTCATCGATCGTGCCATCGAGGAGATGGAGACGCACGGCTCGCTGGATTCCATGTCCAACGGCGAGCGGGCGGCACTGAGGTCGCACACACAGAGCGTCGTCGGAACGGGCGCCTGAGATGGGCACTCCGGACGTACACCGGGAACTGATCCCCACGTCTCACGAACGCCGCGTCCAGCGGCGTCTCGAGGCCCGCGGGCAGCACGGTCTGGCCAACGCGCTGCTGCACTTCAAGGGCGGACGCGCCGGGGGGCGGTTCCTGATCCGCCGCCTCTACGCCGTGGGCGCCGAGGGCGCCGTGTTCGACGTCCGTGACACGATGAAGCGCGGTGGGCCGCCGCTGGTGGCCAAGCTCGCGCTGCTGCCGCTGCACCGCCCCTTCGACCTCGACCCCCAGGACATCCGGCGACGGCGCTACGCGATCCGCGTCGAAGGCCAGTACCTGCTCGGCAACAGCAGCCCGTTCATGCCCGAGGGCATCGGCGTCTTCGAGGTCGCCAATCCGGTGCTCGACGTCGCGCGCGGCGACGCCTTCGCCGAGCCCGAGCCCGTCATCGTGATGGAGAAGCTCGCCGGGCACGACCTCGATCGCTGGCTCGCGCGCGCACACCGCTCCGACGTGGACAAGGCCACGCTGCGCCGCACGCTCGACCGCGCGGCCGTCGTGCTCCTGCAGGCGCTCACGGACCTGCGCCAGCGCGGCGTCTACTTCGCTGACCTGCGCCCGGGCAACATGCGCATCATGGGCCGCCCCGAGCGCCGCGTGCGCATGCTCGACGCCGGCAGCCTCGTGTCCGTCCACGACAAGAGCGGGCGCTATCCGCACGTTCCCGCGTACCTGCCACCGGAACTCTTCCACGACACGCAGGACGGCAAGGCGATCGTGCCGAGCGATCGGTGGCAGGCGGTGATGGCGGGGCGCACGCTGTTCGAGGTCGCGACCGGCGCGGTGCCCCGTCCGGGCGAGCCCGTGGACATCGAGATGCTCGAGCACAGCTTCGTCTCTCGCACGGTCGGCGGCGTCATCGCATGGATGGCGTCGGGCGAGTGCCAAGACGTGCGCGCGGCGCTCAAGCACCTCTACGAGCACGCGTCGCGGCGCGTGCGTCACGGCAACGACCCACGTGTCGCGGACTCGCCCTCACAGAGCGCGATCAGTGCCGCGCGCTCGGAGAACGAGGCGCAGCAGCGCGCGCACGCCGCTGCGCCGGGCGGGCCCCCGCCCACAGCGGCTCCGGCTCCGGAGGCGGTGCAGGGCGAACCGAAGGTCCTGTCGCCCCGCCGCCGCAAGGCAACGCTGTTCGGCAGGCTGTTCGGGCGTCTCATCGGACGCTGACCGCGGCAGTTCCCGAGCGTGTGTCGCAGCGCCGCGCGCGGCAGGGTTCGCGCAAGAACGAGTTCCTGGGACCGAGGGCGAGCGAGACGGTGCAGGGCAAGGCGCCTCGACGACGCGACTCATTGCGGAGCCGAGTCGGGGAGGAGAGGCAACGCCGCCATGCGCCGTTGCAGTCGACCGAATCCCGGAAGTCGTTCTTGCGCGGGCCCTTACCTTCGCCGGTTCCCCACCGGACCGGAGGTACCCGCCCGTGCGCCACGTGAGATCCGCCGCTGCGCTGCTCGTTCTGCTCGCGGCATCGTTCGCCCTCGCGAGCGAGGTCGATCTGCCCCGTTTCCCGTCGATCAGCCCAGACGGCGAGCGCATCGTGTTCTCGTGGCACGGCGATCTCTGGATGGTGCCCGCGAGCGGTGGTGAGGCCCGTCGTCTGACGCAGCACACGGCGCTCGACACGCGCAGCGCGTTCAGCCCCGACGGCAAGGCGATCGCCTTCGAGTCCAACCGCTCGGGCTACTGGAACCTGCACGTCATGGACGCCGACGGCTCCCGCGTGCGGCAAGTGACGCACGAGGACAGCTCGTGCGCGCTCGCCGGGTTCTCGGCGGACGGCAGCGAACTCCTGTTTTCGTCGTCGCGCGAACGCGACGTCTACCGCGAGCCCCGCCCCTACCGCATCGCCGTCACGGGTGGGCCGATCCGCCGCGTCCACGACGCCCACGGCCGCTTCCCGCGCGCGAACCCCATGACGCGTGAGACGTTCCTCTTCACGCGCGGCGGTTCGTCGTGGTCT
This sequence comes from Planctomycetota bacterium, assembly GCA_024277065.1. Taxonomy (GTDB): domain Bacteria; phylum Planctomycetota; class JAJSAM01; order JAJSAM01; family JAJVHW01; genus JAJRPF01. The sequence goes on from JAJRVY010000030.1 coordinate 3,460, forward strand.
CGCCGCCACTACCGCGGCGCCGCAAGCCGCGACGTGTGGATCGCGCGCGACGGCTCGTTCCAGCGTCTGACCGCGTGGGCGGGCAACGACGGCCGCGCGCGCTGGCTGGGCGCGCGGCGTCTCCTGTACCTCTCCGACCGCGAGCTGGGCACCGTGAATCTCTGGGCCATGAAGGCCGGCGGCAGGGAAGAGGAGATGGCGTCACGCCTGACGTCGTTCGAGGACCGCGACGTGCAGTCCTACGACGTCGCCGCCGACACGCAGCGCATCGTGCTGCACGCCTGGGATCGTCTGTACGTCATCGACTCGTACCAGTCGCCGCAGCCGCGCCCGCTGACGATCACGGCGCCCGCGGACCAGGTGGACGCGACGTTCGTGATCGACGCGTCGTCGAAGGTCAGCGAGGCGCACCTCTCCCCCGACGGCAAGGTGCTCGCGATGGTGGCCTACGGCGACGTGTTCGTGCGCGCGCTCGACGAAGACGCTCCCACGCGCCGCGTGACGGCCGACGCGGCGCGCGCCAAGGACATCGCGTGGGCGCCGGACGGCCTGCGCCTCTACTTCGTGTCGGACGTGAGCGGCAACGACTCGATCTACGCCGCGACGGTGGCCAGGACGCGCGGCGAGGTCGTGCAGGGGTTCGAGGACGCGACACGGCCGCCGGACGACGAAGCCGCCGAGGCCGAGGGCGAGACCGGCAGCGCCCCCGACGAGGACGACGCGGCCGGTGGCACGTCAGAGGCCACGGCCGCCGAACCGGGCGACGACAACGCCGAGAAGAACGCGGACGCGCCCCACGACGAGGAGAAGGAGACGGGCGACGACGAGAACGGGGGCGACGAGGAGAAGGGGGACGACGACGCGGCCGCCGCGCGCTGGCAGGACGCGTGGACGTTCACGATCCAGCCGGTGCTCGACGTCGGCACGAGCGACCGCGAACCGCAGCCCTCCCCCGACGGTCGATGGCTCGCCTTCCGCCGCGGCGCCGGTGGGCTGGCGCTCCTGGATCTGGCTCCGGAGGACGACGGGGACACCGAGGTCACCTACGTCAGCGCCGGCTGGAACCTCGGCGAATTCCGGTGGAGCGCTGACTCCCGCTACCTCGCGTGGGCCCGCGAGGACCGCAACTTCAACGCGGACATCTGGGTCACGGCCGTGGACGAGGAGGCGGCCCCGGAGCCCGTGAACGTGTCGCGCCACCCGGACGACGACGTGAACCCGCGCTGGTCGCAGGACGGCCGCGTGCTCGCGTTCTCGTCCGAGCGCCACGACGAGCAGTTCGACGTGTACGTCGTCTTCCTGGACCGCGACATCGAGGCCATGACGCCGCGCGAGCGCAGCGACTACTTCGAGGAGCGCGGCAAGGCCGCCGGCTCCCGCAAGCCGCTCGCCGCGCCGGGCGCAGAGAACCAGAACGACCAGAAGGACGAGAA
>JAJRVY010000031.1 GCA_024277065.1 Planctomycetota bacterium
CCCACCCACGCCGCAGCCTGGGCCCTCGACGCGGACGGGCGCGGCCCCGCTCTCAGGCCGAGACGACGTTGCCGCGATCGCCGCCCACGCCCCGCAGCGCCCCGCGCGCATCGACGACGAGCTGCGCCCGCTCCGCGATCATCCCCCAGTCATACGCCGCGTGGTGCGTCGCCACGACCACGCAGTCGTAGCCGGGGATCGTCTCGGCCGTCGCCGGCACGCTCTCGAGATCGAGGTCCCAGTGCCGCATCTCGTGCGTCGCCGGCACGTGCGGATCGTTGTAGGCCACGTCCGCCCCGAGTTCCCGCAAGAGCGTGATCAGCGGAAACGCCGGGCTCTCGCGCACGTCGTCCACGTCCGGCTTGTACGCCAGCCCCAGCACCAGGATCTTCGAGCCCTTGACGGCCTTGCCGCGCTCGTTCAGAGCGCGCACGGTGCGGTCCACGACGTAGCGCGGCATGGCGTGGTTGATCTCGCCCGCCAGCTCGATGAAGCGCGTCGGCAGCCCGATCTCGCGCGCCTTCCACGTCAGGTAGAAGGGATCGATCGGGATGCAGTGCCCACCCAGCCCCGGCCCGGGATAGAAGGCCTGGAACCCGAAGGGCTTGGTCGCCGCGGCATCGATGACCTCCCAGATGTCGATGTCCATCGCCTGCAGCAGCACCTTCATCTCGTTGATCATGGCGATGTTGACGGCGCGGTAGATGTTCTCGAGCAGCTTGGCCGACTCGGCGATCTCGGCGCTCTTCACCAAGACGACCTCTTCGATCGCCTTGGCGTAGAGTTCGTGCGCTAGCCGCCCGCTGACCTCGTCGATGCCCCCCACCAGCTTGGGGATCGTGGACGTCGAGTGATCCTTGCGCCCCGGATCCTCGCGCTCGGGCGAGTAGCCCAGGTAGAAATCCACGCCGCACTTCAGCCCCCCGGCTTCGAGCCGCGGGAGCATGACCTCGCGCGTCGTGCGCGGATAGGTCGTGGACTCGAGCGTCACGAGCTGCCCCGGCCGCAGCGTCCGCGCCACGGCCTCGGTCGTCTGTTCGACGTAGCTGAGATCGGGCTCGAGATGCTTGCCCAGCGGCGTCGGCACGCAGATGAGGAGAGCGTCGGGCTCGCCCATGCGGTCGAAGTCGTCGGTCGCCGCGAACTTCCCCGCGTCCACCATCCCCGACACCAGATCCACGCCGAGGTGCTTGAGGTAGTTGCGGCCCGCCGCCAGGTCCTCGATCTTCTTCGGGTCCACGTCGAACCCCAGCACCGCGTAGCCGGCGTCACAGAACGCCCGCGCCAGCGGCAGGCCGACGTAGCCGAGACCGACGATGCCGACCACGGCGGAGCCGTCTGCGATCTTCTTCTCGAGTGTCATGTGTCCCTCGCGCGTTCGGCTCGATGTGGAGGCCGGAGATTCTGCACTGCCGCGTCTCCATCGACCAACTCACGCCGGCCACGTGACCGGGAACGACGTGCGGCTACGTGGCCTTCGTCACGCTCGCACCGCGGTGATCGCGCCACCAGCACCAGAGCAGGAACGCCAGAACGGCGCCCCCGAGCAAGCTCGCGACGAGGCTGTAGAAGTCGAGCGACGCCATACCCATGTCGATGCGGCCCACGAGCTTGCGCCCGATCCAGAACGCTCGACCATGCGCGAGGACCAGGACGGCAAGCGTCACGGCGCGGCGACGCGAGCCGAGCGTCCACGCCGTCGCGAGCAGCAGCGCATCGATGACGAGATCGTAGCGGTGCAGCGGCATGGCCGCAGAGGTGAGCGCGACCGCCAGTTGCAGCAGCCGCAGCCGCGTGACGAAGTCCGCCGCCCTCGCGCCCCGGCCGAGCCCGACAGCGGCAAGACATCCGAGGACGATCCCGGTGAACGTCCCGAGGCGCCCGAGGCCCGTGCCACCGAGCAGGCTGACGAGGCTGTCGTAGCGCCCGAGCTGATTGAAGGTCTGCCCCATGTGGACGGCAAGCGACTCACCGAGATCGGCGGCGAGGATCGCTGGCGACGACCACGCGAACACCGCTGCCCCGACCACGCCGGCCGCCCCGACGCCCCACCAGGTCCGGCGCGTGGGGTAGCACGACGCCAGGAACAGGAGCGGCACCAGGGACAGTTGCGGCTTGATCCCGGCGAGCACGAATCCGGCGGCGATCGCCGGCGTCGAGGACCGCGCGTAGCCGCTCCACGCCAGGCACAGGCCGAGGAGCACGAGCAGTGTGGGCTGCCCCTGGTGGAGCGCGAGCCCGGCCGCGGGAACGGCGAACGCCGCTGCGAGCCAGCCGTCGCGCACCGACGCGGAGACCGGCAGCGCTCCCGCTCGGCGGATGACGCCGCGCACGAGGAGCAGGCTCCCGACGAGCGCTCCCGTGCTGCCAAGGCGCATGAGCCACCGCGCCGCCTCCCACGGCAGGCTCCCGAGAACGAGGGAGACCGGCAGCATCGTGCCCGGATACACGAATGCGAGATCCGGCGGGAGAGGACCGATCCTCTGGTTCCAGACGGCCTCGAACGCCGCGAACTCGTAGGGCGACAGGCCCTGCCACCACGCAGCGCCGGCGACGAACCAGAACTGCGTGTCGAAGTCGCGGATGGCCGCCTCGCTCAGCGATGCGTAGCCCGCGACCATCGTGTAGGCGAGCGCCGCAGCGGCGACGATCATCAGCGCGGGGCTTGCGATGCGGTGCATGAGCGCTCCACGGGGAGCGGCAACCGCATCCTCCGTACCATCCTCCCTCGGCACGCGCCTCACACAACTTGGACGAACGGCTCGCGCTCGGAGCATGATGGCCCGAACCGACGACGCATCAGGAGGCTCGGCGCAGTGGCCGATGAAGAGGCGAGACGCGACGTGGCGAATCAACGTCCCGCCAGACGTCGGATCAGGAGTCACCCCATGGCCGGAACGCGGCGCGACGTCGAATCGCCAGACGATTCTGCGCGCACCGCCGTGGAGTCAGGCGAGACGTCCATGACCAGCACCGAACCGACAGACACGATCGCGCGGCGCTTCGCGGAGATCGCGCGCACGCATGCCGAGCGCGTGGCGATCGTCGCTGCGCACGAACGCCTCACGTACACGGAGGTGTCCGAGCAGGCGGCGACCGCGGCCGCCGCTCTCGCCGCGCACGGCGTCGCCGCGGGTCACTACGTCCCTCTGCTCATGCCGCGAGGCGTGCATCAGATCGTCTGCACTCTCGGCGTGCTGCGCGTCGGCGCCGTCTACGTCCCGCTCGATCCGTCGTACCCCGCCGCCCGCCTCGCCCGCATGCTGTCCGTACTCCCGCACGACGTCGGACTCCACGAACCGGGAGCGTTGCGTCCGGACACACCCACTCGTTGGCTGGATGCGCACGCCCTGACCGGCGGGTCGCCGCCGCCCGCGGCCCCGGAACGAACGCGCGACGACGCGGCGTACGTCATGTTCACCTCGGGCTCGAGTGGCATCCCGAAGGCGGTCGCGGTCCCGCACCGCGGCGTCCTGCGACTGGTCGGCCCGCAGGACTTCGCGCGGATGGGCCGCGAAGAGACCTGGCTGCACATGGCCCCTACGTCGTTCGACGCCTCGACGCTGGAGATCTGGGCCCCGCTCCTGAACGGAGGGCGGTGCGTCGTGGTCCCGTCCGGACTCCCGTCGCCGGCGAAGCTGCGAGAGCTGATCGAGCGTGAGGGCGTCACGTCGGCATGGATCACTTCGTCCCTGTTCAACACCCTGATCGACGAGGCTCCCGCGAGCCTGTCGGGCCTGAGCCAACTCCTGACCGGCGGCGAGGCGCTCTCTCCAGCGCATGTGGCCAAGGCGCACGAGCGACTGCCCGGCACGACACTGATCAACGGCTACGGCCCCACAGAGAACACGACCTTCACCTGCTGCCACGTGATCGGGCCCGAGGACATCCGTCGCGGGGCCTCGATCCCGATCGGACGCCCGATCCGCGGCACCACCGTTCATGTCCTCGCCCCGGACGGAACCCCCGTCGCCGACGGCGAGCCCGGCGAGCTCGTCACCGGCGGCGACGGCGTCGCTCTCGGCTACGTCGGCGACGCCGAGCTGACCGACGAGCGCTTCGTGCCGGACGCGCGGGCCATGCGCCCCGGCGCACGGATGTACCGCACCGGTGATCGCGTGCGGTGGACGCCTCAGGGGGTACTCGAGTTCCTCGGGCGCTTCGACGACCAGGTGAAGATCCGAGGGCATCGCATCGAGCCGGGCGAGGTGACCGGAGTACTCCGTCAACACGCCGCCGTGGCGCAGGCCGCCACGGTCGTCGAGGCGGCCGGGACGGAGGCCGCGCGGCTCGTCGCCTACATCGTCGCGCGCGAGGCGGCGAGCCCCACGCTGGAACTCGATCTCAAACGACACTGCGAGGAGGCGCTCCCGCCGTACTTGCGCCCGGCATGCCTCGTGCCACTTGCGGCGCTGCCCCTGACGCCCAACGGGAAGCTCGACGAAGCCGCGCTCCCGGCGCTGCGATCGCAGCGAGCGCGCGCGGGCGCGGAGGCGGCGCCCTCGGGCCTCCACGCGCGGAACGCCGCGGTCTTCGCCGACGTGCTCGGCATCCCGACCACTGCCGAAGACGTCGATCTGCTCGCGCACGGTGGCAACTCCTTGCACGCACTGCGCATCGCAACGCGGTTGAGCGATGCGCTCGGCATCGACGTGACCGTGAGCGGTGTGCTCCGCGCGCGCACGGCGTTCACGCTGGCCGGCGAACTTCACGGCAGACGTGAGCGCGCGCCCCCGCGCACCACGCGCCCGCCCCGCGTCTCCCGCACCGCGCCCGTTCCCCTGACGCCCCACCAGCGCGCGCTCTGGATGGAGTGTCAGATGCTGGGCGGAGGCGCGGAGTACAACATCGGCTTCGCCCTCGAGTTGGGCTGCCGGCTCGACCACGAACGGCTCCGGGCCGCCCTCGACGTCGTCGCCGCGCGGCACGAGGCGCTCCGGTCGCGCCTCATCGTCGTCGAGGGCGAGCCCAGGATGGTGATCGCGCCCGATGCGCCGGCCTGTGAACTGTCCGTGACCCCCGTCACGAGCGAGCGCGACGCCGGGCGTCACGCCGATCGCCTGTGCAGCGAGACTCTCGATCTCGCAACGGGCAGCCCGTGGCGAGCACACCTTCTCGCCCGTGCTGACGGTCACTCGACCATCGTCATCGCGGCCCACCATCTGTTCTTCGACGGAACCTCGCGAGACATCCTGGTCCGCGATCTCGCGCACGCCTACACGCACGGCGATCTCCCCCCGGCTCCCGATCGACTCGATGCGGCAGATCTCATCTCGTGGGAGAACCGCCGGCACGAGGCCGAGCGCGCCAGCCTCGATTCCTTCTGGTCACGCCAGTCGCGGGGCGGCCCGCCGCGGGCTCCTGAACTCCCGCCCCCGCGCACACCTCCAGCGACGGATCAGGAGTCGGAGCTCGTGGCCGCCGCGTGCGTTCTCGGACGCGACCTGATGCAGCGAGTGCACGGCCTCGCAACGAAGCGGGGATTCACCCACTTCCAGGTGCTGCTCACCGCGTTCCTGGCGCTCCTGCGGACATCGCAACGGCAGGATCACTTCACGATCGGCGTCCCGATCGATCTGCGCGACACGCCGGGGGCCGCCGAGGTCGTCGGGTACTTCGTCGGCCCGGCGGCCCTGAGTTGCCCGCTCGACGGCACGGAGACGTTCCAAGAGGCGGTCGCAGCGGTGTCCGAGGCATGGTGGCCCGTGCATGACCACGCGCGTCTGCCACTCGACGCGGTGCTGGCAGCGATGGGCGCGGCAGGCGGGCGGTCGCCGTTCCAGGTCTTCTTCGCATACCGCTCGCCCGAGCCGTTCGAGGCGACGTTCGACGGCACGCCGGCGCGCCTCCGGGAGATCCCGACGACGCGGGCCAAGTTCAGCCTCGCCCTCCTCATCGAAGACCACGGAACCACGGTGAGCGTGCGGCTCGAGGGGCGCAGAGACGCCCTGGACGCAGCGGCGGCGCAGGACTTCCTGGAGAGATACGAGGCCCTGCTGCGGCGGGCGATCCGCTCCCCCGAGGCCCCCCTCGCGGCGGCACGCCACGAGCGTCCGGCGCTGCACGCCGACCGCCGACCGCCCGCGCCGGACACGGTCCCAGCGACCGCAACCGGGCGCGCCGCGGCGACGGAACTCGAAAGCGAGGTCCTCGGCATCTGGCAGCGGCTCCTCGGCGTCCAGGCGCCGCTGATGGACGACGACTTCTTCGCCGGCGGCGGGAACTCCCTGCTGGCCGTCCGCCTCGCCGCCGCGATCGAGGAGGAGTTCGGCACCCGCTTCGACTTCGCCGCCTTCTTCGCAGCGCCGACCCCGCTGGGCATCGTGGCCACGCTGTCGGCGTCGGCAGCGCCGACTTCGCGCCCCGAGATCGTGCCCCTGAGAGTCGGCGCCGGCGCAGGGGCGGCCACCCTGTACTGCCTGCCCGGCATCGGCGGGCACGTGTTCTCCTTCCGCGAACTCGTGACGGACTTCCCCCCGGAGATCCGGATCATCGGCCTCCAGACACAGGAGCTCGATCGCTACGAGGGCGCCCTGGACACCGTGCCGTCGATGGCGAGCGCACTCGTGGATGCGATCATGGCGACCGACGCCTGCGGCCCCGTGTTCCTGCTCGGCTACTCGTTCGGCGGCGCGGTGGCCTTCGAGATCGCACGCCAGTTGGAGGAGCGCAACCGCCCGCCCGCGCTCCTTGCGATGATCGACGCCTACGCACCGGGCACGATCCAGCCCGCGC
>JAJRVY010000327.1 GCA_024277065.1 Planctomycetota bacterium
CAACATGCTGCGGCGCATCATCGTGACGCAGGCCGACACCGAGCCCGCGTCCGTCGAGCAGCAGCGCCTGCTGGGCAAGACGGCGCCCTCGCTCTACGACATGCGCAACCTGTTCCAGGTGAACGTCGAGGAGGGCCGCCATCTCTGGGCGATGGTCTACCTGCTCCAGACGTACTTCGGTCGTGACGGCCGCGAGGAGGCCGACGACCTCCTGCAGCGCCGCTCGGGCAACGCCGACAAGCCGCGCATCCTGACCACGTTCAACGACCCGTGCGAGGACTGGCTGTCGTTCTACATGTTCACGACGTTCACGGACCGCGACGGCAAGTTCCAGCTCCAGGCGCTGGCCCAGTCGGGCTTCGACCCGCTCTCACGCACCTGTCGCTTCATGCTGACCGAGGAGGCGCACCACATGTTCGTCGGCGAGACGGGCATCCAGCGCGTCACGCAGCGCACGTGCGAGGTCATGGACGAGGTCGGCCCCGACGCCGCGGCCGTGCGCAACGCAGGCGCCATCGACCTCGCGACGATCCAGCGCTACCTGAACTTCTGGTTCTCGTCGTCCGTGGACCTGTTCGGCGGCGAGCGTTCGAGCAACGCCGCGACGTTCTTCGCCACCGGCCTCAAGGGCCGCTTCATGGAGGAGGAGCGCTACACCGATCACCTGGCGCTCGAGGGCAGCTACGAACTGCCCGTGCTGCGCGGCGACGCACTCGTGAGTGAGGCCGTGCCGCTGCGCAACGCGATGAACGAGATCCTGCGCGACGACTACGTCGATGACTGCAAGAACACGGTGCGCCGCTGGAACCTGGTCCTCGAGAAGGCCGGCCGCAGCGAGCGCCTGTACCTGCCGAGCCGGCGCTTCAACCGCCGTGTCGGTGCCTATGCCGCGGGCGAGTTCGCCGAGCAGCGCTTCAACCCAGAGGGCGAGGTCATCTCCGAGCACGAGTGGACCGCCGGCCGCGACGCGTGGCTGCCCTCGCGCGCCGACCTCGACTTCGTCAAGGGCCTCATGCACCCCGTGATGGAGCCGGGCAAGATCGCGGCCTGGATCGCGCCCCCCAAGAAGGGCATCAACGGCCGGCCCTTCGATTTCGAGTACGTCCAGCACCCGGGAGCTTAGGCTCCGGCGCGAACACGGTGGACGGAGCCGGAAGAGGGCCGGGCACGCGAGAGCGTGCGCGGCCCTCGCCATCGACAGCGCGCCGATCGCGCCGGACGTGGACGGCGCTCCGCCCCATTGTGTGAGCCGTTGTGTGTGTGTCGTCGTGTGAGCCGCTGTGAGCAGCGCGGGCCAATACCCCCCTCCGGGTGACCGAAGTCACCGGTGCTGCCGCGGGCGTCTCGTAGAATCGTGATTAGAGTCGCAGGCGCGCTCCGCCGGTGCGCCACGCCTCGAGGAGAACCCATCAGATGAAGGTCGTCATCCCGTTCGCGCTCATCTTCGTCGGCCTCGCCGCGCTCATCGCCATGGGCGTGACGCAGGGCGGAATCCCCGAACTCCAGGTGGAGCAGGTGCTCGCCGGCGAGTACCCGGGCCGCGAGGTCAAGGTCCACGGCTTCCTCGAGTCGATTCAGTCGGGGGAACGCCCGCTGCGCTTCAAAGTGCGCGCCAAGGAGTCCCCGGACGTCATGATGGACGTCGTCTGCGACAGGACCAAGCCCGACACGTTCCAGAAGGACTACGACGTCGCCGTCCAGGGCTACTGGAATCCGGATGACAACACGTTCGTGGCCGAGCAGATCTTCACCAAGTGCCCGTCCAAGTACGAGGCCGAGGCGAAGGAGGGGCTCGGCAGCCCCGACATGGTCCTGGACCCGGCAGCCGCCGACGAGACCAGCAACTAGGGCGCGCCGATGAACTTCGACTACATCGACTTCGGCCGCGCCATGGAGCGCGTGTCCCTCGGCCTCACGCTGCTCGTGATCGTGCTGTCGCTGATCGCCATCCGCGCCAAGGACCGGCGCTTCATCCTGGCCGCGCGCCACGGCATGATCGCCGGCGGCATCGCGATCACGCTCGCTGCCGCCTGCCTGGTGGCGGCCTTCTTCGACGGCGTCTACGGCATCGAGTACGTCTTCAGCTACTCCGAGAGCAAGCTGGATCCGCAGTACAAGTTCGCCGGGCTCTGGGCCGGCCTCGACGGTTCGATCCTGTTCTGGGCGATGATCCTCGGCGTGGTCGGGGCCATCGTCGCCTGGAGTTTCCGCAAGCGCGGCATGGACCCCTCCGGCCGCCGCCTCGAACCGTACGTCTACATCGTGTACGCGTGCGTGCAGCTCTTCTTCCTGGCGGTCATCTGCATCGAATCCGACCCCTTCACCGAGGTCTCGGCGGGGCTCGTGGCGATGCTCCAGGAACGCCAGGGCGCGCTCGAGGGGGCGCTCGTCCGCGGCTGGCTGCCGACCGACGGCCGGGGTCTCAACCCGCTCCTCGAGAACTACTGGATGACGTTCCACCCGCCGAGCGTCTACCTGGGCTTCATCCTCTACACCGTGCCGTTCGCGTTCGGCATGGCGGCGCTCATCGCCGGTGAGTTCTCGTCCTACTGGATCCGCACGACGCGGGTCTGGACACTGGTCGCCTGGCTCTTCAACACCAACGGCATCATCCTCGGCGGGCTGTGGGCCTACGAGGTACTCGGGTGGGGCGGGTACTGGGCCTGGGACCCGGTCGAGAACGCCTCGTTCCTGCCGTGGCTGACGGGCACCGCGTTCGTGCACTCGGTGATGATCCAGGAACGGCGCGACATGATGCGGGTCTGGAACTCGCTGCTCATCGCGATGACGTTCATCCTGTCGATCTTCGGCACCTATCTGACGCGCTCGGGCATCGTCTCGTCGGTGCACGCGTTCGCGTCGGGGGTCATCGGCGACTGGTTCCTGATGTTCCTGCTCGCGCTCATCGCGGTGTCGCTGTTCTTCCTGTTCTACCGCATGCGCGATCTGCGCTCGCCCAACACCGTGGACTCGGTGTTCTCCCGCGAGGGCGTCTTCCTGCTGAACAACATGGTGCTCGTGGCCATCGCCGGCGCCATCGTCGTCCTGACGCTCTGGCCCAAGATCTCGATGGAGTTCCTCGATCGTCCGATCTCGGTCAACGTACCGGTCTACAACCTGGTCTGTACGCCGTTCTTCGCACTTCTGCTGTTCCTGACGGCGATCGGGCCCAACACGGCCTGGGTGCGGACGTCGCTCTCGCGGCTCGTGCGCAACCTCGCCGGCCCGGCGATCCTCGCCGTGCCCCTGGCCGCGGGTACGCAGTACCTGGCCTACGCCGTCGTGCGTGGCGAGGCCGCGAACTTGGATGATCCGATCGCGTCCATGGCGCACTTCTACCCGGGCTTCGTGATCATCTTCCTGGGCTGGTGGATCGTGACGGCGCTCGGTTGGGAGGTGCTGCGCACCGTCAACGCCCACGATCGCATCCGTCGCACCGGCGGGCGCGGAGGGAGCTGGATCTCGTCGTTCCTGCGCGTCGGCCTGAAGAACAACCGCCGCTACGGCGGCTATCTCGTCCACGTCGGCCTCGCCGTGCTCGCGATCGGCGTCGCCGCCTCGTCCATCTACTCCGTGACCGACGAGGTCTCGGTCGCCGAGGGGGACACCGCCACGGTCGGGCCGTACGAAATGACCGTGACCGGCCTGCAGCGTGACGTGCCCGTCAGCGCCTACTTCTCGACCAAGGTCCACCTGTCCGTGGCGCAGAACGGCACGGAGGTCGCGACCCTCGACCCGGAGCGACGCTTCTACCCGGCGACGGGCTTCCGCACCGAGGAGCAGCCGACGACCGAGGTGAAGATCAAGCGCTTCTTCCTCGAGGATTTCTACGTCTACTTCGAGCCCGATCAGGGCGGGAAGTACATCTTCACGATCTTCCGCAAGCCGCTCATCAGCATGATCTGGCTGGGTTGGATCCTCATGCTGGCCGGCGGCCTCTTTGCCGCGGTGCCGATCGGGAAACGGAAGGTGGGCCTTGCTACATAGAAAACTGCTCGTCGCCGTCCTGGCGCTCGCCGCGTGCGGCGCGTCCCTCGGACTCGCTCCCGGCGTCCTTGCCCAAGGAGACGACCACGATCACGGCGCGGAGGAGTTCATCGTCCTCGACCAGTTCGACACGGCTTCGCGTCAGCGCGCGCGAGAGATCTTCGCCAAGATCGTCTGCGCCTGCCCGAGCGAGAACTGGTCGAAGACGCTCCTCAACTGTCCGAATGGGTGTTCGAACACCCAGAAGCAGGAGATCCTGCACCAGATCGAAGAGGGCTGGGACGACGCGCGCATCGTCGAGTACCAGGTGACGAAGTACGGCGGGCAGGCCCTCGGCAAACCCGACGACCTGCTGACGTACCTGCTGCCGGTGCTCGTCCTGGTCGTTGCTGCCGGCGTCGCCGGCATGGTCCTCATGCGCTGGCGTGCATCGTCCGCGCAGGCCCGCGTGGACCGGAGCTCGTCTTCACCGGCCGCCGACGACGAACTGGCCGCCGTCGAGCGCGAACTGAAGGAGCTGCGCTGAGATGATCTGGATGACACTTCTCGTCGTGTTCGCGCTCGCTGCGCTGGCCTACATCGCACTGCCGCTCACACGCGGCGGTGAGACGTGGGAGACTCCGAACGCCGACACCGAACTCGATCGACTCCTGGCCGAGAAGCAGCGCGTATTGCGCACGCTCAAGGACGTCGAGAGCGAACACGTCGCCGGCCTGATGAACCAGAAGGACTACGACGAAGCGCGCGCCGAGTACATGGAGCGCGCCGTCGATCTCAACCGCGACCTGGCGCACCTCACGGGCGTCGATCCCACCAGGCTGCACGCCGAGGCGGAGTCATGAGACGGCTGTCCGTGGCGGTGCTGGCAGCGGCGGTGCTCGCGCTCTCGTCCGCGGTCCCCGCGCGTGCCGCGGAAGAAGACACCGCGGACGTGGTCGCAGGCGACACGGCTGGGACGCAGCCGTGGCGCTTCGAGGCGCGCGCGCTCGACTACTCCGCGATGCTCCGTTCCGGGCACGGCGCGCAGGGTACGGAGATGCCCGAGGTCGCGCTCGCGAACGTGGCCGTGCGCGTGCTCGTGCGCGCGCCCGGTGTCGAGAACACGACCCTCGAGGGGCGCACCGATGTCGTCGGGGGCTTCGCGCTCGCGGGATCGCGGCCGCCCCCCGGCGCGACGCTCGAATTCTTCGTCGCGGGGGAGGACGGCGACGACGCGCGACCGGGCTTCTACGGGCGCCCGTGGGCCGTGGACGACGGCGACCCGCCCGGCACCGTCGCCTTCTACCAGGTCGCGACCGAGGTGCCGCGCGGACTGATGCTCGGCCAGGTGATCAACATCGTCACGACCGTGGACCGCGACGAGACCACGAAGGTCATCCAGGTGCGCCACACGGCGATGCTGTTCAATCGCGACTTCGAGGTCTGGCTCGGCGACGTGGCGCGCGACGAGTTCGTGACGTTCGGCATCCGCGTCCCCGACGGATTCGAGTTGCGCAACGTCACCGTGAACAACCAGGACATGGACAAGAACGACGTGGTCGCGGATGGTCACGGGGCCACGAGACGCTGGGTGTACCGCCAGCCCGTCTTCCCCGGGATGCAGGGGCCGCTCGTGTTCCAGGCAATCTTCGTCGCGCCCTACGTGGACGGGCGTTCGTACGACCTCACCTGGCACAACGAGTACCCCGTGATGCAGTACACGATGAACATCGAGAAGGGGCTGTTCACGTACCTGCCTCCGGACGACGAGGAGCAGGGCGTGGGCCTCATCGACCGCGGGTTGAACGCCGCGATGGGCAACACCAAGAAGGTCACGCACTCCTACCAGCTCCAGCAGATCCCGCCGCACCAGAAGCTGTCCGCGCGTTTCATGGCCGGCCACCCGTTCCCGTGGAAGGCCGTGACCTGGACGGGGGCGATCCTGCTGCTGGCCGTGGGCGCCGGGCTCCTCGGCTATGTCGCGTCGCGTCCGCGCGCTGCCCGCGAGGAGGAGTTGGCCCGGGCCGAGCGACGGGTGAAGATCCCCACGACGGCGGCCGGCCGCGAGCATGAGATCGAGATGCTCGATCGCCGTCTGCGCCGGGGCGAGATCACGAGCGTCGAGTACGACGTGCGCCGCGCCGCCGTCGAGAAGACCGCGGCGGCGGCGCCCCGCAAGCCACCGCTGCCGCCGGGCAGCGCCAAGAAGCGCGGCGCGCTCGACGTGGCGGCCATCTCCGGGCGTGTCGAGAACGCGGACATCGAGCAGCTACGCGACGATGTCCGCGCGCTGCTGAAGGCGGTGCGAGAGTTGCGCGGGTAGGGATGACCTCTCCCGCTCTCCGGGTGCACAACGTCTGGAAGCGTTTCGGCAGCCGCGATGCACTCGCGGGCGTGTCGCTCGAGGCGCCGCGGGGTTCGTGCTTCGCCATGCTCGGCCACAACGGCTCCGGGAAGACGACCCTGTTGCGCATCCTCGCCACGCTCTCTGCGCCCACCGAGGGCGAAGCGCAGGTGCTCGGGCACGCCGTCGGCGCGGAGTCCGGCGCGATCCGCGGCAAGATCGGCGTCGTACTCGATCGCCATCTGCTGCCCCGCGACTTCGCGTTGCGCGACGCCCTCCGGATGTACGCCGACCTCTACGGCGTGCGGGACGCGAATGCGCGTATCGAGGATCTGGCGGCGCGGCTCGGTCTCGCGCGGCGCCTGCGCGACCCCGTGCGGACGTTCTCGCGCGGCATGGGGCAGCGCGCCTCGATCTGCCGCGCCCTGCTCCATGACCCCGAGATGCTGATCCTCGACGAGCCCTTCACGGGCCTCGACGCGGCGGCGCTCGCGATCACCGACGAGGTCATCCAGGAGACCGTCGCCGAGGGCCGCACCGTCGTGCTCGTGACGCACGATCTCGAGCGCGCGGCGCGCCTGGCGACGCACTCCGTCGTTCTCTCGAACGGCAAGAAGACCTTCGACGGTGACCCTGTCGAGGCGGCCGCCGCGGCGACGGCCGGGCGGGGGCTGGCCGGATGAGCGGGACGACGGCGCCGCCGAGCGACTTCGCCGTGTACCGCACGCTCGTGCGGTGGGACTGGCTGCGCGAGATGAAGCGCAAGAGCACGCTCATCAGCATGGGCATGATGGGGCTCATCACGCTGTTCCTGTTCTCGTTCGCGATCCCGCTGACGTCGGACAAGGCCGACGTCCTGGTGGACACGCGTGCCGGCATCCTCTGGGTGACGTTCCTGTTCGCCGCCACGATCGGCATCGACCGGGCGTTCCGCAACGATGCCGAGTCCGGCCTGCTCGAGGGCCTGCTGCTCGCGCCCATCAGCCGCCCGACGCTCTACTACGCGCGCGTTACATCGACGCTGCTCTTCATAGTCGCGCTGCAGGTCGTCCTGCTCGTGCTGTTCCTGGTGCTGTTCAACCAGCGTCTCGAGGGCGAAGGGCTCTGGGGGCTGATCGCTGCGACGCTCGCCACCGACATCGGTTTCGTCACCATCGGCGTCATGATCAGCGCCATGACCTGGTCGCTGCCGGGGGGCGACGTGCTGCTGCGGATCTTGCTGTTTCCGATGCTTCTGCCCATCTTCAACGTCGCCGTCGAGATCACGGACCGCGCGTTCGAGGGGCAGGCGCCCCTGACCAAGCACCTCGGCATGCTGTTTGCCATCGACGTGCTGTTCCTCGGTGCCGGGCACCTGCTCTTCGAACATCTCGTCAAGGACTCCGGAGGCCGCCCATGAGCGATGCCGTTCCATCTGCCGCGCCGGGCACCGCCGGCCTCGACTGGCGCAAGGGGGCGCTGCCCGGCCTGCGCGGGCCGTCGCGCGGTTTCGTCGTCCACGCACTGGCTGCGCTGGCCGCGCTGCTGGCCCTCAACTGGCTGGTCGTCACCTACGCGCCGCTCGAGATCAAGATGATCGGGTCGAGCTACCTGATCTTCTTCTACCACCTGCCCGCGGCCATCAGCATGGGCATCCTCTACACCGCGATGATGGTCTTCAGCGTCGCATATCTGAGGACGCGGCGTCCGGTCTGGGACCGTCGAGCGCGCTCGGCCGCCGAGGTCGGTTTCCTGGCCAACATGGTGCTCCTCGTCACCGGCTCGACGTGGGCCAAGGCAGCGTGGAACGTCTGGTGGGTGTGGAGCGATCCGCGTCTCATGAGCGCCGCGGTGATGTCGCTGATCTACCTCGGCTACCTGATGCTGCAGGGAGCCGTCGAGGAGCCGCAGCGGCGGCGCCAGATCTCGGCCGTCTACGGCACGCTGGCGTTCATCAACCTGCCCGTCGTGCACTACTCGATCCAGTGGTTCGGCCAGACGAGCCACCCCATGAAGTTCGACTCCATGTCCACGGCCTCGATCATCGACACGAAGCGCTTCGCGCTCTTCGCCTTCTTCCTGCTCTACGCCGTCATCTACCGCTGGGCCTACGACCGCACGACGCGCACCGAGCGCGTCGAGGACGCCCTGCAACGCATCCGCCGCATCGAAGAGAGGTCGCAGACATGAGGAACCCCGCCGTCACCGCCCTGCTGCTCGCGCTTCTCGCGGCCCCCGCGCTCGCCGAAGACGCCGCAGCCGAGCAGGTCCAGACCGTCGGCGACTACCGCTGGGCGCTCTACACCGCCTGCTCGTTCGTGTTCGTGTGCATCACGGTCTATCTCGTGATGACGCACCGCAGGGGCGCCAAGCTGGGCGAGGACATCGAGCACCTCGAGCGCCGCATCGCCGACCTCGAGAAGTAGCGGCAGCGCGTGCCTCTCGCGGCGCCGGCCGAGCACGGAGCACGGAGCAGCGACCGCTGAGCGCCCCCGCGACCGCGCGCGCAACGGCTCCGCCCCACCCAGCCGGCGCTCGCCGGCCTCAACGACATCTCCGGCCGACTCCCGCGCCACCCCCGATCGGCCGAATCGCGAAGCCGGTCGAGGCCACAGGTCAATTGGTTCACCCCGGTCTCGAGGGCACGCACGAAGTCGGAATGTGTCCGCGTCGCAGAGAGACAACTCGTTCAACTCGCTCGCGGTGATCGCGCGCGAGTACAGAAACGCGTCGTCAAACACCGGGATGCCTTTGTCGCGCCGCGGCGAGGGTATCTTGCGTACGTACTCAGGGAACACAGGGGCGAGCGACACTCCCGCTAACAGCCTGCCCCGGGAGTGTGAGCGCCAGTGTCGCGGCGGCACTCCGCGCGACTCGAGCGCCGACAGCGAGAACGAATGGCGCGAGCGTCGTCATCGGGGTGCGCGTTGCATCCAGGCCGCCGATGTGCAACGACCTGAACGTTTGGAGGTGCTGGTCAATGTTCGGTGACTCATGCACACCGAGCGAGCCTGCCACGCTACGGATGATCTCCTCGAACGTCAGTACGCCCCGTTCGTGAGAGTACGCAGGCGCCTCGCGCACGAGCCTACGGAGAGAGGGCTCGATGACCCGTGACCGCGGCGAGCCCTGCCACGGCCATCTCAGACTCCCGGAGGACCACCCGAGCCCGCATCCGCGAGGGCCGGCCGGGTCGATTGGGGGGGGGGCGTACGCGACACGGACTGCGTCGCTGACGCCCACTGTGTTGGCGACTCTCCATAGTAGGCCGTCCTGACCGGACACGTAGCAGACTAGCGTACGCAGTTCTCCACCAATCGTGGTTGCGTGCGCCGCGTCCTCGACGACCCGGCGATACGCCTGACGCAACAGGTATAGGTGCTCGTCCAGCGCGAATACGAGATCAGGAAGGTCGCGACGGTGGCGGCGTCCGGATCGAGCCATCGCGAGATTGTCTCATGGCCCGGGTACGGCCGCGGGGCGCGTGCCATCCGCCGTCGGCGCGTTGCACGACCCTGCTTGTCTGTGCCGTTGCCGCGATTCGGTGACGGCGCGGCGCGCCTCGATGAGCGGCCGCGCTTCGGTGACCGACTGCCATGACTTGAAGTCGCCCTTGCGGACTCGGAGGAGAAGCTGCACGCCGTCCCCCTCGAACGCCGCGTGCAGCGTCAGCATCTCGTAGAGCAGGCAGCCGAGTGCGTAGACGTCGCTGCGCCGGTCGAGTTCGGCGGCTCCCTCGGCCTGCTCCGGGCTCATGTAGGGGATCGTCCCCTTGACCGTGCCGACCTGGGTCAGCAGCACGTCGGTCCCGGCCGTGCGGACCTGGTCCTCGTCCTCCTCGGCGAACTCGTCGTACTCGCCGTCCTCGTGGTCGGCGGCCGTGTCGCCCGCGACCTTGGCGATCCCCCAGTCCACGACGTGGACCTCGCCGTACTCCCCGAGCATGATGTCTTCTGGCTTGAGATCGCGGTGGATCACGCCGCGCTCATGAGCGAAGTGCAGCGTCTCGGTGATCTTCTCCAGGATCGAGACAAGCTTGTGAAGCGTGTACTCACGTCGGACCGCCCGCGCGCCGAGCACTAGGTCCTTCACCACTTCGCTGAGCGTCCTCCCGCGCACGAGCCTCAATGTGAAGTAGACGCGGCCCTCCGGCGTGATGCC
>JAJRVY010000328.1 GCA_024277065.1 Planctomycetota bacterium
ACGCTCTGCCCTCGTTCGGGACGGGCCTCGCGGCGCGGGCCGTGGCTCCCGCATCCGCGCTCCGCCTCGGGTTCGCTTCGACCGCCGTCACGGAGTGCGCGAGCCTCATGAATGGTCCGGGCCAGCCCGGACCATCCATGACGACTTACACACCTGAACGGACCAGAGCGCCGATCTCCGCGTTGCGCCGGCTCTACGAAGCTACGGCTGGGAATTCGCAGGCGCGCCTTGATCTCGACGCTCTGTCCTCGTTCAGGACGGGCCTCGCGGCGCGGGCGGTGGCTCCCGCATCCGCGCCCCGCCTCGGGTTGGCTTCGACTGGCTTCGACTGTCGTCACGGAGTGCGCGAGCCTCATGAATGGTCCGGGCTAGCAGGGCTCACGGCAGCGGACGCGGACGGAGACGAGACATGGCCCAGTTGACCAACAGGCGCAAGCGCAAGCCGCAGTTGCTCGCGACGATCAACGACAGCTGCACGGGATGCGCCGGCTCGCCGGTCTGCCAGGCGCTCTGCCCGGTCGAGAACTGCATGCAACTCATCCACGACGACGGCGTGAACCCCTTCGGCTACATATGGGTCGATCCGCTCAAGTGCATCGGGTGCAAGCAGTGCATCTCGAAGGGCCGGGACGGGATCTTCCTCGAGGGCTGTCCCTGGGACGCCATCGACATGGTGCCCGTCGCCGAGGTCGAGGAGATCTACGGCGCGCTCGAGTACTGACGCCGGCGTACCGGTACTCGGGCACGGGCACGGGCACGCGGGCCGCGGCCGGCGAGGCTGTGCCGGCGCGCGCGGTGGCCGCTCGCCCCGGAAGGCTTGACCGCGCCCGGCCCTGCCCTACGATGCGCCCGTCTCTTCCGGCACGGGCCCTCCGGTGCCGTTCGTGGACCCCGCGTAGTGTGTGTGGGGGTCCGCCGCAGGAGATGCAGGAGATTGCAGTTCCATGCCCGATGCTCCCTCGGCCGACGTCGCTGCGCGAAGCGCGCCGCCCCCGCGCCCGCCCGGCGCCGCCGCGGCGCGGCGGCCACGCCCTCCCCGTCAGCGCGGCACCGACCTCGAGCCCGTGCGTTCGAAGACGCATATCCGCCGCCGCACGCTCACCTGGATCGGACTCAACTCGATGGGCGCCGCCGCGGTCCTGGCCCTCGTGCGCTTCTTTTGGCCGCGCGCGCTCTTCGAGCCGCCTACCACCTTCTCGGTGGGCTATCCCGGCGACTACGGCTTCGGCGTGGACTCGCGTTGGCAGGCCAAGTACGGCATATGGGTCTGCCGCGACGCCGAGAAGCTCTACGTCATCCTGGCCGTCTGTACGCATCTCGGCTGCACGCCGGACTGGCTGTCGTCGGCCAACAAGTTCAAGTGCCCCTGCCACGGCTCGGGCTACGACTCCGAGGGTGTCAACTTCGAGGGCCCGGCGCCGCGCCCCATGGACCGCTGCAAGGTCTGGCTCGCGCCCGACGGGCAGCTCATGGTGGACAAACTCGTGCTCTTCAGTCACGACAAGTGGGACGATCCGGACGCGTACGTCGCCTAGCCTGCGGCGCGGCGCGCATCCCCATCCGCACTCGCGGGAGCATCGATGGTATCCAGGAACGAACCTGACACGCCGGGCCTCGGCGATGTCGTGGACAAGGTCAAAGAGGCCGCTCCGCTTCACCTGAAGTGGCTGAAGAACCCGTTCGAGACGCAGCTCTGGCGCTCGATCTTCCGCCACAAGGTGGACGACACGCCGCGCAACCGCTCGCTCGCCGTGCTGTCGAACGTGTTCCTGCACCTGCACCCGGCCAAGATCAACCGGGACTCGGTGCGCTACACGTTCACGTGGGGCATGGGCGGGATCACGTTCTACCTGTTCCTGATCCTGACGCTGTCGGGCGTGCTGCTGATGTTCTACTACCACCCGGACAAGGCGAACGCCTTCCGCGACATCCTCACCATCAAGAACGATGTCCCGTTCGGCAACTTCCTGCGCAACCTGCACAGGTGGGCGGCGCACGCGATGATCATCACGGTCTGGATGCACCAGCTCCGCGTGTTCATGACCGGCTCGTACAAGCCGCCGCGCGAGTTCAACTGGAACGTCGGCGTGATCCTGCTGCTCGTCACGATGCTGCTGTCGTTCACCGGCTACCTGCTGCCGGACGACCAGCTCGGCTTCTGGGCCGTGACCGTGGGCACCAACATGGCCCGCGCCACGCCGCTCATCGGCCACGAGGGGCCGCTCGGCCCGGAGTTCGGCGCGACGGCCTTCAATGACATCCGCTTCGCGATGCTGGGGGGATCGATCGTCGATGCCAACGCGCTCCTGCGCGCGTACATATGGCACTGCGTCGGCCTGCCGCTCGTCGGCGGCACGTTCATGATCGTGCACTTCTGGCGCATCCGTAAGGACGGCTCCATCTCCGGCCCGGCGCCGGTCATGCTCGCGTCCGAGGTCAAGACCGCGAAGGGACGGCGCTGATGGACTGGGGACAGCTATGGGAGATCGCCGCAGCGCCGGACAACGTGCCGATCGTGCTGCTGCTGATCCTGACGCCGTTCTACCTCTGGTACGGCTTCCGCGAGGCGATCAAGAACGATCGCTTGATCACGCAGCTCGAGGCCGATCCGGCGTTGGCCAAGACGCACCATCGCCGCCACCAGCCCTACCACCCCGCGTGGGACAAGACCGTCCACGTGTGGCCGTACCTGCTGCGCATCGAGTTCCTCGCGGCGCTGATCGTCACGGCCTTCCTCGTCGTCTGGGCCGTCTTCCTGGACGCCCCGCTCGAGGAACCCGCCAACCCGACGCTCACGATGAACCCGGCCAAGGCGCCGTGGTACTTCCTCGGGCTGCAGGAGATGCTCGTCTACTTCGATCCGTGGATCGCGGGCGTCGTGCTGCCCAACGTCATCGTCGTCGGGCTCATGGCCATCCCCTACATGGATACCAGCCCGCT
>JAJRVY010000329.1 GCA_024277065.1 Planctomycetota bacterium
AGAGGTCCGGCCGCCAACGGGGCGGCAGGCTCGGCGACCCCCTGAACGGAGCGCAGGGGGCAAGAGGTCGCTCCCAACTCGGGGCCGAAGTCGTCGGCTTCACAGTACGAACGCACGGTGACGCTGATTGGGAGTGGTACATGGGGGCGAGCAGTGCCTGACTCCATGGGCCCCCGTTCGCGCGGCGCGATCTACCGACTCGGTGAATCGCTTGAGCGGAGGGGATCGATCATCAGCGCTGCGGCGTTCTTCCTGGCATCCCTGGGCACCGTGCCGATCCATCCGGTCTCCGTTGTTCTCTCGCTGCGGATGCTGTTTGTTGACGGCGCTACCCGTGCCGTCAGCGCGACGACCGTCGCTCTGACGGACTCCGCGGCGGACCTGCTACTTCAACAGCAAGTATCCGTGTATCTCCTCATACTCGCGCTCAAACTCGGTCTATTCTGGAAGCGATGGGGTGGTTGGCAGCGCTTCGCTCGGTATCACTTCTTCTCCCAGTTGGTGTACCTCCCGCTCGCGCCGCTCTTCGTTCTTCCTTCGTTCACCTTCGACGGGTTCCTTCCGCAGTTGATCGCTGTGTATCTTGCACTCGTCGGGTCTACTTGTGGCGCGGTCTCGGTCGGCGTCAGCATCGTGGGAATCGCACGGGGGCCGCGGCCGACACGTGAGCGGTGAAGTTCGGTCGCCGCGAGCCACAGCCAGCAGAGCTTGCCGCGCACGTACCACTGCGTCTCGGCGATGTTGTGCAGCACCGGTGCGGCCCGAGCGGCCTCGAGTACGTCGTCGTAGCTCGGCGGCAGTTCCCAGGTCTGCTCGCGGAGCAGATCGCCGTCCAGGATCTTGGGCAGATCTGGGTCCTGCCAAGATGTCACTCCGAGGCTGTGTGAACGGCGGCGCACGCCCTGTACGCAAACCGAGAGAGAGCGTCGCGATGCGCGCTGACACCAGCATTGACAAGGCCGCCGCGGCCCGGTCACCATCGACGCTGTTGCCGACAGCCACCCTCCGCGCGCGATCCAGCGGCGACGCCCCGTCGGCGTCGCCCAGCGGCAATGCTCCGCGCGCCCTGCCCGCGGCTCGTGCGGCGCAAGCCACCATCGCGGCCACGATGACGCCGCTCGGGAGCGCAGCGTCGATCCCGTCCCCCGCGGCGCTGCGCGCCGGCGCCGGGGGAGCCGCGATCGATCTCCGCGCGTTCGCAGGCCCGGGCGACGTGGTGCGTGTCGGGGGCGGCGGCGTGCGCGCCGCGCCGACGAGGTCCGAGGACGACGCGCCCGCGCAGTTCATCGCAACGGACGCGTTCAGCACGGGGCTGGGCGAACTCAGCGGCATCTCACGGCCCGGCAAGCCCCCACGGGCACCGAGCGCCGCCGAGAACGCGATGCGCGCGAACTACGTCATCTACTCCGAGATCGCCGCGAACCCACCGTCGCCGCTCACGTCTCGGTACCTGGCTGCCAAGAGCGACACCTACGGCGGTGCGGTGGATGCAGCGCGCAAACTCGTCAACTCGCTCTGGGCAAGCATCCGGACCACCAGCTCACACGCTCGCGACACTGCGCGACTCGATCGGGCGATCCGCCAACTCGTCAAGCGCAATGCGCTGGCCCTCTACCTACAGGCACGCAGCGCATGGATCAAGGGAGGCAGGAAGGGGAGGAAGCCTCACAAGGACGAGATCGAGGCGGACTTGATGGGCGTCTTCGACGAGGCGCAGGGCCCGCGCGCCACGTCGGGCGGTGGGGCCTCGGGAGGCGGAGCCGGCGCCGGTGAGGACGCAGGCGCCGATCCGTGCGAGAAGGAGCGCAGAGCGTGCCGCGAGAGCTGCGGCTGTAAGTGCGTCTGCGCGCCGGCACCTGGCGACGACGATCCGCTCCCGACCCGGGACCCGAGTGTCCGCGGGCTGCGGCCCGAGACCGAGCCCGTGACGTTCGCGGGACCGCCGCGGCCGTTCGATGCGGGCTGGGCCATGCAGGTCGCCGAGCCGGATGAGCCGGACTACGACCCCTCGACGTTGGGCGACGGCGTGCAGGGGCTCGTCTCTCCGGCAGCGGCTCTCGAGACGACGATCGAGAGGATCGAACGCGCGCGAGAGATCCTCGATGCGGCCTGGGAGAGCGGCGATGACGAAGCGGCGGCGCGCGCCGATGACGATCTGACGGATCTCCTCGTGGAAGCGGACTCCTGGGCGCTGCTGGAGGCGGTCCGCGTCGCGCTGGGCAGCGACGCGCTGCCCGACGAGATCGTCGCTCTGCTGCAGTCCGACGCGGAACTGCAGCGGCTCCTGCGAGTGAAGCGAGCCTTGCGCGACGCGGCCGACGACCTCGGACTCATCCTCCGACTCGCGAGCAGCGGCATACCGCAGGTCCCGGCGGCTACGCTGGAGTCGATGAGTGTCCAGCGCGACTCGGACGCCCTCGAGCACGACGGCATCGCGATCGAACTCCTGCTGCTCGTTGCCGACCGCCTGGACTCCCTGCCGTCGCACTTCATGCGTCGCCCGCGTTCCCTGCGCGAACGCGCCGGATATGCGATGCGCGGCTACGACGGGCGAGCGGCTGTGGAGCGACTCCGCGCTGCCGCCCGCGCGAAGCTCTCGGGCCTCTTGACCACGGCGGCGGCGCTCGAGATCCGGCAGATGGCACTGCAGCAGCGTACCGGGCTTCTGCCAGGCGTTGACGCGGGCACTGTCGTGCCGTGGGCGTTCGATCACATGCGCCGCGCCACAGCGGGTGCGCGCGTGCAGGAGTTGGTGGCCAGGATGGCCCGTGCGCGAGGAGACGGGTGGGGCGCGGGGCGCCTCTCGCGCAACGTCACGCGTCGCGATCCGACAACGGCTTTCGCACTCAGCCTCTTCAACGCCTCTCGCGAGCCGCCTCCGCCGGAGTCGCGATCGTGGACCGAGGTCGCGAGCGGAGTCCTGCAGTCGGTCGGAGAGGCGCTCGTGGATCCGACCACCGCGGCACCCTTCATCTTCGCTCCGCTCGAGTACCGAGAGGATCTCGACCGGGCGATCCTGAACGACGTGATCGAGGCGGCCTGGGGCGACATCGATGGGACCGGCCGCATTCGGCCGCAGTCAGCCGCCATGCAGCGTCTCCTCGCAGCAGGGCGTGAGATGAACGCCCGGCGCGGCCGGATGGAGCGCCCCCTCTGGCTGCCGAGGGACTACGAGGCTCTTGCCGGCGAGATGGCCGAGAAGCCCTTGAACGAGTGGAAGCCGCGCTGGCTGGGGTACTTCGCCACAGCGATCGCGGGACGCCGCGTCGAGGGCCGCTCCGCGCGAGGTACGGCGTTCGTCCGCGATGCGCTCGTCATGGCGGCCGCCTGGACCGTCGTGGCAAGCGTTCTCGCCCGAGCCGGGAAGGCCGCCATCTCCGCCGCGACCCGGCGCGTGCGAGCTCTCCTGCGCGCGGGGCGGTCAGCCGCCGCAAGGCGAGCACTCCTGCGCATGGCCCTCGAGCACGCTCCTCAGGCGGGGGCACGGGTGCGGGTACCGGTTCGGGTACCGGTTCAGGAGGGCGGGGCGGCGGAGACGGCGATTTCGCGCGCATCGCCACTGCGTGGTCGGCACCATACATCTCCGGAGAGCCTGTCCGGGATAAGGTCGATGCAAGCAATCAATCCTGCGCGAGGCGATCCCGTCGGTGTGCATGTCGAGGTCGGACCGGGCTTCGGCCCTGCGCGTACAGCGTCCGCGGAGACCGGCGCGGCGGGGCGTGGCGCCTACGTCGAACTAGACCTCACGAGACCGATGAAGCCGACGTTCGTCGGGCCACGGGACACGGCAGTGATCCCAACGGACGTTCCGTTGCCACTCAAGAACAGCAATCCGAGGTTCGTGAGGCTGACCTGGTGGAAGTTCTGGATCCGCTGACATGACAACGATGTTCTCCCGTCAGACAGTCGTGGCGCTGAGCGCGTATCTGCGTCGGCTCGAGTTGTCTGTTGATCGGTCGTTGCGCGAGGACGCAGCGCCTCTGCGCAACTACTGCGACAAGGAGATCCAGCCGGCGCTTCCTGTCGTGGCGGCGTGGCTCACGGGTGTGAGCGAGACTGACGCCGGGACGTCCGCGCAGCCTAGGGCTCGGGATATCGGCCCCTCGATGTTGTCCGGCCGAATTCAGTTGTATCTGCGCGACCGGCTCCGGCTCGACACAGCGCAGGTCGGCCGGATCGCGGCGACTCTGCGGCAGTTGTCCGACGCGTTGCGCGAAGCGGTTGTCGTTGAGCCTGAGGCGTTCGTGCCGATTCGCCTGCGGTTGCGCGAGGCTGGCGACCTCCTGCTTCGGTACGTTCCGGACGCCAGCACGAGACGACGGATCGAACGAGTTGAGCACCGGAATCAGAATCCGGTGCGCTCCACCGAGGCGTTCGAGTCTCTCGCCGGCGGGCCAGGGTGGCTCACGCGTCAACTGGGAAACCTGGAATAGCTCCGGCCGTAATCGAAGTCCCGCCCCTCGAGAGGCAATGTCATCAACGTCCACGGCTCGATCTCATCGACGCGGAAGCGGCATACCGTACCTGGATCAAACCGGCGGTTTCCGCACTCCACTTCTCCCCAGGCTCCGTGAACTGCCACGCCAAGCTTGGTCCTTCGGTCCCCCGTGTTGGCGGCGCTTCGCTTCGCTCCGTGCCCTGCGGGCCGGGGG
>JAJRVY010000330.1 GCA_024277065.1 Planctomycetota bacterium
GCGCTCGTCCCCCCACACAGAACGGGCCACCGCCGAGCGCGTGGCGGGCGCGGCTGCGGCCGGCGACGGCGACGGCGCGCCCGCACCGCGCGCGCCGGCGAGGGCGGCAAAGCCCCCCGGACTCGAGGAGGAGATCGCTGCGGACTCCGGCGCGCCGTCCAGGTCGCGAGCGACCGTCGCCGAGCGCG
Source organism: Planctomycetota bacterium (assembly GCA_024277065.1). Taxonomy (GTDB): domain Bacteria; phylum Planctomycetota; class JAJSAM01; order JAJSAM01; family JAJVHW01; genus JAJRPF01. The sequence goes on from JAJRVY010000330.1 coordinate 189, forward strand.
CCGAGGCGCAGGAGCGCATCGCGGGGCGCGCCGCCGAGCGCGGCCTCTTCGGCATGGACATCTCCCTGCTGGCCGCAGGCCCGGTCGTGACGGCGACCCGTCTCGCACCCACGGGCACGGTCCGCGTGCGCTGGCGCACGGAGACCGCGCGCACGACCGCCGGCGTGCTCGCGGCCCTCCTCGCGTTCCTCGCCGGGCTCATCGCGCGTCGGCGCGGGCTCGGCGCTGCGGCGTTCACGTTGCTCGCCCTCGGGGCGGCGACGGCGCTCCCCGTCGCGCTCGCGGTGAGTGACACGTTCGTCTGGGACGGGGCGGCCGTCGGCGCGCTCTGCTTCGCCGCCGCCGCGCTGCTCGGGTGCGTCGGACGCGTGCTCGCGCGCCTGCGCCTCCTGCCGCGGCTGCCGCGACTGCCCGGTCGGTCCCGGGGGCGGACGGGCGCCGCCGCGCTGCTCGTGCTGCTCGTGATGATGCTCACCGCGGCCGTGGCCCGCGCGGACGACCGCGCACCGCTGCCGCCGCCGCCCCCGGGAGCGGGCGGCGCGCGCGTCTACGTCCCCTACGACCCGCTACGGCCGGACACGTTGCGCGTGCCCGAGCGCGTGTTCCTGCCGTACGCCCGCTACCGCGAGCTCTGGAACCGCGCCCACCCCGAGGAGCGCATCCAGGCGACGCTCGCCCCGGTGATCGTCGGCGCGCGCTACGCCGGCCGCATCGAGGGTCGCGCGCTCGTCGTGGACGCCGCGTACGACGTGGATGCGGCGGACGGCGGCGTGGTGGCGCTGCCGCCCGGCGCCGCCGTGGACGATCTCCTGCTGGACGGGGAGCCCGTCCGCGCCGTCACCGCCGCGCCCGGCGGCGCGACGCTCGTGCGCATCCCGGCGGCGGCCCCCGGCGGCGCGCGGGTGACGCTGTCGGCGATGCTGCGCTGGCCCATCGCGGGCAGCGGCCCCGGGGGCGCCGTGCGCACGCCGCTGCCGCGCGTGCCGCGGGCCGCGCTCACGCTCGACCTGCCGCTGGCGGACGCCGTCGCGAACGTCACCGCGCACGGGGGCTACGAGAGCACGCCCACCGAGGGCGGCACGCGGCTCACCGCGGCGCTCGGGCCCGTGGACTTACTCGAGTTCTTCTGGCGGCCGCGCGGCGCGGACGCCGGCGGCGGCCGGACGCGCTTCGACGTGGACACCGAGGCCGTCGCCGCGATCGATCGTGACGCCGTCGAATGGCGCGCCGAGATGCTCCTGCGCGTGCTGTCGGGCACCCTGCGCGAACTCGACGCGACGCTCCCCGAAGGGCTGCAGCTCACGGCCGTCCTGGGCGACGCGGTGGCGTCGTGGACGGTCGCAGGCGGCACCGCTCTTCGTCTGCGACTGCTCGCCGGCACCCCCCGCGAGACGACGATCACGCTGCGCGGCATCCTCCTGCGCACGGGCTCGAACGCCGTCATCGAGGTGCCGGGCGTCGTCGTGCCGGGCGCGTCCGCCGATCGGCATCGCGTGACCGTGTCCGCGCCGGGGCTGCGCCTCGTCCCGGTCGAGGTCAGCGGCATGCAGCGAACCGACGCAGCACCGGGATCCGCCCCGGGCGCCCTGGCGTTCCGCCGCGTCCGCACGCCCGCCCGTCTGAGCGTGCGCACCGAGGCGCCCGCCGGCGGGCTCGCCGTCGCCGCCCGGCACCATCTCCACCTCGGCGCCGAGCGCTCCCTTCTGCGCGTGGCGTTCGATCTGACGCCGGGCCCGCAGGGGCTCACCGAGGCGCGCGTCGCACTGCCCGCCGATTGGACGCTCGACGACGACTCGGGCGCGCAGATCTTCGCCGCGGGCGACGCCCTGCGGCTGGTCTTCCCCGGAGCCACGGGCGCGGCGCGGCACGTCGTACTGCGGTTGCGCGGACCGGCGGCCGGTGACGATCCATTCACGGTGCCCGCGCTGCGCATCGAGGGCGCGCAGCGCGAGTCCGCCGACGTGCTGGTCTCGACCGCACGCGGGCTGGCGGCGACGGCGCTCTCGGCCGAGAACGCGGAGGCGCTGCCCGCGGAACGCTTCGCCGCCTGGCCGCGGCTCGGCGAGTACGAGGTGCGGGCGCTCGCGTGGCGCACGACGCGCGGCGCGCCGCGCATCGCGGTCCGCCGGGAGACGCTCCGCACGACGCTGCGCCCGACCGTCGTCGCCGACCTGACGGTGCTGGACGATCGCGTGATCGTGGACGCGCTCGTGCACTTCGAGATCCGCGGCGGCCCGGCGCGCGTGTTCCGCGTCGATGCCCCGCGCGGCGTCAGCGACGCGTGGGTGCTCGGCGACGGTCTGCGCGAGGTGCGCCGCGAGGACGTGGACGGTCGCCAGCGCCTGACCGTGACGCTGCAGGCGGCCACGACGGGCGCCGCGGCGTTCCGCGTGCTCTACGAACTGCCGGTCTCCGCTGCGGGCACCATCGACGTCACCGGCCCCGAACCCGTGGACGGCGACGGCGCGCGCGCGTTCCTCCTGCTACGCGCGATGGGCGAGGCGGAAGTGCGGGTCGGCGCCACGCCCGACCTCGAGACCTGCGACGTCTCGGACCTGCCGCTCATTCCCGAGGGCCTCGATCCCCTGCGCGTGCTGCGCTTCCTGCGCGCCCGCAGCGCGGCCTGGACGCTGCCCCTCGAGCTCGCCGCCCACGAGCTCGGCGAGCTGCCGCCGGCGCGCCTCGCCCTCGTCGAGGCGACGACCGTCGCCGACCGCGACGGCTCGACGCGCACGCGCATGGAGGCGCGCCTCTTCAACCGCGCCCGCGCGTTCCTGCCGCTGCGGCTGCCCGCCGGCGCCGTGCTCGAGTCGGTGGTGGTCGCGGGCCGGCCCGTGCGCCCTGTCGTGCGCGCGTCCGAGCCGGGCATCGTGCAGGTGCCCATCCGCGTGCAGTCGCTCGGCGAGGAGAGCCAGGTCGTGGCGCTCACGTTCCGCTCGCCGCCCACGACGCCCGGCGGCCGCTTCGACGAGCTCGAGCCGCGGCTCGCCGAGTTCCCGGGCGTACCGGTGGACGCCACGACGTGGCGGCTCGTCCTGCCCACCGACGTGGAGTACTCGTTCGACGGCAACCTCGACCCCGTGGAGGAGGTGGAGGTCGCCATCGCGCGCGCCGAGGCGTACGCATCGGACGTGGCGCGGCTGCGCACGGTCTTCGAGAAGGGCTCGCGCCGGCAGCAGGTCGTGGCCGCGCAGAACATCGTCGAGAACTCCCGCGAGCTGAAGGAGACGCTCGACGTGGCGCGGGCGCGGCTCGACGATCTCGAACGCGCGGCGGCGGAGGGGCGTATCGACCGCGAGCGCCTGCGCGCCAGCCGTCGCAAGGCCGACGAACTGGCCAAGAACATCGCCGACGTGCTCGACCAGGTGGCCGACGCGGACGGCGCGGAAAGCGAGACGGCCGCCGCGGCGCCCCAGGGGCCCGGCAGGCGACCCGGCGGCAGCTACCGCGGCCCCGGCGGCGAGGTTCCCCCGCAGTCCCGCGCCCCCTCGGATCCACCACCACCAGTGCGCTTCGAGACCAAGGAGGGACAGGCCCGCAAGAAGTGGGCGCGCAACGCGGCCCCGGCCCAGCGGGATGCGACGCCGCAGAACGGGCCGTCGATGAACGGGCCGCAGAGCGGTGCGGGTGAGTCGGGGCTCGGCGGCCCGACGACGGGCGGCGGCCGCGGCCCGATCGACGGCGGCAAGCTCGCTGCCACCGAGGCGTTTCGTACGGCGCTGCTGGTCGTGCAGCGCGGCGCGGGGGACGACGGCGACTTCTCGCAGAGCGACACCTTCGACACCCCCTACGCATTCGGCAGGGGCGGAGAAGCCGGCGCCGGACCCGGCGAGGATCGGCCCGCGGTCCGCGATGCGAAGGGCAGGGACTTCAGTTCCCTGTTCGAGAGCTACGGCGGCGGCGGCGCGCGCGCGGCCCGCGCCACGCCGGGGCTCATTTCGCTCGAGCCCGAGCTGGTGCGGGACGGGCGCACGTACGCCTTCCGCAAGCTCGAGTCGGGCGCCGCGCTCGCCGTGACGACGCGCACGCCAGGCATCGGCCGGCGCCTCGCCGCGCTCGCCCTCTTCGCGCTCCTCGCGCTCGTCGTCTGGGCCGTGCGGCGGCGCTTCCCCGCCCGCCGCCGCTGATCGGCGCCGCGCGTTCGTGACCGCCGAGGCGCGGCATCGCGGGCGCGCCGCGCGGGTTCGGGCTACCCTCTCTCCCCACGCCACGGAGAGACGACATGCCGCGCATCACGAAGGTCTACACACGCACCGGCGACGACGGGACGACGGCCCTCGGGGGCGGGCAGCGCCTGCCCAAGGACGCGTTGCGCGTCGAGGCCTACGGCACGGTCGATGAGCTGAGCTCCGTCATCGGCGTCGCGCTCTGCTGCACGCTCGAGTCGCGCGTGGGCGCCATGCTGCGCCGCATCCAGAACGAGCTGTTCCACCTCGGCAGCGACCTCTGCGTCCTCGAGGACGACAAGCGGAGGATGCCCGTCCCCGACATCGAGGAGCGCCACGTCACGGCGCTCGAGGGCGACATCGACGCGCTGCAGGAAGACCTCGCGCCCCTCGCGAACTTCATCCTGCCGGGCGGAGCCCCCGGCGCCGCGCAGCTCCACATGGCCCGCACCGTCGCCCGACGCTGCGAACGCCGCCTCGTCACGCTGGCCGCCGCCGAGGCCGTCGGCGCGCACGCCGTGCGCTACGTCAACCGGCTGTCCGACCTGCTGTTCGTGATGGCACGCGTCGAGAACGCCGACAAGGCGGTGACCGACGTGACCTGGGACTCGCGCGCCTGAGCGGGTGTGCACGGACCACCTGCAGTGGCACGACGCTCGCCGAGCTTGCTGCCCGGGAAGCTCATCGAGCAGCGCACCAGGGCATGGCTACTCGGCAAGAAGACCGTGCGCGAGAGGAGCGCCGGCTGAACGGTCGCGGCGGCCCGCACCGCTGGGGCCGTGGTATGCTCCGATCGTCCTTGCGAGGAGATTCCCATGAGCGCGACCGACCGCATCGTCGTCGATCCCAACGTGATGCAGGGCAAGCCCGTCATCCGCGGCACCCGGCTTCCCGTCGAGCTCATCGTCCGCAAGCTCGGCGAGGGGAGACCGAGGCCGACCTGCTCGATGCGTATCCCTCGCTGAAGGCCGCGGACAAGGACTTCGGCTACCTGGTCCACGTCTCGGGCGTCCCTCGGTCGGCGTGGTGCTGCTCCGCTACCCGGCATCGGCCCGCAGCTCGATGCCTGCACAGGTCTGCCACGCCCTCGCGAAGCGCGGCGAGCGGCTTCGCGACGCGTTCGTCGTCATCCAACCCGGCAAGATCCGCGTGACGCCGGGCCGCTGACGAGCGGACACAGCCTCGCGCTGCCGCTAGCCC
>JAJRVY010000331.1 GCA_024277065.1 Planctomycetota bacterium
CCGCGACGCGCCCCTGGGAACCCAGCGAAATCAGTGAGCCCGGCGCAATCAGTGACCGGCGCCGCCTGGGTTCTCTTCACGGGCTCTCAGAAGGTGTGGACAAAAGAAACGGGGCGCCGAGCATGCGGTTTGCGCGTGTGTATCGCCGGACGAGCGCCTTGCGGCGACGGGCGCCGCACGCACGCTCGTTGTCTCCGAGCAACGGGCGCAAACCGCGCGCCAGCAAGCTGTTACGCCCGACGGTCCCGCTGCGGCGTTGGCGCTCCTCCATGACTCGCTCCATTGAGTCGGGTTCGTCGCGCCGCCTTGCAGCGAACCCGCCGGACGCAATCGGCGCGCACCCGGGATTCCTGCTCACGCTCTCAGCCGAGGATGCGTTCGGCGAGCTGACGCGGCGCTTCGAGGACGAGCTGTTCGGGGGTGAGGGCGTCGAGCATCGTGACGTCGAACGCGCGATCCGCCTCGGTGACGATGTCGCGCAGCTCCGCGATCCGCGCGCCGAGCACACGCGCCTTCTCGGCGGCGGGGAGCGTCTCCGCGAACCGCAGATGGAGCAGCACGAGTCCGTTCGGGCGCGGGCCCCCGAGCAGCGGCATGATCGCGATGCGGCGCCCGTCGCCGCGCCCGACGCCCACCTGCAGGCGCCGCTCGGACGTGACGTGACGCTTCGTCCCGACCAGCGGCCCCCATTCCTCGAGTCGGCTCGTGAGGCTCGCGGCGACACCGAACCGCGACGCGAGCCGGATGCGCGAGTCGGCGCCCGGCGTGCCGTCCGCGCGCAGCCCCGCGAGTTCGTACGACGTGAGGCCCTCGACAGCGGCGACGGCGGGGCCGAGGCGGTGCAGCTCGAGCTGATCCACGGCCGCCAGTGCGTCGATGGCGATGCCCGCCTCGCGCAGCGCGCGCGCGAACACCACGGGCACCTCGTGCTCGGGGCGTGACGTCCCCACCGTCACGATCTTGGCCTGGTGCTTGATCGCGTCGATGGGCCGCGCGGTCTGGTCGAGCGCGTCGCCGAGCACGTTGACGAAGGCCGCGACGAGATCGCCGTCGGCGTCCGCCAGCAGCGCGCGGTCGGCGTCGCTGGTGACGGCGGCGCCCGTCACGCGATCGAACAGCATCGCGATGCGCACCGAGGTCACGGGGTCCAGCGAGCTGGTGAAGTGGTCCCGCTGCAGCAGCTCGAGGTACTCGCGCTTGGCGGGCTCGAGCAGGTTCGGCAGATCGTCGCGCGCATCGACGTCGCCGAGCGCCGCGACGAGCGTGGATCGCACGCCGGCGAGGAAACGCGCGTTGGCGTCGATGGCCCGCGCCGCGTGGTATCCGAAGAGATGCCCGGCGAGCGCGCACAGCACCATCGAGGACAGCGGCGGCGCGACGGGCAGCGGCACGACGGCCGACGCGTACGCGTCGAAGCGGTCCTCGCCCTGGCTGCAGAACACGATGGGCAGGCCGGCGTGTGCCTTGAAGATCGCGACGTCCTTGACGATGTCGTTCAACACGGACTCCGGGTTGCCGGCGGCGAGCACGATCGTCATGGGCTCGCTCGAGAGGTCGATGTGCTTCTTGTCCTCGACGGTATCGACGGCGATCGACTTGTAGCAGAGCTCCGAGAGCTTGATGCGCACCTCGCGCGCGGCGACGTGGTTGGGGCCGCTGGCGACGACGGCCCAGTGCTCGCGCGTCGGCGCACAGCGCTCGGCCGCCTCGCGGATCACGTCCTCGTCGTCGAGCACGCGCTGCATCAGCCCCGGCAGCGCCACGAGCTCGCGCAACTCGCTCGAGATCTCCTTCGCGTTCAGCGTGCCGAGAGCCCGCGCCAGCGCGAGCGACAGAAGAGCGCCGGCCACGATCTGCGCGTAGAACGCCTTGGTGGAGGCCACCGACATCTCGACGTCGCGGCCGTCCGACGTGTAGACGACGCCGTCGGCGCGATACGTGATGTCGGAGTTGCGGCGATTGACGATCGCGACGACCAGCGCGCCGCGCTTGCGGGCCATGTCCACCGCGCGGTTCGTGTCGGCCGTCGAGCCGGACTGCGTGACGGCGACGATCACCGTGTCGTTCATGTCGTCCGCGAGATGGAAGCCCGAGAGTTCGGTGGCGGGGATGGCGTCCACGCGGATGCGTCCGCCGCCCACCACACGCCGCACGTACTCGGCGATGCCCGCCCCGGCGATCGCCGCGGTGCCCTGGCCCACGACGTAGACGTGGCGCACGCGCGCACTCTCGATGCGCTCGAGCACGAGACGCGAGAGGATGCGCGGGGCGAGCCGCAGCGCGCCGTCCTCACCGTGCGTCACACGGCCGAGCAACGTGCGCGAGACCGAGCGCGACGCCTGCGTGATCTCTTTGCGGAAGAAGTGCTGGAACGCCCCGCGATCAACGTCGCGCGTCGTGATCTCGGCCTGCCGTACGTCGTCGCCCGCGAGCGGCAGGTCCGCGCCGTCGAACGACCGGCGGCGGATGCCCGTGGTGCCCCGCGGGCCGTCGAGCGAGACGTCGATGATCTGTCCCATCGTGTCCCCGTCGCCCGGCACGCGCTCGGTCTCGCCGTCCATCTTGATGTACGAGCCGGTCTCCTCGACCAGCCCATAGACCTCGGACGAAGCGAAGAACCCGTCGTCGGAGACGCCGACGTAGAGCGACTGCCCGCTGCCACGCAGCGACAGGAACAGGCGCCCCGGTGCGAGGTCCGTCAACATGCCGATCGCGCACGAGCCCTGGAAGCGCGCGCACGCCTTGCGGAAGGCATCGTCCACGGTGCACCCGGCGACCAGGTGCCGTTCGATCTCGAGGGCGACGACCTTAGTGTCGGTGGTGACCCGCGGGGACACGGCGCGACCCGTCTCACGCTCGTACTCGCGGCGCAGTTCCATGTGATTGTCCACGTCGCCGTTCATGACGACGAAGACGCGCCCCGCGCGATGCTCGTCGCCGCCGTCCGCGGCGCGCGCGCCGTTGTCCACAGGGTGGCAGTTCGCGACACGGATGACGCCGGACGACGCCCAGCGCGTGTGCCCGAGAACGGCGATGCGCGTTCCGGGCTGCGACAGCGCCGCGCGCAGGAGAGCGTCCGCAGCCACCTGCCGACGCAGATCGGCGCCGTTGTCACCGAGCCGTCCGACCTCGGCGGCGACCTTGTAGAGGAACGTCAGCGACGGGCGCGGAGTGTCCGGGGAAGACGCAGTGATCGCTCCCGCCGGCAGGTCGGAACGGTGCGTGCGCTCGCGCAGCTCGTCGTCGAACCCGCGTTCCGCGAGTTGCGTCACGAAGGCGTCGTACCAGGCGCGATCGGTGAACACGACCTGCACGGCGACGCCCGCGGAGTCGCGGCCGCGGATCTCGATGCGGTCGATGCAGCGCAGAACGGCCACCACGCGGCGCAGCTCCTCCATGAGCTTGGGCGTGGCGCGCACGCCCACGACCAGCGCCGCGACCTCGTCCGCCGCCCCGAGCGCTTCGCGCTCGACGTGCCACGCGGCGTCGCGAATGCGGAGGATGCGCGCCGTGAACACCTCGAGGTCGGTGGCGGCGAGTTCGGCGCCCACGCTCGCGAGCTGTGCCTCCTCGGCATCAGCCAACTCTCGCAGGCGCGCGGCGATGCCCGCCGCTTCGCGCCGCACATCGGGATTCGTGATGAGATCCGCGAACACCGCGGAGCGCGAGAGGCCGCGCGCCCATCGCGTCAGCCGGTCGATGCGCGCCTCGCCGCCGAGGTACTGCGCACGCCCGTCGTCCGTCACGTCGCCGTCCGGGCACACCGCGGCGAGGCCGGCGGAGAGCACGAAGCGGGCGATGGCCGCAGCGTCCTCGCGCGCGGGCACGGGCTCGCCGACGCCGCTCGCGACCTCGACGAGCGCGGCGATTCCGCAACGCAGCACGACGCCGCCGCGGGGCAGGACGACGATGGTGCCACGCGAGCACGTGCGGGGGTCCACTCCGACGCGCACACGGGACAGGACACTGCGTAGGCAGGCGAGGAGCGGCATCCCGCGAGTATCGGCACCCACGCCGCGCGCGATGAAGAATGAGGGATCCGGGCGAGCCGCAGCGAACTCGGGCTCAAGCAGCCTCGCCCCGGCGGCCGAAAGGGAACCGGGAGAGAGTCATGGCACGAACCTCGGGATCCTCACCGCCGTCCGGCCTGCGCAGCCGCCGCACCCGCGCCGTCGCCGTGGCCGGTGGATTCGTGGTGATCATCTCCCTCGCACTGCCGCGGATGATGAGCACGAGCGGCGGCGTCGAACCGGTCCTCAGCCGCGAGGGCCGCACACCGCCGCCGCAGCAGGAGACGGCCTTGCTCCGGGATCGTCTCGCCGCCATGGCGCGAATCGCCGACGCGTCCGACTCGGGCGGCAGCAGGACGACACGCGGCGGGACGCGACAGACGACAACGAAACGCGGTCCGGCGGAACGCATCGCGGTTGAGCGCGTCACGCGCGCCGCCGACGATCTGAACGTCGCCGTGAGCCTGCGCTGGCCGAGCTACCCGACGGGAACTCCGATCGCGGCGCAGGTCGAGATCGCCAACTGCGACGAGACTCCCGTCTGGATACCGGCCCCCGACGACCCCCATCGCACGCTCTCGATCCGCGTCCTCGACGCCACGGGGGCCACGGTGCGCCACGTCGTCGAGGACACCGCCGGACGCCTGCCGCGCAACATGACGCGCCTCGGCCCCGGTGAGACGGCGACCATCACGCTCGACGTCGTCGCCCGCGGCGAGGAGCCGTTGCCGCCGGGCCGCTACGAACTGACCGCGGTCTTCGAGGCCGACAAGGCATGGTTGCGGACGGGGCTCCCCGTCTGGACCGCGCCGAAGGGCGCCCGCCACTCCGGCCGTGTCGCGTTCGAAGTCACCGCGCGGTAGACGCCGCACGACTGGCGCGAACGCGCGCGCCCCCGCCCGCCACCGACCCGTCGCCCCCGATCGTGCGTATCCCGGTGTAGGGGCCGGCAATGTCCCGGCCCCGGAGGTTCGATCACCGCCCCGGCCGCCGCGTACGTCGCGAGACGCGACGACAGCCGTGCGCGCCAGGGACGTCCGGGTTGACCACAATGGGTCAACCCTACGCCGGGCGTCGCGAGGGCGAGGCGGGCATGCCGAACGGGTGTCGCCAGACTCCCGCCCTGCCACCGACGACGATTCGACGGCGATCCGGCCGGCGGGCGGGATAGTCGTGAAGATGCGGCGTCGTGGGCGCTGCACGGAGACGATCCCCAGCCGAACGAGCCCGCCGTGTCATCATCCCCCAAGTTCCGGCCCGCGAACCGACTTCTGACGAAGCTGCGCGGATCGGCTGCACATTGCGCCGCGCGATGGCGACCCGCACCCGATTGCCGCGCGCGTCGTGGCGCCTTGGGGCGCTACCTCGCGCTGACCTACGTCCTGCTGCTCGTCAACTCGCTCGGGCTGTTGCGCGGGATGGAGGTCCACGCCGCGACAGCGGTCCTGTTCATCGTCGCCGTACACGTTTCCTACTGCACCATGTACGCGTTCGTCGCGATCGCACCGGCGCTCGTCCTGAACGAGGCATTGCGCACGAGGGCGGTCGCGCGCAGCCGCGGCGCCCGCTGGGCCGTCCTCGGGCTCGCACTCGTCAGCGGCTCGGTCGTGCAGTTGGGGCTGTTCGCGGACGGCGTCATCTTCGACATGTACGGCTTCCACCTGAACGGCTTCGTGTGGAACCTCGTCTCGACACCGGGCGGCATCGATTCCATGGGCGCTACGGACTCGACGAACACGTCGATCGCCCTCCTCGTCGTGGGGTTCATCACGGTGCAGTCGCTGCTGCTCGCCGCTGCGCTGCGCAGCGCCAACCTGCGGCGGTTCTGTGCGCGCGTGTTCCGCACGCGCGGCGTCGTCACCGCGCTCGTCGCGCTCGTCGCCCTCGCCGCCGGGGAACGGATCGCCTACGGCGTCGCGTCCTTCCGCGCGTACCGCCCCATTCTCGACGCCGCGGGCAGCGTGCCGTTCTACACGCGCTCACGCATGCGCAGGTTCTGCCTCGATCTGGGTCTCGAGGAGGTGCGCCGCGAGTCCGTGCAGTTCGCACTCGGCTCGGGCCGTCTGGACTACCCGCGCACGCCGCTGGTGCGCGCACCGGACGCGCGCAACCTGAACGTCGTGTGGCTCGTCGCGGAGTCATGGCGCGGCGACACGCTCACTCCGGAACTCATGCCGGAGACGACCGCGTTCGCCGAGCGCAGCCAGTGGTTCCAGAATCACTACAGCGCGGGCAACGGCACGCGCATGGGCATGTTCGGGATGTTCTACGGGCTCTACGGCCCCTACTGGTTCAAGTTCCTCGAAGCGAACAGAGGTCCCGTCGTCATCGACACGCTGCTCGACGCGGGCTACGACATCGACGTCCGCACGAGTGCGCGCTTCACGTACCCCGAGTTCGACCGCACCCTCTGGGCGCGTCTGCCGCAGACTCGCATGCACGAGGAGAACCCCGATCTGCGGGGCTGGGAAAACGACCGCGAACACGTCACGGCGCTGATCGACAGCATCGAGAACAGGGATACCGAGAAGCCGTTCATGCGCTTCATGTTCTTCGAGTCGGCACACGCGCCGTACGACTTCCCCAAGGAGATGGCGGTCCGGCGCCCCTTCAAGCGCCGCCTGAACTACGTCACGATGGACATGGACAAGGACGTCGAGCCGATCCGCAACAGCTACCTCAATGCGTGTCATTCGCTGGACGCACGGTTCGGTCGCGTCCTCACCTACCTCGAGGAGAGCGGCCTTCTGGACACGACGATCGTCGTCGTGACCGGCGACCACGGCGAGGAGTTCATGGAGAAGGGGCACTGGGGCCACAACTCCACGTTCGTCGATGAGCAGACGCGCCCGCCACTCGTCATCTGGATGCCGGGCCGTGAGCCGCGGAAATTCCAGACCCTCTCGAGCCACATCGACCTCCCGGCCACCATCCTCGCCGCCCTCGGCGTCACGACGCCACCATCCGAGTACTCGCTGGGCTACGACCTGTTCGGGGACCACGTCCGCGACCACGTCGTGGTGGCCGACTGGAAGCGCCTGGCCATCGTGGACGAGGACTGCAAGATCGTCGCTCCCGTCCGCGACGCGGCGCTCGGCGGTGGCTACGTCACGACGCACGACGACGCCGCGGTCCCGAACGCCACGCCGGTGTACGCAGGGCACCGCGATCAGATCCTCAGCGTGCTGCGCGAGCTCGCGCGCTTCAGCCGCTGACGCTGCGGCCCCCCGATCGGCGCACGTCGCGTCAGTCCGCCGGCGGAGCGGAGTGCGACGCCGGCCACTCGCTGCGAACGCACTTCACGAGCTCGACCGCCAGGTCGGCGCGATTGAAGGGCGCCACGATGTAGACGCCCGGGGCGCCGGCGCGCAGCGCGGCGGCGACGAGCCCGCGGGCGATCGCCAGCCCTTCCTCGGCCGCGCGCTCCTTCGACGGGTGCCCCTCCATGCGCGCGACGATCTCGTCGGGCACGCGTACGCCTGGGACCTCGTGCTGCGTGAAGAGCGCGTTGCGATGCGACACGAACGGCATCACGCCGGGTAGCACGGGGATGCCGCACCCCTGCGTCGATGCCGGAATCAGCGCGATGCGCTCCTCGTCGTAGCAGAGCTGCGTGAGCGCGAAGTGCGCGCCCGCGGCGACCTTCTGCTCCAGCTTCTTGACCTGCCCGTCCATCGAACGGAAGTTGGGGTTGAAGGCGACGCCGATGGTGAACCCCGCAGGTCTGCCGATATCGACGCCGTGCGTCGTCTCGCCGCGGTTGAGGGCGGCGGCGATGCCGACGAGGCCGACCGAGTTCACGTCGTAGACCGACGTCACGCCCGTCGGGCCTCCTGCGCGCCGGTCGCCGGCCGGGTCGCCGGTGATCGCGAGCACGTGGCCGAACCCCAGCGCCGCGGCGCCCATGAGATCGCTGTGCAGCCCGAGCGCGTTGCGATCACGGCCGGTGAAGTGCACGAGCTGCTCGACACCCGCTTCGCGGCGGACGATGTAGGCCATCCCGACGTTCCCCATGCGCACGGAGGCGAGCGGGTTCTCGGCCATCGAGATGAGGTGCACGCCCGCGTCGCGCAGCAGCCGCGCGCCCTCCACGACCTTCTCGACCAGCAGCCCCCGCGGAGGATCGAGTTCGACGACGATCAACGGCTCCTTGCCGAGCGCCGCCAGGAACCCGGGCGCGACGGGCTCGTCCGGGACGGCGGGCGCGGCCGGCGCCGCAGGGACGACGGCGGGGGCCGGTGACCGTCTCGCGAGCGGTCTGCCGCGCACGCGCTCGGCGATGGCCGCCACGGCGCGCGCGTCCGTGCCGCAGCAGCCGCCGATCAGGTTCGCGCCGGCGTCCGCGATGGCGGCCGCCATCGCGGCCATGTAGGCGGGCGGCTGCTCGTAGACCAGCCGTCCCTCGCGCACGTCGGGCAGTCCGGCGTTGGGGAACGCGCAGAGCGGCACGTCGCAGATCCCGGCCATCTGGCGGATGACGGCGAGCGCGTCTGCGAACCCGCGCCCGCAGTTCACGCCGACGCCGCTCGCGCCCTCGGCCAGGAGTTCCTCGACGGCGCGGCCGATCGACACGCCGGAGAGGCTGCCGTGCCCCTCGTAGAACGCCATCTGGGCGAGCACGGGGACGTCCCCGGCGACGGCCGCAGCGGCCCGCAGCGCCGCGCGGATCTCGTCGATGTCGGTGAACGTCTCGAGCAGGAAGAGATCGACGCCGCCCGCGGCGAGGGCGCTCATCTGCTCCGCGAAGGCATCTTCGCGCTCCTCGTCCGACGGCGTGCGATCACGGCGATCGCACCCCAGCGGCCCCACGCTGCCGGCCACGAACACGCCGCGGCCGGCGATGACACGCGCCAGCCGCGCACCGCGATAGTTGAACTCGAACGTCTTGTCGGCGAGCCCGAAGCGCGCGAGGTGCGGCCGGTTGGCCCGGAAGGTGTTCGACTCGAGGACGTCGGCGCCGGCGGCCGCGTACTCGCGGTGCACGTCGCGCACGATGTCGCGACGGCTGGAGTTGAGCGCCTCGAAGCACTCGTCCGAGCCGACGCCGCGCCGGATCAGGGCGGTGCCCATCGCGCCGTCCCCCACGAGGACGCGCGATCGCAGGGCGCTGAGGAACTGCTCACCACGGGCCATGATCCGCACGTTCTACAGCATGCGGCGTGCCGCCCGCCGCCAGACCGCGTCGGCGGCGACGAAGAAGGCCCCGGTGCGCGGAACGCACCGGGGCCACGAGTTCGTCCGTGCGAGCGACTACCGGCGTGCCTCGAGCACAGCCGAGCCCGCGTCGATCCTCAGCGTCGCGGCGCCGTCGCCCGCCTTCTTGTTCAGGCTGCCGCCGAACGTGCAGGCGAAGCGCTTGCCGTCCCAGCCGGTGATCGTGACCGAGAACGGGGTGCCGCCCTCGCTGGTCCACAGGGTCGTGGTCTGGGTGACCTTCGGCGGAAAGCCGCCGCTGGACTTGACGTTCGAGCGTGAGAAGGTCACGAGTCCGACATCGTCGAACGTGGCCGGCAGTTCCAGATCATCGAGGTCGGTCACACCGACGCCGACGACGATCGTGAGCAACTGGGTGGTCAGGTTGCGCGGGCTGCCGGAGTTCTTGGCGGCGGTGATCTGCAGGGAGCCGACCCCGGAGTTGAAGACCGCCACGGCGGCCTCCGGCTTCTTCCTCGAGAACACGGCCTTGAACGCCTTGCCGCCGATCTTGGCCGTCACGTTGTCCTTGCCCTTGATGGGCTTGGGGGGCGCGGTGACGGTGACGACACCGTCGTACGTGCCCTCGCCGATCTTGTTCTGGACGGTGATGTCGGCCGGCCCCGGCGACGTCTTCTTGTGCAACTGGATCTCGAGGACGCCGCCGCCGAACGTGAGCGTCTTGGCCTTCTTGCCGTTGACGAACACCTTGGGGGCGTTGCGCTTGCTCTTGTCGTCACCGAAGAACGCGCCGTTCAGCGTCAGTTCCCCGCCCGCGGCGACCGTCGTGCTCCCGGCGCCGTCCACGCGAGGCGCGCGCAGGAACAACGAGCCGGCGCTCTGGTCCGAGCCCTTCATGCCGATCGCGAACTCGCCGCCGCCCTTGGCGGCCTGGATCACGAACGTCACCCGGCCGCCGTTCACGGCCGTGACCTTGACCTTGGCCTTGGGGGGCTTGGGCCGCTTCGCCGAGGGCTCGACGTAGCGCAGCTCGATCTTGGGCTTCTTGCCGAGGTCGCCGGCGAAGACGGCTGTGAACTCGGTGCCGATCGTGCCCTCCCGGGCGACGGTGGCGAGGGCGTGCGAGGTCAACAGACCGGCGCCGCCGATGGCCGCGACGGTCAGCGCAGCGAGAGTGCGATGGAACATGTGCAAGATGAACTTCCTCCGATTGCTTGGCTGCAGGTGGCTGCGGACATGCGCCGAGCGCCGCCCGCCACGTCTGTGCGACGAGGCCGACGGCGCCCGGGTCACCTTCCCGACTCGGCGGGAGTGTGGGACTGGGATCGCGATCTGTCAAGTCCCCCACCGGACGGAGCACACGCCACTGCGCGCCGCGGCCGAGGTACCCTCGGCCCATGGACTACGAAGATCTTTGCGAACACCAGGGGCGCCACTTCGACGACCTGTTGATGGCCGCGGTGAAGATCCCCGACGAGGGCTTCACCGAACCCGGCCCGGCAGGCGGACCTTCGCTGCGCAACCTGCTCGTGCAGTTCCTGGACATCCAGCGCCGGCACGTGCACGAGACCATCGGCGGGCGCCGCCACGTGCCGCTCGTCGCCGACCGCATCCGCAGTCCGTACGAGCTCGGGCCGCTCTTCGGCGGCTTCCGCCTGACGCTGCGGGACGCCGTGGGCTCCCTCTCGCACGACGATCTGCAGCGCACGGTGACGATCGCGGGCGAGGACGGCGCAGAGCGCACGGCGACGATCGACGAAGTGCTCGTGGACATGGTGCTCACCGGCGCGCGGCTGTGCGCGCTGGCCGCGGAGCGCCTGCGGCAGCTCGGGCAGCCGGTCACGCCGCCCTTCTACGCCGCGGCGAGCGATGGCGGCCCCGCGGGAGTCACGACCGACGAGGACGACTTCGACTCCGCGACCGACGACGACGCGTAGCCCGCACCGGCCGCGCGTCGGCGGCCGTCAGCGCGCCCCGGCGGGCGGCTCGGGCAGGTTGGCGTAGATCATGTTGGAGTACGCGTCGCGCGGTCTCTCGATGCGCCAGAAGGCGAACGCGCCACGCTTCGCCAGGCGGCGCTCCGCGCCATCCTCGAACGCGCCGACGAACACGCCGTTCTCGATGAGCCGGGCGCGCCCGCTCCACGTCAGCCGGACCGTCTCGCGCACGCGCAGCGAGTCCCCGATCGCCGCGCGCTCGCCCGCGACGTCGCTCGTCGCGGCGAAGTCCCGGGCCGCCGCGCCGCCGTGCCGCCCGAACGTCACGTGGGCGGCGCGCAGCCCGCGGCGCAGCGCGTCCGTCATCGCCGCTTCGTCGGCGTCCGCCGGAGCGGCGACACGCACGCTGACGACCGCCAGCGGCGCGACGGTGTAGGGCAGCCTGCCGTGCGCGTCGGAGCCGCCGACGGCGACGATCCGGCGGCGCGTGGCGGACGTGGCGGCGTCCCAGATCGCGAGCGAGCGCGACAGCATGCGCGCCTCGGGCGGCGCGTCGTCGCGCTGCCCGTAGATCCGCTCGACCATGACCGAGCGATCGTGCCACACCTCGATGCCGTTCCAGGCCCCCCGGAGGCCGTCCGGCGTGGCGAACGGCTTCCAGCGGCGATCGGCCCGCATGCGTCGCAGGAGCGCATCCTCGGTGGGGACGGGCCCCAGGAACGGATGATCGACGATCACGAGCCCGCCGCCGGCCATCGCACGCTCGGCACCGCGCTCGCGGCCGGCGACGTCAGCTGCGGCGGTGAACAGCACGCCCAAGTGACCTGGCGACTCGCGCGTCCACTCCCAGCAGGGGATCACCACGATCGGACGCGCCACTGCCGCAGCCTCTCCGTCCGTGGGCTCTGCGCTCGCCGCGAGATGCCCCGCGGCGAGCCGACGCACGAGTTCCCGGCCGCTCACAGCCGCGCCGTCCGCGGTCTCGACGGTCGC
>JAJRVY010000332.1 GCA_024277065.1 Planctomycetota bacterium
CTCGGCACGTCGCAGCGTGCCTCGGTCCCTTCGCGGCGGGCCGGCGGTCGTCCGCAGATCCCGTCGCATGGAGTGACATGCCGCTCGACGCCGAGATGGTGCAAGAAACTTGCATTTTCCTTCTCGTGGAGCCCTCCGAGCACGCTCCAGAGACACGACTTCGCGCAGCCACGTAGAGCATCGCACGCCGCGCAAGGGGCGCACTGCGCCACGAGCCTGGCGCGCGCAAGTCACTTCGGGAGCATGGGGTGCGCGGATGTGGCGCGCTTGGCGCGATTCCTCCGCGGGCTTCACTGCGTAGGGAGCGAGATGTCTCGCGGCCGTGGCGGGGCGCCGGCAGGCCGCGCGCGCCAATTGCGCCACGCGCGGCGCGAACGTGGCGATGCGCAGCGTCACGCGCGCGGGGAGCGTCGGCGCCCTTACGGCCCATGACGCGGAGCGGGATCTCGCGACCCTGGCCCGGCCGGCCAGCGGCCGCGTGCGCAGGGTTGTCACGCGCCCGGAGCTCCCGGTCCGGCTTGGTCCGGTCCGGCATGCCGATGAGTTTGACGGGACCGTGGGCCAGGCCAGATAGTCTCACGCCATGCGTACTCGATCCCGCCTCACGCGCGCCGCGCTGCTTCTCGCACTGGTCGTCCCGACGTTCGTGACGTCGTGCGAGGGCATGAACAATCCGTTCGGACCGGATCCGGCGAACATGATGCCGGAGGGCCACGACTTCGTCCGCAGCAAGCCGCTCGCCGTCCCGGAGTTCGACTTCCTCTGGGAACGCTGCAAGTTCATGATGCAGACCGACGGCTTCGGCATCGACGGCTCGCGCTCGAGTCGCGACAAGAAGGAGATCGTCTCGCAGTGGAAGACGATCCTCGCCCCGGCCCGCTACCAGGGCAAGCGGCGCCGCATCGTCATGCGCTTCGAAGAGGCGGGAGAGCGCTGGATCGCCTCAGCCGCGGTCGTCGTGCAGCGCAACGAGGACATCGACAATCCGATGGAGATCGCGCGCGCTGTGTGGAAGAAGGACGACGCCGACAGCCGTCGCGCCGAGGTCCTCATCTACCGTCTCGAGACCGGCTTCCCGGATCCCGAGGACGAGAAGTAGCGTCGCGGCCGGCGCTACTTGCGGTCGCCTCCTCCTCCTCCTCCTCCGTCTCCGCCGCTCTTCTTGTCGGGCTCGTCGGTCTTGCCGGACTCCTCGTCTCCGGATTCCGACGCGCCTTCACCGGCGGGCTCCTCCCGCTTCGTCGCCGCGACCTCGTTGCCGTCCATCGTGTAGTCGTGCAGCGTGACCTCGATGGGGTCGGCGGCGAAGGGCGTCACCATCGACACCGTCTTCAGCAGCGGTGGCCCGTCGGTGATCTCGTAGTAGTCGTACTCGACGAGCAGCTCGCCGATCGGCAGCAGCATGCTCATGCGCTTGACGACGTAGCGCTCGCCGATCTTCTCGTAGTCGAACGTGGACTCGATCTCGGCGCCCACCATCATCGACTGCGCCGGGTCGTTCACGTCCACGCGCGGAATGAGCACGCGGCGCTCGCAGAGTCCGCGCTCGTCGAAGTAGAGGAGTTGCAGTTCGGCGGCGGCGTCGTCGTCGTACGGCAGCAACTCGACGACGCGCTCGGGAGTCTCGCCCGCGGCGGCGGCCTTGCCCGACGGCTTGCGCAGACCGACGTGGTAGTCGCCCGCGTACTGTTCGGGGGACTCGAACGCGGGCGCGAGCGCTTCGCGGGCCCACGTCTCGAACATGCTCTTCGCCATCTCCACGGCTTCCGGGGGCAGCGAGTCCGTCATCTCCTGCGGCAGCGACACGGTCAGCGACAGACCGCCGTCGCGCTTCCACGTCGTCGTCACCGCGAGCTCGCCGCCCCCGAACATCGACTGGTTGGAGGCGCTCGCGTGGGCCACGATCGTGTCCGCTGTCGTGCGCCGGGGCAGGTGCATCGCCTTGCCCCAGGTCACGAGCGCTGCCTCCGCCTCGGGCGAGACCCTGCGCTTCTCGGTGCCGGCCCCGTCGTCCCGCGCTCCCTCGTCCCCCGCCCCCTCGTCCTGGGCCGCGGCGTGGTGCGTGAGCCCGGGCGTGGCGCATGCCAGCACGGCGAGCAGCAGGGCGGATGTCAGGGACGTCGGACGCATGGGGCTCCTCCTCGGGCAGTCACGCTGGAGAGTCTAGCCCGCACCATTCATGACGACTCACACTCCAGAACGGATCAGAGCGCCGATCTCCGCGTTGCGCCTGCTCTACGAAGCTACGGCTGGGAATTCGCAGGCGCGCCTTGATCTCGGGCGCTCTGTCCTCGTTCAGGACGGGCCTCGCGGCGCGGGCGATGGCTCCCGCATCCGCGCTCCACCTCGGTTTCGCATCGCCCCCCTTCATGGAGTGCGCGAGCCTCATGAATGGTCCGGGCTGGTGTGCGGGGACGTTGCACCGGGGGGAAACGCATGACGCGCCCGCGGCCGTCCCGCGTATCTCGGCGTCGCACGGCAACCCGCCGCTATCGCCAGTCTGCGATCTCGATCTCGACGCGGTACTCGTCCTGCCCGGGAATGGGTGTCACGGTGTAGTCGTCACTCCAGGCGTCGTCGCCGAGCTCCGCCGAGACCCAGGCCTCACCGCGCGGCGTGAAGGCGTACTCGAAGCTGCCGTCGGGGCCGCAGCGCAGAGCGATGAGCAGCTCGTCCTCGCCCGTGCCCGCATTCGCTTCGAGGAGCACGCGGGCGCCGGGTCGGGGACGCCCGTCGGGTCGCCGCACGGTGCCGAAGACGCGCATGGCCGGGCCCGCCCGCACGGTCAGCGGCTCGGCGGTGTCGTGCGCATCGGGAAACACGCGCACGAGGCCGAGCCCCTCGTGCTGACCGTAGATCAGGGCGTGAGGGCCTTCGAACTCGAACGCGAACGTGTAGCGGCCCGTGGCGTCCGTCGCACCGGGCAGGCGCCGCGAGAGCTCCGCGTCGTACTCCTCGTCGGCGTTGGCGCAGTAGAAGACCATGCCCTCGACCGGCCGTCCCGCCGCGTCCACGACGGTCAGCGGCGTCCCGACGAACGGCTCGAACAGCAACTCGACGTCCTGCGCCGGCGCCGTGCCGCCCAGGTTCGTGAGCTCTTCGCCGAACGATGCCGCGACGGCGCTGCGGCCGTTCACCTCGTACGTGCCCGGCGGCAGGCCGTGGAGCGTGCACGTACCGTCCCTGCCGGTGCGGCTCCGCACGTAGACGAGACTGCCGGTCTCCAGCGCGACGACCTCGACGCCCTCGAGCGGCTCGCTGCCGCCGTCCGTCTCGAGCACGGCCCTCACCGTGAGCGTCGCTCCGCGCCGCAGGCGCACATCCAGTTCGCCGTCGGCACGCACGAGCACTCTCTCGTGCAGCAGTGGGGTGTACCCGTCGGCACGGGCGCGCAATGCGTAGCGCCCCGGCGCGACACCGTCGATGGCGAACGTCCCGGCGTCGTCGGTCGTCGCGGTCCAGTCCTCGACGCCGTCGGAGAGAACGATCGTCGCGTTCGAGACGGGCTTGCCGCCTGGGTCGAGTAGACGCCCGGGCGCACGCATCAGCGCACCCACGACGATGTCCAGGACCTCGCCGTCGTGAGCATCGAACACGGTCGCCGTCCCCCGGGCGGCCCGCGCCCTCACGATGAGCGATGTGCCGGACACCTCGCGGGGCAGGGCGATCTCGAAGCGTCCGTCGGCGTCCGCGGTGGCGGCGGCCACCTTGCGGGCGCCGCGTGGCGTGGCGCCGCCCTGCGGCGCCGCCCTCCACGCCGCCAGCGGCCGCGGCCGCGTCCAGTCCCGTGGGTCCCCATAGATCACGTGGGCGATCAGGTCGAGGTCCTCGCGCGGGGCGGACGCCTCGGCCGGCGCCGGCGGAGGCGTCGGCTCGAAGGCGCGGATCGCCGCCCCTGCAGCCGGCGCGCCGCCCGGAAGCGTGACTCGTCCGCGGATCGGCAGGGCGGGCCGCAGCCCCTCGCGGAACTCGTCGATCAACTCATCGAGGCCCTGCGTGAACGGCTCGCCATCGACGATCCAGCGTCCGACGGTGAGGTCGATGGGGCTCCCGGTCGCTGCGGACCTGACCGTCACCCGCACGGGCTGCGGCGGCGCCCCGGCGGCGGCCGGCGTGCGCGCCTCGTCGTCGTAGCCGTACTGCACGACGGTCTCGCCGAAAGACGTCACAGTACGTGTCTCGGTCAACAGGTTGCGCACACCGCTCGGGCGGTACAGGTACGACGTGAGGATCTCCGCGCCGGCCTCGAGCTTCGCGGCGGGGGAGCCTGGAGCGACGCGCCGCACGGCGACGCGCCGTTCGCAGAGTCCGTTCTCTTCGAGGAAGTAGAAGCGGACGCTCTCGTACCGGGCTGCGGGCGCCCACGGCGTGAGCAGGACGACGCGCGTGCCGTCCTCGGACGCGACCTCGACGTGGTAGTCCGCGGCGCGTCGCAGCGGGGACTCCATGACGGGGGCGAGGAGCTTGCGCGTCCACTGCGAGAAACCGCGGCGGGCCGCCGCCGCGGCCTCGGGCGGCAGTTCCGCGACGAGGGCCCACGGCACGCGCGCCTCGACGGCGAGCCCGTGCTCCCGCGTCCATCGCAGATCGGCGATGAACGGGCCGCGGCCGAACATCACGTGCCGACGGCCGAACACGGATGCCTCGAGCGTCGTGGCCGGTGACGATTGCGGCAGGTGGAGCGCTTCGCCCCAGCGGGTGAGCAGGGCGCGCCCCTCCGGCGATACCCGTCGCTGTGGCGCAGGGTGCGGCCGGTCCTGGGCCCGCGCTGCGGCGCCCGCGGCGACGGTGGCGAATGCAGCGCACAGTGCGAGCAGCGAGATCAGCAGCGTCTTGCCATGCGGTCGCATGCAGTCGTCCTCCACGCAAGTCCCTCGCAAGCGCGACGGTGGAGCCCGCATCGTGGCGCCCCTCCGCCCGGCGCCGCGCAGTCTACCTCTCCCGCGACCTCGGCGTGGTTCATGATGCGAACTTCGTCGTGTGGGCACGCGAGCGGCTACTTTCCGGGCATGGGTCCCGTCCGCGCCGGGGAGGCGCCGCTCGTCTCGATCGTCACCGTCACGTGGAACGCCGCCGCGTGGGCTGCGCGACTCTACGCCTCGCTCGCGGCGCGCACGAAGGAGCCGTACGAGCTGATCGTCGTGGACAACGCGTCGGAGGCGCCGATGCGGGAGCTCAACGCCGCGGAGGCTCGCGCCGGGCGGTTACGGCTCGTGCAGAACGAGCAGAACCTGCTCTGGGCGCGCGGCTGCAACCAGGGACTCGCGCAGGTGGACACGCGCTCGCGCTACGTCCTGCTCCTGAATCCCGACTGCGAGATCCTCACGGCCGACTGGTTGCGCCGTCTGGCGGCCGTGCTCGATCACGACCCGCGCGTGGCGGTCACCGGCACGGCGCTCAACTGGAAGCGCATCGGGCCGGTCTTCGGCTGCGTCGATGGGTCGGTGTTCTTCATGCGGCGCGAGGCGTTCGACGAGA
>JAJRVY010000333.1 GCA_024277065.1 Planctomycetota bacterium
AAGCACCGCGAGGGAGGGACCGCGCTCACACTCACCGATCGTCTCGAGCATGCCGATCGACGTGCTGCCGATGATGTGTCGGGCACCGAGCAACTCGCGCATGCGGGCTCCGGCCTCCGTGACGGCGTCGCCGTAGGCCGGAGAGATGAACAGGAACGCGATGTCCGGCGTCGTGCCATCCAGCGCGGCGACGACGCGGCGGGCGGCGTGCTCGAGAGCGATGTCGAGGGCACCCCCGACGCACGAGGCACTGGCGAAACGCGGAACGGCTTGCATCCCGCTCATCCTACGCCCCCGGACGGGCTGCGCCGTGAATCGGAAAGGGCGCTCGTCGCGCGAGCGCCCTTTCGCGAGATCGCCGCGGTCCGAGGGATCTCGGAGTTCAGCGCCCCCCGCGACCGCGCATGCCGCGGCCCCCGCCGAAGCCGCGCATGCGCGCCGCCTGTTCCTCGTAGAGCGCGTACTGATCGGGCGAGAGGACTGCCTTGACCTCGTCGTTGGTCTCCTGGCGGATCTCCTCGACCTTCAGCATGGCCTCCTCGCGCTGGAGCGTGCGCTCGCCCGCCGTGACGCCATCGCCGCCGCGCATCCCCGACCACAGCTCGCCGATCTTCTTGAAACTGCCGGAGACGATTCTGCGCATGTCGTCGGTCTGCGCATCGGACAGGTTCGCATCCGCCGCGAAGCGATCGACCATGGCGCCGACCCAGCGCTCGCGGCGCTCGGCGTCACGCTTCTGCTGGACGACCGCCATGGCCTTCTCGACAGCGGCCTGGCCGTCCTCCGTCTCGAGCAGCGCGGCGACGTCGAGTCCGGCCACCGGGGCTGCGTCCGCGGCAGCAGCGGCGGCGTCCTCGGTGGGCCTCGCGGCGACGCTCACGGCGGCGAGCTCGGTCGCCACGCGATCACGACTGAGGCGGTCGATGTCCTGGGTGTGGCCGTCGAGCGTACGCTCGATGCGGTCCAGACTATCGAGCAGCGCCTTGCTGAGCCGCTGCTGTTCCTTGACCTGCGACGTGAGTTCCGCCATCGCGTCCGCGCCCGACGCGTCCGCACCGGCGCCGCAGCCCGTGAGCCCCAGTACGGTGAGTCCCAGTACCGTGAATCCCAGTACCGCGCTCACGAGCACGGGCGTGGCGCGTCGCGCGCTGTTCCGGGTACGTTGTGCCATCTCGCATCTCCTGTCTCGACCGGGCCTTGCGAACCGACGTCGCCGCCCACCGCATGGGGACCGCCCGGGAACCATGTGGCGGGATCCTCTCGGCAACAGAACGCAGCCGACGCTCCCGGGGTTTCGGCACTTCCGCAAACCACGGTATACGGTGCGGCAGTCCGAGCGCAACCCACACGCGGCACCGAACAAAATGCGTCTCCCTCCCACTTTCGAAGCCCTCCGCGAGCGCAACTACCGGCTCTTCTACGCCGGTCTCGCACTCTCGCTGATCGGTACGTGGATGGAGCGTGCGGCGCTCTCCTGGCTGATCTACCGCATCACCGGCGACTCCGAGATGTGGCTCGGTCTGGCGGCGGGCGTGCCCATCGTGCCGGCGTTGCTGCTCTCGATCCCCGCCGGCGCGCTGCTGGACCGCGTGCGCGTGCGCACGGTGCTGCTCTGCACGCAGAGTCTGATGTGCGCCGGCGCCGCCGGCATCGCGGCGCTGGTGCTCTCCGGCGGCGTGCAGCCGTGGCACATCCTGGTCTACATCGCGTACGCGTCGTCGGTCTTCGCGGTGGACGCGCCGGCGCGCCACGCCTTCGTCGTGCGGCTCGTCGGGCCGACGCGGATCACGAATGCGTTCGCGCTGAATGCCGTCGCCTTCCAGGTCGCGCAGGTCGTCGGCAGCGCGGTGTTCGGCGTGCTCATGGCGCAGACGGATCTCGGCGAGGGCGGCTGCCTCGTGATCAACGCGATCTCGTTCCTCTGCGTGCTCACGAGTCTGCTGATCATCCGTGAGACCGTGCCGGCGACGCGGGCCGCGCGCGAACGGCCCAACCCGCTCGACGGGCTCCGCCACGCCCTCCGGACGCCGGTGATCCGCGGCGCGCTGCTGGTCTCGGTGAGCACGGCGATGTTCGGATTCCAGATCGGCCAACTGCTTCCGGTCTACGCCAAGAAGGTGTGGCTCGAGGGAGCCGATGGCTTCGCGTGGCTGCGCGGGGCGATGGGTGTGGGCGCATTCGTCGGCGGCGTCACGCTCGCCACACGCAGTTCCACGATCCAGCGCGGTGCGCTGATCCGCCGCTACGGGTTCTTCGTACCGCCGCTGCTGCTGGCCTTCGCCCACGCGCCGTCCTTCGACGTCGGGCTGGCGGTGATCGCTGCGCTGGGATTCACGATGATCCAACTGCACTCCTCGTGCGCGAGCCTCATCCAGACCACCGTCCCGGACGCGCTCCGGGGCCGTGTGTCGTCGCTCTTCACGCTCTCGGTCCTGGCGTCGTTCCCGACGGGCGGGTTCGTCGGCGGACAGATCGCCGAGTTCATCGGCGCCCCGTGGACGACGACGATCGCCGCGTGCGTCGTCGCCCTCGCGTACACGGCCATCCACCTCACCCACCCCACCCTGCGCAGAGCCGCCTGACGCCGTCCGCGGGACGACCCCGACAGGCTGATAGCATCGCCGCATGAGCATCCACCCCTTCGAGATCGCGGGCAGCGGCGGGCTGCCCATTCGCGGCGACGTCCACGTACCGGACGGCGCCGGCCCGCACCCCGTCGTCGTCGGCGTCCACGGCTTCAAGGGCTTCCGCAACTGGGGTTTCTGGCCCTCGATCGCCGCCGGTATCGCCGACGCGGGAATCGCGTGCGTGCGCTTCGACATGTCGCACAACGGTGTCGGCGCCGGCGGCCTCGACTTCGACGAGGAGGAACTGTTCGAGCGCAACACGTGGGCACGCGAGGAGGAGGATCTCGGGCTCGTCCTCGCAGCCGTGCGCGCCCGCACCCTCCCGGGCATGCAGGAGATCGACGCGGCGCGCCTCGGACTGATCGGCCACAGCCGCGGCGGCGGTCTGGTCATCGCGCGCACGGCGCAGGACGCCGGCGTGCGCGCCGCCGTCACGCTCGCGGCGATCGCCGCGCTCGGCAGGTTCCCGGACGCGGTCATGGCTCGCGGCCGCGCCAGCGGCTTCATCCCGATCGTCAACACGCGCACCGGCCAGACCCTGCGTTTCGGCGCCGACGCGATCCGCGAGCTCGACGAACGCGCGGAGTTGCACGACCTCGCCTCGCACTGCGCGTCGCACATCCGCGTGCCCCTGCTCGTGTGTCACGGCACGGCGGACACGGGTGTCTCGCCAGGCGACGGCCGGCGCCTCGCTGCGGCCACACCGACCGCCCGCCTCGAGCTCTTCGAGGGCGCCGACCACGTGCTGGACTGCCGCCACCCGTTCGCCGGCGCGACGGCGCACCTCACGCGCTTCGTCACACTGGCCGCGGAACATTTCTGCGCCGCCCTCTGAACCACGCCGCGACGCGGCGGTTGTAACACGGTTCGAAACGGAGCGTGCCCCGCCGGGGCGGCGTTCGCACGCTCCGCGAGGAGGCGCGCATGTACACGGGAACCGTCTGGGGCATCACTCTTCTCATCTTGGGCACGCTGCTCAGCATCGGGGCGCTGCAGCTCGTGACGGCCGTCGCGGCGCCGGGCCTGATCGGCCAGGCCGCCCGCAATCTCGAACGCCGCGGCACCATGGCGCAGATCGGCATGCTCGCCGTCGGCACCGGAATCCTCGGCCTGCTGATCCTCGCGCTGGCGCTGCTCGCGAACGCGGGCCCCGCGGGCAAGGTGCTCCAGGCCATGCTCGCCGTGCCCGGAGCGTTCCTGATCGCGGGCGGACTCGCGTCGGCCTCGCTGTGCGTCGGCGGACGCCTGCCCTCGCCGCTGGATGACGGCCGCCCCTGGCGGCGCCTGGTCCGCGGCGCGACGGCGCTCGGTCTCTCGTGGATCATCCCGTTCCTGGGATGGTTCCTGATCCTGCCGGGATGTGCGGCGGCCGGCATCGGTTCGCTCGTGTTCGCCTTCCTCCAGTTCGATCAGCGGCGCGAAGCGGCACGGGCCTGGCTGCCCGACCGCGGCGCGGAGCCGGCCGCGTGACGCGTCGCGGTGCCGCCGGGGTCACCCGGCGTAACGTGCTGCGCGCCGGCGCCGCCGCCGGCGCGCTCGGAACCCTGACCGGCTGCGACGCGGCGTGGTCGCTGCTCGGGCCACAGCTCGACGGCGTCCCGGACGTCGTGCGGCTGGCCGACGGCGTCGCCGTCGATCCCGCGTTCCACCTGCTCTCACGCGCCACGTACGGCCCGCGTCCGGGCGGCATCGAACGCGTGCGCGAGATCGGCGCCG
The DNA here is from genome assembly GCA_024277065.1 of Planctomycetota bacterium. Classification (GTDB taxonomy): domain Bacteria; phylum Planctomycetota; class JAJSAM01; order JAJSAM01; family JAJVHW01; genus JAJRPF01. The sequence continues at coordinate 4,344 of JAJRVY010000333.1, forward strand.
CAGCGTGGATCGACGAGCAACTCGCGCCGCACGCGATCGACGACAGCGTGCTGGATCTGCGGCTCGCCGAGTGCGAGCTGATCTTCGACGACCCCCACGACCTCCAGAGCGTGGACGAGAAGATGATCCGCCACCAGATGGAACGCGCGGCACTGCTGCGCGCGGTCCACTCCAAGCGCGAGCTGCAGGAGGTGATGACGGGGTTCTGGACCGATCACCTCTCGATCGACGTCGGCAAGCGGGGCTGCTTGCAGACCAAGCCGATGGACGAGCGGCGCGTGATCCGCCCGCACGCCCTCGGCCGCTTCCGCGACCTGATCGGGGCGTCGGCGCTCTCGCCGGCGATGCTCGTCTACCTCGACGGCCGCCGCAACCGGCGCGGCACGCCGCACGAGGCGCCCAACGAGAACTACGCCCGCGAGCTGCTCGAACTGCACACGCTCGGCGTCCGTGGCGGCTACGCGCAGACCGACGTCATGGAGGCCGCGCGCTGCCTCACGGGTTGGACACTCGCCGAGGGCTCGATCAAGGCCGATCTGCGCTCCCTCCGGGCGCTGCTCGGGGACCCCGGCGGCGACGCGCGGCTGCCGAACCGGGACGCCGTGTTCCGCCGCGAGTGGCACGACGACGGCGCCAAGACCGTGCTCGGCAAGACGATCCCCGCGGGGGGCGGCGAAGACGACGTCGCAGCGCTGCTCGACATCGTCTGCGCGCACCCCGCCACGGCGCGCCACATCGCGTGGAAGCTGTGCCGCAGGCTCGTGGCGGAGTCGCCGCCGGAGGATCTCGTCCTGGCAACGGCCGAGGTGTTCTACCGCACCGAGGGCGACATCGCGGCGCTGGTCCGGCACGTCCTGACCTCCGACGCGTTCCGCGCGTCAGCGGGGCAGAAGACCAAGCGCCCGTTCCACTTCGTGGTGAGTGCGCTGCGCGCCGTCGGGGCCGAGGCGCGGGCCGGTCGCGGCGAGCTCCAGGCGCTCGAGCGCATGGGGCACGTGCCCTACGCCCATCCCACGCCGGACGGCTACCCCGACGAGAGCGAACCGTGGACCGGCACGCTGCTCTGGCGCTGGAACTTCGCGCTCGCGCTCGCCACGAACGCCCTCGGGCCGACCAAGATCGACCTCGCCGGGCTCGCGCTCCGCGCGGGTCTGGCCCCCGGGCGCGACCCACCGTCCGACCTGGCGCCGCTGTTCTTCGGCCGTCGCGCGAGCGGCGACGAGCGCGCGGCGATCGACGCGTACAGCGTGTCGGGCGGCGGGGACCGCACGGCGCAGGAGGAGGCGGTGGCGCTGCTGATCGCGTCGCCCGCCTTCCAGGTCTTCTGATGGTCACGGCAGGCGTCCCGACGCGCAAGGCAGGTGCAGGATGAGCAAGCCACGCACACTCGTGTTCGTCTTCCTGCGCGGCGGGCTCGACGGTCTGAACACCGTCGTCCCGACCTTCGAGGACGCGTACCACGAGCTGCGTCCGACGATCGCCATCGACCGCCGCAAGGCGGGCGAGACCGCAGGCGGCGCGATCCCGCTGGACGACCGCTTCGCGCTGCACGAGGCCCTCGAACCGCTGCTCCCGGCGTATCGCGAGGGGCGGCTCGCCGTGCTGCACGCCATCGGCTCCGACGACGACACGCGCTCGCACTTCGAGGCGCAGGACCAGATGGAACACGGCGCGTCCGTCACGCAGCCGCTCTCGGGAGGTTGGATCGCGCGCTGGCTGCGCACGCTGCCCGGCATCAGCGCGCTCTCGGCGCTGGCCTTCGGGCGCACGGTCCCGGAGTCGCTGCGCGGGGCGCCGTCGGTGACCGCCGTCGAGTCCCTCGACGACATCCGTCTGGCGACGCGCTCGGAGCGTTCCGGTGACTTCGCCGACGCTCTCGCGCGGCTGTACGCGGACAGCGGCGGCGCGCTGCGGCGCCCGGGCGAGGACGCCCTCGCGCTGCTGCGGCGCATCGAGGAGATCCGCTCCGATCCCGAGACCGGCGCGGCCTACCCGGACACGGAGTTCGCGCAGTCCCTCTCGCAGGTCGCCCGACTCGTGCGCAGCGACGTCGGGCTGCGCGCCGCCGCCGTCAACCAGGGCTTCTACGACACGCACGTGACGCAGGATGCCCTTCTCGGGCGGCAACTCACCGAACTCGCCGGAGGCCTCGCGGCGTTCGACACGGACCTCGGCGAGCTGCGCGAGCACGTGACCGTCGTGTGTCTCTCGGAGTTCGGACGCCGCACCTACGAGAACGCAGGCCTCGGCACCGACCACGGCCGCGGCACGTGTGCGTTCGTGCTGGGAGCCGGTGTGCGCGGCGGACGGGTCGTCTGCGACTGGCCCGGACTGAGCGGCGAGGACACCGAGGGCCCGGGCGATCTGCGCGTCACGAGCGACTACCGCAACCTGCTATGGGAGGCCCTCACGACGCGTTTCGATGCGACGTACCGCGAAACGGTGTTTCCGGGCCTGCGCTACCGGCCCCCGGGGGTTTTCGCGTAAGACTGGCCTTCCGCTCCGTTCCTGCGGCATCATGTCGGTTTGGGGTACTTCCCGGGGCTACCCGTGTAGCCACGCATGGCGCAGAATCCGGGATCGGATGGGAGTCGCAACGTGAGTCTCGACAAGGCCAGGGCCTGGATGCGTTCCAAGGGACGCCGTGACATCGCCGAGGGGCGCAGCGCGCGCGAGCTCGAGGTTCTCGATCGCATCTGCCGCATCGCGCTCGATCTGGACGGCGTCGTGCTCCACCAGGGCGCCAAGGCGGGCATCTCCGGCGAGCAGCCGGACCTGATGTTCGGCCGCAAGGTCGAGAGCCGCAAGACGCCGATCCTCTTCGCCGGCGTCATCCTGCGCCCCAAGGGCGATGAGTGGATGCGCCGTTCGGACCGCCCCGAGAGCGACGGCGTCCGCCTGCACCTCAAACTGAGCGAGGCCGGCGCCAATCGCAGCGACTGGGCCGATCTGTTCCACGAGGACGACGCCGTGAAGGCCGATGCCGAGTGGCGCTGGCTCGAGATCGCCGAACGCATCGACGTCTCCGGCGACGAGCTCCTCGACCTCCTCGAAGACGCGTTCTTCGAGGTCGTCGGGATCTGAGAAGGTCGCCGCGCAGACGAACGGAAACCCCGCCGGGACGCCGCGGCAGAACGCCCGCGCCGCCGCGAGTTGCAGTGCATCGCCCGTCCGCAGGGCGTGGACGCGCAGGAGCCGCTGGGCATCCTGCTGCACAGCACCGGAGGGCGCGACCTCTGCCCAGCGCGCCGCGAGCGCACGGAGACGGCGCAACAGCACCACGACGACGTCGGCGGCCAGCCCCTCACGTTCCCGGCGGGCGATGGAAGACGTGCACTCGATGGGCGTCGCCCACCACACGATCATCTCGGGATCTGACGCGAACAGCGCCTCCGCGCGCGCAGATCCGTCCTTCGCCACAAGCAGCGGCACGAACGCCGACGCCTCCCAGAACCTCATCTGGCGGCGAACCTCAGCGGTCCGAGCACGTCACGGCTCTCCCGCATCCGCCCGGTCGTCGTGAACGTCCGCGAGCATGCGCCCCAGGAGGCCCTCCGAGCGTGCCAGAGCCGGGCGTGCCAGAGCCGGGCGTGGTGGCAGGGCCAGCTCCGGAGCGTCCAGGAGCGCGCCGTCCGGTGGCCGCGACGGGGACTCGACGATGCCGTCACGTTCCAGGGCAGCAAGGTCGATCGCCGCGACCGGGGACTCCGCCACGCCGTCCGGCCACGCCCGCGGCGGCGTCAGGCGCGCGACGGCGCGCCCGTGGCGGACGATCAACACGGTCTCCCCCCGCTCGGCGACGCGCAACAACTCGCTGAACCGGGCCTTGGCCTCGGAGACGCTCACGGAACGCATGATCTGACCAGACCAGTCAGAATGCTCGGACCTGTCAAGACTCCCGTCTCGCGCCGCCTGACGGCGGTAACTCAGGGAGCCACCAGATCGGGGTCGGGCGCTGGGTCGGGAGGCCCATCGTGCGGCCGAAGTTGGTGCGCGGCCCGATCACGCCCGGCTCGGACACGATCCCCGTTCCGAAGCCCGTGAGGAGTCCGACGGCGGCGTTCACGGGCATGAAGAGCAGCCCCAGGAAGGGCAGCCGGTTGGGCTCGAAGCCGGCGCTGATGCCATCGACGAGGCCCTTGCCGGAGGCGCCGAGGATCTTCCACGGGAACCACACGATGTTCTTCGGCACGACGAGCGCGTAGTCGCCGAAGCCCGAGGACTTGGATTCGCGCTCGAGCTCATCGACGCCGGCACCACCCTCCTCCTGGAGCGCCACGCCCGGCACGACGTCGTCGCGTGCGCGATCGGCCTCCGCCGGCACCGTGGCGCAACCGGCGAAGGCAAGCAACAGGAGCGGCGTGAACAGGAGAGCGAGCAGTCGGCGCATCGTGGAGATCCTCCGTGCAACCGCGAGAGCGTCGGGAGGCCGTGTCACGGTTTCGTTACCGCCGGGTGCGATCACAGGGAACCGAGTTTTCTGCGCAGCAGGTCGGCCCGGGCGACGTCACGATCGCGTGGCTCCATCGGACCCGTCGAGAGCTTCTGCAGGTGGGCCGGCTGTGAGGTGATGAACAGTTCGTTCACCGTCCCGATCGTCAGGTCGCGCGGCAGGATCTCGAGGTTGACGCCCAGCCGGATCGCCGAGAGCAGCTCGAGCGTCTCGTCGCTCGAGATCGTGCGCGCCGCGCGCAAGACGCCGTACGCGCGCCACACGCGGTCCTCGAGCCGCGCGCGATCCCCGCTGAGCAGCGCGTCGCGCAATCGCCGCTCGTAGTCGATGAACTGCGGCACGACGCGGTTGAGGCGCTCGAGGACGTCGGTCTCCGACAGCCCGAGCGCGACCTGGTTCGAGATCTGGTAGAAGTCGCCGAGAGCCTGCGTGCCCTCGCCGTAGAGCCCGCGCACGGCCAGGTTCATCTTGCTACCGGCCTGGAACACCTTCTCGATGTGCTTCGAGTAGACCAGCGCCGGCAGGTGCAGCATGACGCTCGCGCGCAGCCCGGTGCCGACGTTCGTCGGGCAGCACGTCAGGTAGCCGTAGCGGCTCGAGAAGGCGTAGTCCACACGGCGCGCGATGCGGTCGTCGAGCGCGTCGGCGATCCCCCAGGCGTCGCCCAGCTCGAACCCGCTGCGCAACACCTGGACGCGAAGGTGGTCCTCTTCGCAGACCATGATGCAGACCGTCTCCGAAGGTGCGTAGCACGCGGCGCGCGGCCCGTCACCGCGGGCCAGCTCGCGCGAGACGAGGTGCCGCTCGACGAGCATCTCGGCGTCGATGGGCGACGCCAGCGCCAGATCGACGTAGATCATCTCCTCGTCGAATTCGACGCGCGAGAGCGCATGGCGCAGCTCCTGCTCGAGCTCGGCGCGCTCCGCCGTCTCGGCCTTCACGGCGAAGCGATGGCGGCGCACGTTGCGCGCGAGTCGCACGCGCGACGAGATCACGATGTCGCTGTGGGCGCCGCGCGTGGAGAGCCACTCGCCGCCCGAGACCCCGTCGCCCTCGAACGTGTCAGAGATCCGCATCGGCATCCACGTCCTCGTCGCCCGTGTCGTTCGCCGTGTCGTTCGCCGTGTCGTTCGCCGCGTCGTCGTCGTCGCCCGCGTCCTCGCTCTCGAAGCGCGTGAGCTCGTCGCGCAGCCCCGCGGCGTCCTCGTAGCGTTCCTCGCGGACGGCGCTCTGCAGCGCGCGCCGCAGTTCCACCAGCTTGCGCTCGCGCGAGCGGTCCACGGCCGACGACTCGTCGGGGGCCTTGCCCACGTGCTGCGTACCACCGTGGATCTTCTCGAGCAGCGGCTCGAGCGACGCCCGGAAGACCTCGTAGCAGCGCGGGCAACCGAGGCGTCCGCGCGAGCGGAACTCCATGTAGCCGAGGCCGCAGTCCTCGCAGC
>JAJRVY010000334.1 GCA_024277065.1 Planctomycetota bacterium
AAGCCGCCGGGCGCGCCGAAGCCGCCGGGCGCGCCGAAGCCGCCGGGCGCCCCCAGACCGCCCGGTGCCCCGCGGGCTCCCGGTGCTCCCGCCGCTGCGACGGGCAACCTCTCGGCGCGTGGGCTCGAGCGCGGGTCGGCGGCGTATCTGCTGTCGAAGGTCGAGCTGTTCGCGGGTCTGTCGAATCCGATGATCAACACCGTCGTCGAGGAGGCCGAGTACAAGGTCTACGCCCCGCACACGCAGATCTGCCGCGAGGGCGAGTACACGGCGGACTTCTACGTGCTGCTGTCGGGGCTGGTCGGTGTCTACAAGGCCGACACGGCGAAGGGCGGCGACGCGACGAAGTACCTGGGTTCGCTGCCTTCGGGCGCGTGGTTCGGCGAGATGAGCTGCATGTCGCACGCGCCCCGCAGCGCCACCGTGGTCGCCGAGAGCGACGCCGTGCTGCTCGGCATCCCGCGCCACACGTTCATGAAGTGCTACGGCGACAAGAAGAGCGCCGGGTTCAAGAAGCTGATCGACGACGAGTACCGTGAGCGCGCCCTCGGCAACCATCTGGCGACCGTGTCGCTCTTCCGCGGCATCCCGCGCAAGGTGCTGCACCGCATCGGCGAGGTGGCGGAGCTGGTGGTCGCCGAGAAGGGCACCGCGGTCATCGCCGAGGGCGAGGCGGGCGACGCCTTCTACCTCATCCGCACCGGCCACGCGAAGGTGACGCGCGACGTCAACGGCGAGGACCAGATCCTCGCCTGGCTCTGTGAGAACTCGTTCTTCGGCGAGCTCGCCCTCGTCCGCGACGTCCCGCGCTCCTCCACCGTGACCGCCGTTGACCGCGCGGACCTCGTGCGCATCGCCAAGCAGCCGTTCCTGGAACTGCTGGACGAGTTCCCGGACGTGAGGGAGACGGTGTTCACGCGCGTCGAGCGCATGTTCGACGAGGAGTTCGTCAGCGACGAGGAAGCGGCGGCGCGCACGCGCGCCCGCGAGATCGGCACCGAGCACGAGGTCATCAAGGCCGGTGACGCGCTGGTCATCGACATGAGCAAGTGCACGCACTGCAACATGTGTGTCGAGGGCTGCATCGAGGCGCACGACGATCGCATCCCGCGCATCGGTAAGCGCGGCATTGCGTTCGGCGATCTCCTGCTCACGTCCTCTTGCTACAATTGCAAGGTTCCGGACTGCATGCTCGCGTGCAAGTTCGGGGCGATTCGCCGCGACCGCGCCGGACAGGTGCACATCGATCCAGATGCCTGTACCGGCTGCGCGCTCTGCGAGCCGTCGTGTCCGTACGGCACGATCCACATGCAGTCGCTGGTGGGCACCGAGGTCGTGCTGAAGGCCAACCCCGTCGTGTCGTTCCTCGCGAGGATCCCCGGTCTGTCCGCGCTCACGAAGGGCAAGGAGCCGGAGCCGGAGGAGCCCGCCGCGGGCGGCAGGAAGAAGCTGCGGCAGGCCGTCAAGTGCGACCTGTGCTCGGGCCGCGCCGACATGGCCTGCATCTACAACTGCCCGTGCGGGGCGATCGAGCGCATCGACCCGAACATCTTGCTGGAGTCGCAGTAGTGGCGCGCTTCATCCTCGAGTTAAAGCTGAAGGGGCGGCCCAACCGCAACCGCCCGACGGAGACGATTGCGCGTCGCCGCCTGATCCTGGGCTCGCGCCCGCTCGCCGACATCTACGTCAACGACCGCATGGTCGCGCAGGAGGCGCTGTCGCTGGACTTCGACGGTCACCGCCTCACGCTCGACGTCCTGTCGGAACTGGCAGGCGTGTTCATCGACGGCCGTCCCGTGGAGGGCCAGGGGCCGGTGCCCGACGGCTGCGCCCTGCAGGTGGGGCACTGCCTCGTCGAGGTCACCATCGACCGCGCCGCGGGCACGTGCACGCTGACGACCCACGAAGGGCACCTGCCCGTCTTCGTGGACACCATCGTGAAGCGCGCCAAGCCCGATCCGCCGTTCGCTCTCGTGGGCTCGGGCGCGCAGGAAGAGAAGTGGGGCAAGAACCCGTTCCTGCGCAAGGCCAATCGGGTCGCCGCCGCGCTGGGCGTCCTCGTGCTCGTGGCGTTCCCGTTCGTCCACGACTCCGAGGCCATGACCCGGGGCGAATTGGCGGCGGTGCACCAGGCATCGCACTCCGCGGACGCGCCCCAGGACTGCGCCGCGTGCCACGCGCCGTTCTCGTCGGACTACGGCGTCAAGTGCGGTGTGTGCCACGAGGACCTCTACGCCGCGGACGCAGCGGCGTACGCCTTCCATCCGTTCGAGGCGGTCGGCGACGTCGCGTGCTCGGCGTGTCACCTGGATCATCGCGGCGGCGACGCGAGCATCATCCCCGAGGCCGCGTTCGTGATGGACGAGGACACCGGCCGGCCGCGCATGTGCTCGCAGTGCCACGACCGGGCGCTCGAGCCGGGCACGCGTGGCAAGAGTGTTCGCGACAGGGCGGGCGACCCCGTCAGACGTTGGCTGCAGGTGGACGGCTTCAGCCACAGGGATCACCGCGTCGCCGAGGGACGCGCCGCCGTCGCCGCGGTGCCACTCGCGCCGGAGGCCGGCCAGGTGCCGATCGAGTGCGAGAAGTGTCACGTACCCGACACCGTGGCCGGCGCCGCGCCGTCGCCGATCGCGTCGGCGGAGTACGCGCTCGTGACGTACGAGACGTGTCTCGAGTGCCACGCCGACTGGAGCGTGCCCGTTCACGGCCGCGACGACGACGGCGTCGCCTGCTACGCGTGCCACGCGAAGGCCGCCACGCCGTCCGCGATCACGGCGGACCTCGCCCACGTGACGCTGCCGCCGGCGGGGTCACTCTGGAATGTCGCGCCGCGCGCCCACGATGTGAACGGCGACGACTGCCTGTCGTGCCACGTGCAGCGCAAGGAGCGTCGCGGCGCCCCGCGCGAGCCGCTCGAGATGGTCTTCCGCCACGATCATCACTTGCGCGGGACGACCGTCGCCGCAGGGACGGGGCTGACGTTCTCCGAGCAGTGCCTGCCGTGCCATCAGACGCTCTCCGCGTCGGACACGCTGGACGGTACGCCGCTCGTCGATACGTCGGGCTGCATCGGCTGCCATACGGACGGCGAGCCGGTCCCGGTGACGATGGCGGCTGCGCCGTCGCGCACCGTGTCCGACATGTTCCACCGCGTCCACACGGTGGACCCGAGCACGCTCGCGCGGGGCGCCCTCAAGACGTTCGCGCAGCGCGCCACGCTGTCGAGCGGCTGCGTCGCTTGCCACGTGCCCGTCGCCGGCGAGGAGCGCATGGGGCTGCGCGAGGGGACCACGGACTGCCGGGCCTGCCACGAGCGGCACGCCAACATCGGCCAGGGGCGCTGCGTGCTCTGTCACGTGGACCGCCGGTTCGAGGGCAACCGGCGCGCCGACGGACGTCTCGACTTCGTCTACCAGGAGCAGGGCATCTACGACCCTGCGAAGGCGGTCACGAAGACGACGACACCGATCCCGGAGTTCGACCACATGAGCGACGGCCACAGCGGCCACGAGTGCGCCGCGTGCCACCCGGTGGACGTCGTGGATGGCGCCGAGCGTGTGCTGGACCTGCCCTGGCCGGCCGTGGACGACGCGTCGTGCGTGCAGTGCCACGCGGTCGAGCGATATCACCGCTGAGCGCACTTGTCCTGTAGACTCCGTGGCCCGCTTCGGGACACGTTCACAGGAGAGACGCGGATGATGCGCAAGATGGTGATGCTCGGCCTCGTGGCCGGATTCCTGACCCTGGGTGGCTGTGACCTCGGCGAGACGGAGAGTCACGGTGCGGCCGATGGAGTGGCAGCCGACGGCGTCGCGATGGACGCCGAGTGCGAGGACGGCGGCGACTGCATGGACTGTCTCGACATTCCCGCGCCGGCGGCGACTCCCGCCGGCGACACGGTGGGCGACACCCCCCTGACCTGCCCCGTCTCGGCGTCCGGTGGCGCAGGCGGAGCGGAAGCGTGCGATGCCGCGCAGCAGGGTGCGCAGCAGGGTGCGCAGCAGGGTGCGCAGCCGGCCTGCGACGGAACCACGCAATGCCCGCACGACGAGCCGGCTTCGCCCTCTGTCGAAGACTGACAACCCTGGCGGCGGCGACGCTGCTCGCGTGCTCTGCCGCGACGGCCCACGGCGACGATCCGGGGACCGTCGAACCGGCCGCCGCCGACGGCAGCGTCGCCGTGCGCATCCCCGCGGCCCGGAAGACCGCGGAGCGGCCGGCCGAGACGTTCGCGCTCAGCGCCGTCGTGACGGTGCCGGGCGTCGAGAACCCCTTCGTCGCGAAGAAGGTCAAGCTCTTCGAGATCCGCTGACCAGGACCGCCGTCGGCACCGCAGGGTGTGACTTTCGTAGTCTCGAAGGCGTGTGATCCCGGTCGCCGCGCTGCGGGAGAGAGGCGCTCTGCCCGGGGGGCGCCGTATCCTCGGGGGCCCACCGCAGCGCGCGTGCGCGAGTGTGGCGGACCACCCCCTTGGCCCCACGCCGTCTCCGGCACGCGGAGCCGTCAACGCAGCGAGGTGAACGATGGCGTTCGAGAAGGCATACATCCCCTACGGCGGCTACTGGAGCTCTCCCTTCTGTCGCTGGCAGGGCGGTCTGAGCGAGCAGAACTCGATGGAACTCGTGGCGCGCACCGCCGCGCGGTTCCTGGGTGAACGCGACATCGCCGCCGAGGTCTTCGACGGCGTCGTCCTCGGGGTCACCGTGCCGCAGCACCGCAGCTTCTACGGCGGCCCCTGGTCGGCGGTCCTCGCGGGCCTCCCGGGCGTCACCGGCCCCATCGTCTCGCAGGCGTGCGCGACGTCGGCCCGTGCGCTGTTCGAAGCCGCCGCGGAGCTCGAGACCGGCCAGCGCACGGGCGTCCTCACGCTCACCTGCGATCGCACCAGCAACGGTCCGCACATCTACTACCCGAGCCCGGCCGGCGTCGGCGGCCGCGGTCGCACGGAAGAGTGGGTCTGGGACAACTTCAACGCCGACCCGAACACCAAGCAGGCGATGCTCGTCACGGCCGAGAACGTGGCCAAGAAGGCGGGCATCACGAAGGAAGAGCAGGACGAGGCGACGTTCATCCGCGCCGAGCAGTACCAGGCCGCGCTCGCCGATGACCGTGCGTTCCAGAAGCGCTACATGTACGCGCTCGAGATCAAGAAGGGCCGCAAGAAGACGATCACGATCGAGGCCGACGAGGGCGTCTTCCCGACGACCAGGGAGGGGCTCGCGAAGTTGCGGCCGGTGATGCCCGAGGGCACCGTCTCGTTCGGCGCCCAGACGTATCCGGCCGACGGCAACGCCGGCATGATCGTGACCACCAAGGAGCGCGCGACGGAGCTGTCGCGGGACGGCGGCCCGGTCACGCAGGTGATCTCCTTCGGTGACGCGCGCGTCGAGAAGGCGTACATGCCGATGGCCGTCGTGCCCGCGGCGCGCGCCGCGCTCGATCGTGCCGGCATCAAGCTCGAGGACTGCGCCGCGATCAAGACCCACAACCCGTTCGCGACCAACGACGTGTTCATGTCCAAGGAGATGGGCATTCCCGTCGAGTCCTTCAACCGCTTCGGCTCGCCCCTCGTCTACGGCCACCCGCAGGGCCCCACCGGCATGCGCGTGATGATCGA
>JAJRVY010000032.1 GCA_024277065.1 Planctomycetota bacterium
CGGCGCCGGCGCCGGGAGTGGGGTCGGGAGCGGCGGGTGGCGCGTCTTCCGTCACCTGTCGGCAGCCTCTCCCCCGCGTTCGGCGAAGACGCTTGCGAGCTCGGGGTGGAAGTGGCGCCCGGCGAGCTCACGGATCTTCTCGCACGCATCGGCAGCCGGCAGCGCCGGGCGCCACGACCGCGGTGACGTCAGCGCCGCGTACGCGTCGGTGACGCGGACGAGTGCGGCGAGGTACGGGATCTCGTTGCCGCGCCGTGCGTCGGGGTATCCCGAGCCGTCCCAGTTCTCGTGATGGTGGCGCACGACCGGCTTGACGTGGCGCAGGCGGCCGACGGGACGCAGGAGCGTGTCCGCGACGTTGACGTGCCGACGCAGGATGCGCCACTCCGCGGCGTTCGGGCGGCCGGGTTTCATGAGCACGTCGTCGGGGATCTCGACGCGGCCGAGATCGAGCACGCGCGCGGCGCAGTCCAAGAGCTCGAGGTCGCGTTCGGCGAGACCCACGGCGCGCCCCAGGTCGAGCGACAGGCGCCGCACGCGCTCGCTGTGGTGCGCGAACCACGGCGTGCGCCCCTCGGTGGCCGTGACGATGTCGGTGAGCGAGTCGAGATACGCTTCCTCGGCGCGCTCCGCGGTGCGCAGGGCGCGGAACACGTCGCCGAGGGCCGAGGCGGCGACGCCGAGACGCCGCAGGTCTCCCGTGCCGGGATCGGCGCTGCCCTCCGGTAAGGCGAGCACCAGCACGCCGGAGTCGATGGACGCCGGCGCGCGGGGCGCGAGGGGCGCGGCGGCGAGCGGGCCGGCGTCCAGCCACGGCAGGAGCGGGCCGGCCAGGTCCGCGTCGAGCAGCGACGGCGAGCCGGATTCCGTCACGAACAGCAGCGCGGGACAGTCGATCTCGGTGTCTGCCGACACCTGGGCCGGAGCGGTCACGCCATGGAGCTCGTACCCGCCGTCGCGGCCCTGCGGCACGACGAGGAGCGCGTGCGATGCGCCGAACGCACCACGCAGGAGCTCGGCGCTGCGCGGCACGAGGTCTCGCGAGTGCAGATCCTCGGAGAGCAACCCGTGGAGGCGCTCGGTGAGGCTCATCTCGGAGAGGCGGCGGGCCAGCATCGGCGACTCGGCGTCGTCCGGGCGCCCGATGCCCGAACGCCGCGCTGCACCACTCGCGGCGGGCACGGCTGCGGCCGGCTCGCGCGCCGCCTCGAGGAGGCGCGCGGCCACGGCGCGGATCTCGGTCACGCTGAACGGCTTCGTGACGAAGTCGTCCACGCCCGAGCGCAGCGCGCCGACGACGTTGTCGATCGAGGCGTAGCCGGTGATGACGATCGTGCCCATGTGCGGTGCGTGGGCGCGGGCGCGGGCGATGAGCTCGAGTCCGCTCATCTCCGGCATCATCAGGTCCGTGACGAGGAGATCCGGAGCGCGCCGCTGCACGGCGGCGAGGGCCGCCAGCGGTGCGTGGAAGGCCTGCACGTCGTAGCCCTCGCGGGCCAGGATGCGCTGGAGGAGCGAGCAGATCTGCTCCTCGTCATCGACCACGAAGACGGTGGGCTGGCTCAACGCTGCTCCTTCGACGACTCGTTCGCGCGTCCGGTTGCGATTCGATCACGGGCATCCCAGTACGGGGCACTGCGGTACCCGGCACTGCGGTACCCGGCATCACAGTACCCGACGACACGGTTCCAGACGACGCCCGGCTGCGGCGTCACGCCGCGCCGCCCGCGGCCGGCAGGCGGACGATCACGATGATGCCATTGTCGTCGCCGGGGCGGACATCCGTCACGCCACCCTGGTTGCGGATCATGCCGGCGAACGCGGCCATCTCCAGCCACGTACCGGCCTGCACGGTGTCGGTGTCGGGATCGGGCAGGAAGAAGCGTGCGAGCTCGTCGTGGCCGAGCCGGGGACCCGCATCGTGGACGGCGATCTCGACCCACGCCCCGTCGCGCTCGGCCGTGACACGGACGCGGCCGCCCCGCGGCGTCTCGCGCACCGCGCGGTCGCGCACGATCTGCAACGCGGTGCGCAGGAGGTCGGGCGCGCCGCGCACGGTCATCGTGGATCCCTGCTCGGTCGTCTCGAGCTCGAAGCGCGGGGCGCCGCGGCGGCGCGAGGGCGCGAAGACGTCGGCGATGAGGGCCAGCACGTCCACGTCCACGGGCTCGACGCGGGCGCGCGCGCCGAACCGCGTGAGATCCTCGACGACGTTGGCGATGCGCGTGAGGAGGCGACGCATCGCGGGGATGTCGATCTCGTCGCCGGCCTCCGTCGTAGCGAGCATGAGCTCGAGGATCTGCAGCGGATTGCGGATCGAGTGCGCGACGCCGACCGCGATCTGCTCCACCGGGTTGGCGCCGTCCGTGGTGCGCATCGCCGGAACGGGCGCTGTCTCCGCCCCTGCCGGCGGCGGCGCCGCGGGGCTGCCGCCGCGGCGCAGATGCTCGAAGCGCGCGAGAGCGCGCCCGGCGTGCGCCGCCAGCTCCGCGGGGTAGAACGGCTCGGGCAGCGTGGCGTCGGCACCGAGCTCGAGTGCGCGGGCAGCCCGTTCGCGCAGGTTCGGCGGGAACACGACCAGGACCGTGGCGTCCGGCGCCGTCTCGCGCAGCAGGGCGACGATCTCGAGATCGCGGTCCTCGAGAGCGGTCGCGCCCAGCACGACGAGCGCCACGTCACCGTCCTGCGGCGCCAGCGCGCGGTACGCGGATTCGACGGGTCGCGCGTCCAGCCCCGCAGCGGTCACGACCTCGGCGACGTGACGCAGCATCCGCGGATCGTCGTGCAGGACGAGGGCGAGCGGCGCGGCGGACTGCGTCTCGTTCAAGCTCTCCCTCCCCGGGACCATGGCCGTGCGCAGGTGCGCGTGCGTGGCGCACCGCGAACGGCCCAAGGTGCCCTATCGTGCGCGTGCAACGTACGTGCCGCCACCGACGCCCGTCGCCGAGGCTCCGCGTGGCGCGGGCGCGGTCTCGCACGTCGATCTGGATGGACATCGCCCGGCGGCCATGGAGGCCCGGCGACGCAGGGCACGCGGCGGCGCGCCATCCGGGATATGCTGCCCGGCGTGAGAGACCTACGTGCTCTGCTCGCGCCCGTGTGTCCGGTCGCCGCCTCCGCAGAGGCGCTCCTGGCCGTCGCCGGCGACAAGAGCGGGCTCACCGGGCGTCCGTCGCTCGTGGCCCGGCCGCGGACCACCGCCGAGGTGGCGGCCGTCATCGCTGCGGCCAACGAGTACGGCTTCGTGATCGTGCCCCGCGGCGCGGGCACGGGACGCTGCGGCGGGGCCGTCGCCGAGCGCGGCGGCGTCGTGCTCGATCTCATGGGGCTCGACGCGATTCTCGAGATCGATCGTCGTGAGGCCATCGTGCGCGCGCAGCACGGCGTACTCCTCGGCGCTCTGCAGTCGGAGGTCGAAGCGGTCGGGCTGTGGTTTCCGCCGGACCCGGCGAGCGCGGCGGACTGCGCGGTCGGAGGCGCCGTCGCGACCTCGGCCGGAGGACTGCGCGGTGCGAAGTACGGCACGATGAAACACTACGTGCTGGGCCTCGAGGTGGTGCTGCCGACCGGCGCCGTCGTGCGCACCGGCGCCCGCACGCGCAAGTGCGTCACGGGCTACGACCTGACGTCGCTCATGGTGGGCAGCGAGGGCACGCTCGGCGTCGTCACCGAGGCCACGTTGCGTCTCCTGCCGCGGCCCGACTGCGCCGGCACGCTCGCTGCGTGGTTCGACGACGAGGACGCTCTCGCCCGCGGCGTCGCGGCGGCCCTGGACGTCCCCTGTGTGCCGGGCGCGTTGGAGTTCGTGGACCGCCGCGCGCTCGCGGCGGTGGCGGCGCACCGCGAGGACTTCGAACCGCGTGGCGCGGCGGGGCTCGTGCTGGTCGAGTGCGACGGCGCGGCGGCCGCCGTCGCGCACGAGCTCGCGACGTTCCGGGCGGCGCTCGAGGGCGCCGGCGCAGCGCACGTGGAGAGGGCGACGAGCGCCGCCGATCGGGATCGGCTGTGGGCGGCGCGGCGGGGCATCAGTCCCGCCGTCAGCGCACGCTGGCCGCACCGGCTCTCGGAGGACGTCTGCGTGCCGCGCACGCAGTTCGTGCGGATGATCGGCGACCTGCACGGCATCGCCGCGGGGCACGGGCTGACGGCGCTGGGCTTCGGTCACGCCGGCGACGGCAACGTGCATGCCTCGATCCTCATGGAGCGCGGCGATGCGGAGGAGCGCGCGCGCGCCGAGGCGGCCGTCGGCGACGTCTTCCGGCGCGCTCTCGAACTCGGCGGCACGCTCAGCGCGGAGCACGGCATCGCCATCACCAAGCGCGCCTACCTGCCGCTCGAACTGGCGGCCGCGAACCGCGCGGCGCAGCTTGCGATCAAGCATGCCCTCGATCCCCGGGGCGTGCTCAACCCGGGCAAGATCTTCCCCTGATCCCCCGATCCCCAGATCAGCGCACGATCGCGGCCAGCCCGAGAGCGAGCGTCTCGAGCGCGCGCTGCAGGCGGGCCGGGGGGAGGCCGAAGCTGACGCGCAGGGCGTCGTCGGAGCCGAAGTGGGCGCCGGCGACGACCTGCACGTCGAGGTCCGTGCGCAGGCGGCGGGTGACGGCGAACGAGTCCCGCAGGCCCGCGACGTGCATGAGAGCGGTGATCCCGCCTGCCGGCGGCACCCAGTCCACTCCCGGCGTGGCCGCCATCCAGGCGTCCATGACGCGGCGCCCGCGGCGGGCGACCTCGCGGCCCCGTGCCAGCAGCGCGTCGGCCTGCGCGAGGGCGCGCAGCGCGACGTCGGCGACGGGCATGGGATCGACGCCGTGCGTGATCTCGACGATGCGATCGGCGCGCTCGATGACGTGCGGCGGTGCGGCGATCCAGCCCAGGCGGCCGCCGCCGACGCCGTAGCACTTCGTCATCGACGACGTGCAGACGATGCGCTCGCCGGGTGCGTAGTCGCTGCCCACGGCGCCCGGCAGGTAGTCGCGGTAGACCTCGTCGAGCACGATCCAGGCGTCGTGCTCGTGGGCGAGCTGACGCAGGGCGTCCAGCGCGTCCGGTGCGAGGCGCGCCCCGGACGGATTGTGGAGGTTCGTCAGGCACACGATGCGCGCGCCGGCGCGCAACGCCGCGGCGACACGCCCCGGATCGAGGGCGTAGTGCTCATCGCGTGTGCGCGCGAACGCCGTGACCTGCGCTCCGGCGAGGCGTGCGGCGCACTCGAATACTCCGTACGCCGGACGCTCGACGGCCACGACCGCAGCGCCGTCGCAGCGCTCGCGAAGCAGCGTGACCAGGGCGCTGACGGCGAGGAAGACGCCGCCGCTCGCCCCCAGGCTGGGCAGCAGGTGGTCCGCGGGCAGGCCCCAGCGCGCGGCGACGAGTTCTGCCCAGCGTGCGCGCACCTCGCCGGCCCGTGCCTGGCGCGTCTCCGGGGGAGGATCGCCGGGGGCGGTGAGAACTGCCTCGGGCACGCCGGACATGCAGAGCTCGTGCTCGGCGCTGCGCATCTCGAACCGTGCGAAGCGAAGGTAGTCGAAGGCGTGGAAGGGCGTGGTCATGTGGCGATTGTGACCGCATGTGCGGTGCCCGCGAGGCGCATTCCGGGCGGCCCATGGCCGGGGGTGCCCGTTGCTATCATCCACGCATGTCGCCGGGTTATCGCGCCATCGCCGGGCTCGGGCTCGCGCTCGCTGGACTCGTGCTCATCGCACTGGGTGGCTTCGGCGTGCCCCGTGCGGCGGCAGCCGATGACGAGGGTGCGGCGGCAGCCGATGACGACGTTGCGCTGTCTGACGGCGCCGGTGATGCTGTCGCCGGTGATGCCGCTGCCGGTGACGCTGCCGACGGGGTGGTGCGGGTGCTCGAGTTGACGGGCGACGACGTCTACCTGCGCTCGGGGCCGTCCATCGACCACCACGACGTGGGGCGGCTGTCGCGCGGCGACCTCGTGCTGGAAGAGGCGCGCGACGGGGACTTCGTGCGCGTGCGCGTGCCCGGCGGCGTCGCGCTGTACGTGTTCGCGGCGCTCCTCGACTGGGATGGGGGGGCCCTGCGTTGCAAGGTGGCGGCCGACGACGTGCTCATGCGGGCGACGCCGACCACGGGGCACTACCCGCTCTACGACCAGAAGTTGCAGCGGGGCACGGAACTGGTCGTGATCGGCACGGAGGACACGTCCAGGGGCCGCTGGCTGCGCGTCGTCTCGCCGCCCGACGTGCATGTCTGGATCCATGCGCGTTACGTGCGCGTCGCCGACCCGCCGCCCGCGCCCGGCGTGCTCGCCGCGCGGGCACGCGCACGACTCGATGTCCTCTCGGGTGGCCGGACGCGCGAGGAGCGCGAGCGGCTCGCCGCGGCGCGTCGCGCGGCGCTGGGCGAACGTCTCCGTGAGTTGACGGAGAAGGTCGATGGCGGCGCGGCGGACACTGGAACTCTCTCTGGGACACTCGCCGCCGCGCGGCGGCTGGCGCTGGACGCCGGCGACGCCGCCGAGCCCGCCCTGCGTGCCCGTGCCCTCGCGCTCGTCGAACGCATCACCGGGCTTCTCGAGGAGGCGCAGAAGGCCGCAGCGACGCGCGCTGCGGAGGCTGCAGCGAACACTGGGGCGCAGGCCGAGCGCGAGCGCGCAGCGGCGCAGCGCAGGCAGCAGGAACTCGAGGAACTGCGTCGCCACCGCGAGGCGCAGGCCGAGGCGGAGCGGCGACGGCGGGCCGCGTCCCGCGGCGCCCCGGCCGCCGCCGGCATCGTGCGTGTGCGCGCCGGGAAGGCGGTGCTGGAGAAGGACGGGGCCGTCGTCCTGGAACTGCGCTCGCGCAAGTTCCGGCTCGCCGACTACGTCGGGAAGCGCGTGCGCCTCTGGGGGCACAGGCAGGAGCGCGAGGACGCCCGCGACCGCCTCGAGGTCACGTCGCTCGAGGTCCTCTCGAGGTAGCGCACCTGAGACGGTGTTGACAAGAGGAACGCGGCGCCGGTCACGCGACTTGCGCGGATCTGAGCCTGGGATCGTCGCAGCGTCCAGCGGCGCAAGTAGCGCGCCGCAGTTCCGCTCGTCCGTGGAGCCCGCCGGACGGCGTTGCGCTCACTCGATGACTCGGACAGGGGAGTCACGTTCACGACCGCGCCTTGCAGGCAGGCTCCACGAACAAGCCGACGCTCCCTTTCCTTTTGTCAACACCTTCTGAGTGACGCTCGCGCGGCGACGCCCATGAAGCCGTGCTCTACTCGCCTGCGACGCTCTCCTTGTTGAGCTGTCCGAGCGCCCGCATGATCTTCTGCAGCCGCCGCTCGACCTCGCGGGCGTCCGGGTCCATCTCGAGGGCCTCGTTGTAGGTGTCCCGGGCCTGCTTGAGGAGCAGCCGCGCCTCGTGGCGATGGCGGCCGCGCTCCGTGCCGTCCGGGCCCGCGAGGCGGAAGTGCTCGAGGCCGCTGACCTCGGCCTCCGCGGCGGCGCGCAGCTTCTCGCGCATCTGCGGCGTGAACGCACCGAACGGCACGCGCACCCGGGGCGCCCTGCCGACGCCGCCGATGCCGCTGGGTTCGTCGTCGGCCGGGGGCTGCCGCAGCGTGCCGTCGCCGAGCGACGTCGGCGTGCTCGGCGCCGGCAGCCCGGCGCCGAGTCCGCGGGCGATCATCGCCGCCCGCAGGGAGCGCTCCTTCGGGCCCGCGAGGGGGAGCGCAGCGCGCAGTCTCATCTCGACCGGACCGCCGCCGACGGCGAGGTCGAGCGCCGACGTGACGGCATCGCGCAGGTCGCTCTCGAGTCCCGCAGCGGCGGCGAACAGCGCGACGTCGAGCCACGCGCTCTCGGTGCCGGCACTCCGCGCGCGGGTCTCGAGCTCGATCAAGCGATCGCGCGCCGTGCGGCCTGCGTGGTCTGCTGCAGGCGGGGCGGTCGTCAGCGCCCAGGCGAGCACGGCGCGCCGGCCGCCCGACTCCGCGCGCTCGCGCTGCACGTCGGTCTGGGCGGCCACGCCGGCGGTTCCGTAGGCCGTCCACGCCGCGTCGAAGTCGCCTCGGTCGTAGGACTCGTCGCCGTTGCGGATCTGCTTCTCGGCCGCCGCCGCGCGATCGACGGCGCGTCCGGGACTCGTGGTCGTGGCCGTCTCGTGGGCCGCGATGCGCTCGAGCCCGAGCATGCGAAGCACGCCGTCGGCGCCGTCCGGGTGGACGTAGACGGCTGCCCCGAGCGCGAGGGCCACGGTGACCACGACGAGAAGGCCGGTCTGCTTCAACGTGAACTCACTCCGGTGAGGTACAGCGACGATGCGAGCCGGGGCGGCGCCGCCCCACACGTAGGCGTCGGATGCTCGCTCCGTTCACGTTAGCGGAGCCGATGCACGAGAGTCGCGCAATCCGTGGCACCGAGCATCGTCGGAACCCGTGCATGCCGAGCGTCGATCCGGCTGTGGTGGGGGCGGCGACGCGCGCTCAGGGGGCGTCGTCCGCGAGTTCGGCGAGAACAGCGGCGCGGTGCGCCGCGAAGCGCCCTTCGCGGATCGCCCGGCGGGCGCTGCGCGCCAGATCGAGCATGAACGTCACGTTGTGGATCGCGAGCAGCGTCCAGACGAGCGGCTCGTCGATCTGCGACAGGTGGCGCAGGTAGCCGCGCGAGTGCGTGCGGCACGTCACGCAGCCGCATCGCTCGTCGAGTGGACGCGGGTCGCGCGCGTGCTCGAGGTTGCGCATGCGCAGCGTCCCGCGGCGTGTGTGCGCGTACTTGTGGCGCGCGTTGCGGGTCGGCAGCACGCAGTCCATCATGTCCACGCCGGTGGCCACCGCCGCCAGGAAGTCCTGCGGCGTGCCGACACCCATGACGTAGCGCGGCCGCTCCGCGGGGAGCACCTCGTTCGTCGCCGCGAGCACCTGCCACGTGGTCTCCGAGGGCTCACCGACGCTGAAGCCTCCCGAGGCGTAGCCCGGCGCATCGAGTTCGACGAGCGCCTGCGCGCACTCGACACGCAGGTCCTCGTGGACACCGCCCTGCACGATGGGGAAGAGGGCCTGATCGTCGCGAGTCTGCGCGGCGACGGCGCGCCGCGCCCAGGCCACCGTCGTCGCGACGGCCTCTGCCACGGCGCCGCGCGTGGCGGGGTACTCGATGCAGTGGTCGAGGGGCATGATGATGTCGGCGCCGAGGGCCTCCTGCACGGCGACCGAACTCTCGGGAGTCAGACGCAGCCTGTCGCCGTCGATCTCGGACCGGAACGTGACGCCGTCCGCGTCCATCTCGCGCCGCGCGGCGAGCGACCAGACCTGGAAGCCGCCCGAGTCCGTCAGCAGGGGACCGTCCCAGCCCATGAACCGGTGCAGCCCGCCCAGGTCCCGGACGACGTCCGCGCCGGGGCGTTGCATGAGGTGGTAGGCGTTCGCGAGCACGATGCCCGCCCCGGCGTCGCAGAGGTCGCGCACCGTCATGACCTTCATGGCGGCGCGCGTGCCGACCGGCATGAACAGCGGCGTCTCGCAGGCCCCGTGGAGGGTCTCGATCGTGCCCGCGCGCGCCGCGCCGTCGGTGGCGTCAAGACGGAACGAGAGGCCGTTCATGACGGGTTGCCCCGGACGGGTGGTGCCGCGCGCATCACCGCGTCACCAGAGGTGGACGACCTGCACGCCGGGGTAGTAGGTGCGCAGGATGTCCTCGGCGAGCAGCGCCTGTTCGGCCAGCGTCTTGGCACCGATCTGGCACAGCCCGACGCCATGTCCCCAGCCGCGCCCGGCCACCCGCAGGGTGGCGGCGGCGCCGCGTCCGGCGACGGTCGCGGACGTGAGCAGGCAGGAGCGCAGCGCGGAGGGGCCGACGGCGATGCGGAACGGCGCCGCGGGCACCGTCCGGTCACGACCGCCGGCCGTGACACGGAACGCCGTCGCGCGTCCTGCCGTGTCGCGCTCCGCGATCGCGAACGCCTCGAGGGTGCCCGTGAGGCCCGCGGCGCGAACGATGTCGGCGCCCGCGAGGGACGCCGTCCAGCGGTAGTACCTGCTGGATGTGCACCACGTGCAGGTGACGCCCGAGAGCGCCACGCGCGGGGACACGCCGAAGACGGTGGAGGCCGCCGCGGTGTGGCCGCCGCACGTGCTGTGATACCAGGCGCGCAGCGGCTCGGCGCCGTCGAACAGCACGATCACGCGCGTGCTCTGCGCAGCGTCCGCGGCGACGGCGCGGTGCTCTCTCTTGGCGGGTGTGCCGTGGTACTCCTGGTCCACGCCGCCCGAGTCGGCGACCACGATCGGCGCCCCGATCGTCGCGGCGGGAACCGCGGAGAGGGCGTAGGTGCGGGCGAGGATGGCCTGCGTGCGCTGCGCTTCGCGTGGGAACGTGGCCGGGATCTCGCCGGGAACGACGCCGGCGACGTACGTCTCGAGGTCCATCACGACGTAGGGCCGGCGGCGGCCGTCCACGCTCTGCGCAATGCGCAACTCGCCGGGGTAGGCGCGGCTGCCGATGCGCAGGTCTCCGGGGGTCGCCGGACGCAGGACCGCGCCGGCCGCCGGCAACGAGCGTCCCGCCAGCGTCGGCGCGGCGCCCGACAGCGTCAGTTCGCCGTCCAGACCGCGTCCCGCCGCGAGCGAACGTCCGTCGAGACCCCGCAGTTGCCAGGCGCCGCCGACGCGCACGGTGGCATGCCCCTCGCGGTCCACGGCGGTCAGCCGCACGCGCACCTCGGGGGGCGCCGCGCCGCGCTGCGCGCCCGGGACGGTCTGCGCAGGATCGCCCGTCGTGCGCACCGGACCACCGCCCGCGGAGCAGGCTCCGGCGGTCAGAGCGGCGACGAGAAGCGCGCGCAGCATGCTGCGGCGGCGCATCAGAAGAGCTGCCCCGCGCCGGGAGCCGGCGGCTCGGCGGCAACCGCCCAGCGCTCCCCGCGCTCGGTGAGACAGCGGCCGCGTGGCGTGCGCAGTATCCAGCCCTCTGTCATCAGGAACGGCTCGTAGACGTCCTCGACGGTCTCCTGCTCCTCGCCGAGGGCGACGGCCAGCCCCTTGACGCCGACGGGGCGCCCGGCGCGGTGCAGCGCCAGCAGCAGTAGCCGGTCGGTGTCGCCGAGGCCGTTGGCGTCGATGCCGAGGCGTTCGAGGGCCGTGGTCGCGACCTCGCGCGTGATGCGTCCGTCGGCGCGCACCTGCGCGAAGTCGCGCGCCCGCTTGACGAGTCGGTTGGCGACGCGCGGCGTGCCCCGCGCGCGGCGGGCGATCTCCTCGGACGCGTCGCGCTCGACCTCGACCTGCAGACGGACGGCGGAGCGCCGCACGATCTCGGCCAGGTCCTCGGTGCCGTAGATCTGGAGCTTCTCCAGGTGACCGAAGCGGCTGCGGAAGGCTGCGCCGAGCTGGCCTTCGCGCGTGGTGGCGCCGACGAGCGTGAACTGCGGCAGCGGCACCTTCACGCTGCGCGCGCTCGGGCCGGCGTCGATCACGATGTCGATCTCGAAGTCCTCCATCGCGGCATAGAGGTACTCCTCGACGACCCGTGAAAGGCGGTGGATCTCGTCGATGAAGAGCACGTCGCCGCGCTGCAGATTGGTCAGGATTCCGGCGAGGTCCGCGGGGCGGGCCAGCGCCGGCGCGCTGGTGGCACGGCACTCGGCGGCCATCTCCCGCGCGATGATGTAGGCGAGTGACGTCTTGCCGAGACCCGGCAGCCCCGAGAACAGGACGTGGTCGAGGGGCTCGCCGCGGCCCTGGGCGGCCTGGATGAACACGCTCAGGTTGTCCACGAGGGCACGCTGTCCGACGAACTCGTCGAAGTTGCGCGGTCGCAGCGCGAGGTCGAGGCCGACGTCGGCTTCATCGCCGTCGGCGCGCAGGAAGGCTTCGGAGGTCACGGTGATGGCCGCGTCCGCAGGGGGGGCGGGTAGCGTACACGTCACGGCCGACGACCCGAAGAACCGGGCGTCGATGGCCGTCTGCTCCGATGATGATGCGTTTGCATCCGTGCGCGGGGCCGCCCAGCGCCGCGCGCGCCCCTCGTCCGCCTCCGGAGACCGCTCATGACCGCCGAACCACCCCCCCCCGATGCCGCCGCGGGTTTCGCCGCACTCGGGCTGCGGCCGGAACTGATCCGCGCCGTCACCGAGCTGGGCTACGAGGAACCGACTTCGATCCAGCGTGAGGCGATCCCGATCCTGCTATCGGGCCGTGACCTCCTCGGGCTGGCGGCGACCGGCACGGGCAAGACCGCGGCGTTCGCGCTGCCGCTGCTCCAGGGATTGCGTGACGCGCCCAGCTCGCCGCTGCCCGCCGCGCTCGTCCTCGTTCCGACCAGGGAGTTGGCGATCCAGGTCGCCGAGGCCGTCCATCGCTATGGCCGCGACCTCGGCGTGAGCGTGCTGCCGATCTACGGCGGCTCCTCGATGGGCCAGCAACTTCGTGCACTGCGCCGCGGCGTCGATGTCGTCGTGGCGACTCCCGGGCGCGCCCTGGACCATCTCGGCCGCGGCACGCTGCGGCTCGACGAGGTACGTCTGGCGGTTCTCGACGAGGCCGACGAGATGCTCGACATGGGGTTTGCGGAGGACCTCGACGCACTGCTCTCCGCCACGCCGCCGCAGCGCCAGATGGCGCTCTTCTCGGCGACCTTCCCGCGTCGCCTGCGCGACATCGCCGACCGCGCGCTGCGCGACCCCGTGCGGATCGAGGTGGGACGGGAGCAGGCCGCGCCGGGAGAGATGCCGCGCATCCGCCAGCTCGTGTTCGTCGTCAGGCGCCACGACAAGCGGGCGGCGCTCTGCCGCGTGCTCGACATGGAGGCCCCGCAGACCGCGCTCGTGTTCTGCCGGACGCGCCTCGATGTCGAGGATCTCACCGAGGCGCTCGGCAGCCGTGGCTACGCTGCGGAGGCGCTGCACGGGGGGCTCACACAGTCCCACCGCGACCGCGCCATGCAACGTCTGCGCGCAGGAACTGCCGACGTCATCGTGGCCACCGACGTGGCCGCGCGCGGCATCGACATCCAGCACCTGACGCACGTGGTCAACTACGACGCGCCGGCGGCGCCCGAGCAGTACACGCACCGCATCGGGCGCACGGGACGGGCCGGCCGCGAGGGCACGGCCATCACCTTCCTCGAGCCCCGGGAGCGCCGCCTCGCGCACCGCATCGAACAGCTCACGGGGCAGCCCATCGAGTCGGCGCAGGTGCCGTCGGCGGCTGCTCTGCGGGCGCGCCGTCTCGATGTGCTCCGCGAACAGGTGCGGGGCGCCGCGAGTGCCGAGGGACTCGAGCCGTTCCGCGCCATATGTGACTCCCTGAGCGAGGATCTGCCTCCACTCGACATCGCCGCCGCGGCGCTCAAGGCGCTCCACGCCGCGTCGTGGAACGACGATCTCGAAGAGATCCCCAGCTACGCGCTGACGCCTCCTCCGCGGGCTGCGCGCCGCGACGAGTCCCGCGCACCGCATGGCAGGGCCTCTCGCGGGGCGCGCGAGGGCGGTGGCACGGATGCCGGAGCCGGGCGCGGCGGGGACCGCGCCGACGCGCGCGACGGCGAGTGGACGCGGCTCTTCATCGGGCTGGGGCGGCGCGCGCGACTGCGCGCCGGCGACCTGCTCGGCGCGATCCTCAACGAGACCAACCTGTCGCGGGACGTCGTGGGACGGATCGAGATCGCCTTCAACGTCTCGTTCGTCGAGGTTCGTGCCGACGTCGCCGAGCAGGTGATCGCCGCGTTGCGCTCGACGAATCTGCGGGGGCACCGGGTGAACGTGCGCCTGGATCGCGGTCAGCGCTGATCGGGCCGGCCCTGCCCCGGCCCATCGTCGTGCATCCGACGTGAACGCCTCTCGCAGCCGGACGGATGCCTGCGGCGAGGCGGCGTCGCTGCGATGGGCGCTGCCGAGGTCGTGGCCGGCGGCGCACGAGAACCGGCCGCGCGCTGGGCGCAGCGCGTTGACCGGGACGCAGCCGGCTACTTGCCGCCGGCGGCCATCCAGGCGTCGAACGCCTTCTGCAGGGCGTCGATGTGCGGGCCGAACACCTCGGGGAAGGCCTCATCGACCGAGAGCCCGTCGCGGATGGCTGCGAAGTACGCGCCGAGCAGGGGCTCGAACTCGTCGTCGTGCGTCGTGCGCAGCAACCGGACGAGGTCGTCGCTCACGGCGTAGTTCACGGAGGCGTTCGCGAGGAAGGTGGCGCGGTCCATGCGTAGGAGGTCGCGCAGCGGCGTGAGCCGGCTGCGGTACGCGCGCCACCCGTCTTCGTCGGCGCGCCGCTGCTCGCCGCGCGTCGCCCCGAAGTTCTCGGCCCAGCCCTCGTTGAACCAGAGCGGCGCATCCTCGACGAAGTTGTGCAGGTACTGGTGGAAGCCCTCGTGTCGCACCGTGTGGTCCAGGTCGGTGCGGTCGATGGGCACCCAGATGATCAGTTCGCGCAGGATCGGCAGGTAGACACCGGACGTCCACGACAGGTCCATCGCGAGGTCGCCGGCGTAGTCCAGGTAGCCGTCGCGTCCGGCGAAGACGTAGACACGCGACTTCGGGGCGCCGGCGGGCGCGGCCCCGAAGTCCTTCGCGTAACGCTTGCGCGACAGCTCGAGGAGCGTCGCGATGTCGTAGCAGAGCTTCTTGCCGTGGTCGCTCATCACGACGTAGTGCTCGGTCTCGTACCGGAAGCGCTCGGTCCACTGCGGTCCGCGGCGCGCGCGGTGCACCCAGCTCCGCATCTCCTGCAGCACGGCGCCGTCGATGCCGTCGGCCGTCGCCTCGGCGAGTGTTCGGAACGCTGCGTCCACGTCCCCGTCGTAGAGGTATACGAGCGCGCGCCCGGCGTAGATGTGCGGGTACTGTGCCGCGCCCTCATCGGCGGCGGCGAAGTCCGCCAGGGCGCGCTCGCGGTCGTGCAGGCCGTGGTACGCCATGCCGCGGAACACGAGCGCCGGGCGGAACTCGGGTTCGAGCTCGAGCAGGCGCGACATGGCCCGCTCGGCCGAGCGGAAGCGGGAAGCCGTGAGGTCGGCGAGTCCGCGGAGCCAGAGCCCCGTGCGTTGCGGCAGGCGCTTCAGAGCGGCCACGGCGAGCAGGAACTCGGCGGGCTCCTCGTCGAGGAAGAAGTTGAGCGCACGGTTCAGTTCGCGGCGGCGCCCCAGCGGCACGTCGGAGGGCCACTGCGTCAGTGGCTCGTGCTGGAACTCCGCCGGGCCCCGCGCCAGCCAGGCGGGCAGCTCCTCGTCACGATCCCAGTTCTCCTCGGTCCACTTCGCGTAACTGCCGGCGAGCAGGTCGCCGGTGCGGCTGCGGAGCCAGTGCCGATCGACGCGGCCCTTCATCTCGATGTCGCGGGCATCGCCGAGAATGCCGATGTAGCCCGACTTGTACTTGCCGTCGCGCATCTTCAGCAGCGACTTGCCGTCGCGCTTGACCGTGATCTGTCCGCTCTGGCGCGCGACCGTGATCGTGGTGACGAACGAATTCGTGCGCTTGGGCGTCTTCTGCACGAGGATCTTCTGCGCATTCGCGCCGTCCATCCGGATCAGCTTCGCGGGGGCGGTCTCGTAGCCCTCGATCGCCGAACCCGACGTGACGAGGTAGCCCCCGTCCTGCTCGACGTCGTAGCAGACGAGCGCGCCGAAGATGCGTTGCTGGTTGCCGCTGAACGTGAGCGTGTACGAGCCCGCAAAGCGCACGTCGTAGATGTGGAAGTCATCGACCGAGTCCCAGTACTCGCCGCTGGGACCGGCGAACTCGAGCGTGACCTTCCGGGAACGGCGGTCGAAGCGCTTCACGCCTGCGCCGAAGATGGCCTCGGCGTCCGGCAGGCCGTGCTCCTGACGGAACCCGCAGAGCCGCAGCGTCTCCTCGATCTCGTCGACGTACCCGAACGCCGAGCGGTTGCCCTCGTGCTCCTTCAGGAGGTCGCGCATGGCCTTCTCGGCCGCGGCCCACTTCTCGTCCAGGAGCAGGGCGCGGCAGCGTTCGAGCCCGTCCTCGAGGGACGCGCCGGCCGCGTCGTCTCCGGCTGCGACCGTGCGCGGCGCGAGACCGGTCGCGCCCGCCGCCAAGACTCCGAGCAGGACGACCGCCTGTGCGAGTCGTACGTCCATTCCCATGGCGCGCAGTGTAGCAGAACTCCGGTGCGCGGCGCCCGCGCCCCTCCCCAGAAGCGGCACCGGGGCGCGGGCTCGTGCATACTCCCGGGCATGCAGCCGATGCAGGAGCCGGCCCGCATTCGCGGGATGTTCGCCGCGATCGCCGGTACCTACGACACGCTCAACCACGTTCTCTCGCTCAACCAGGACAGGGGCTGGCGGAGATTCGCCGTCGAGATGGCGGGCGTGCGCGCCGGCGACACCGTGCTCGACGTCTGCTGCGGTACGGGCGATCTCGCGCTCGAGCTGTCGCGCAAGGTCGGGCCGGGCGGCCGCGCCGTCGGTACCGACTTCTGCGAGGCGATGGTCCGCCTGGGGCAGGGCAAGGCGGACGAGGCGCGCGATCCCGTGCGGCTGGGCGTCGCCGACACACTGCGGCTGCCGTTCGCGTCCGCGCGCTTCCGGGCGGTGACCGTGGGCTTCGGCATCCGCAACGTGGCCGACCTGCGCGCCGGCATCCGCGAGATGGCGCGCGTCACCGCGCCGCGTGGCAAGGTCGCCATCCTCGAGTTCACGCAGCCGGCCAACCCGCTCTTCCGCTTCGTCTACTACGTGTACTTCCTGATCCTGCTGCCGATCCTCGGCAACCTCGTGGCGGGCGGCAGGCGCAACGCCTACGGCTACCTGCCGCGCTCGGTGCTGGCCTTCCCGGACCGCGACGAGCTGGCGCGCATCATCACCGACTGCGGGCTGCTGGACGTGCGTGTGCACAGCCGCACGTTCGGCATCGTGACCGTCCACGTCGGCACGCGCCCGGGGCAGTGGCCGCCGTCGTCAGCGGCGGCGGCGTCCGCGTCGCGGGGGGCGTCGTGAACCACGTCGTCGTCGCGCTGTCCGGAGCGAGCGGCATCCGCTACGGCATACGGCTGCTGCGCGTCCTGCACGGGCTGGGCGTGCGCGTGACCGTGGCCGTGAGCAGCGGCGCCGCGCGCGTCGCCGCCATCGAGGAGGGGCTGGCACTGGACCCCGAGGCGCCCGATGCCGCCACGCTGCTCGGGCTCGCGCCGCACGCGGAGGTGCCGGACACCGTGCGCACGGTCGCGCTCTCCGACATCGCCGCCGGCATCTGCTCGGGTACGCACGCCGCCGACGGGATGATCGTCGTGCCCTGTTCGATGGGCATGCTCGGGCGCATCGCCGCCGGCATCTCCGCCACGGTGATCGAGCGCGCGGCCGACGTGATGCTCAAGGAGGGCCGGCCGCTCGTGCTCGTGCCGCGCGAGACGCCGCTGTCGCGCATCCACCTCGAGAACATGCTGCGGGTGCATGACGCGGGAGCCGCCATCGTGCCCGCCGCGCCGGGCTTCTACCACCAGCCGCGCACCATCGACGATCTCGTGGACCAGGTGGTCGTCAAGGCCCTCGACCGATTGGGCGTGCCGAGCGACCTGATCCGGCGCTGGAAGGTGCCGCGGGACTCGTGAGCGGCGCCGCGGTGCGGACTCCGTGGCGAGGACTCACGGCGATCCTCGGTGACATCCGTTTCGAGCAGACGCTCTTCTCACTGCCGTTCCTCGTGCTGTCGGCGCTGGTCGCGGCCGGGGGACTGCCGGACGCCCGCACGGCGCTCCTGATCCTGGTCGCGCTGGTGGGGGCGCGCTCCTCCGCCATGGCCTTCAACCGCTTCGCGGACGCCGCCTTCGATGCGCGCAACCCGCGCACCGCTGGGCGTGCCGTGCCGGCGGGGCGCGTCAGCCGCGCCGCGATGGGGGCCTTCGCCGTGGTGGCGACGCTCGTCTTCCTGGCCGCCGCCGCGGCGCTGGGCCCACTCTGCCTCGCGCTCTCGCCGGTGGCGCTGCTCTTCCTCGTCGGCTACTCCTGGACGAAGCGTTTCACCACGCTCTGCCATCTCGTGCTCGGGACCACGCTCGGGATCGCGCCCCTCGGCGCGTGGGCCGCCGTCCGCGGGACGTTCCTGGGAGACGGCACGATGCCCGCGGCCACGCCGTGGCTACTGGCTCTCGCCGTGGCGCTGTGGGTCGGCGGGTTCGACGTCATCTACGCCTGTCCGGACAGCACGAAGGACCACGCCGAGGGCCTGCACTCCATCCCGCGGGCGCTCGGGGAGCGGCGTGCGTTCCAGGTGAGCGCGGCCCTGCACGCCGGGGCCGTCGCGGCCTTCGCGGCCTTCGGGCACGCCGCCGGCCTGGGCGCGCCGTACTTCGGCGGTCTGGCGTGTGGCGCGCTGCTGCTCGTCGCGCAGCACCGGCTCGTGCGCCCCGGCCGCTACGAGCGCATGGCGACGGCCTTCTTCCGTCTGAACGCGCTGTTCAGCGTCGTGCTGCTGGTGACCGGGGCGGCAGGGATCCTCACGCGCTGAGCCGCGCGCGCCCGTCCGCTGCCGTCGCCGCAACGGCTGACGTGTGGCGGCAGCGCGACGCTGCGCGAGTCGTCCCCGATCGTCCCGGGCGCGGGGTATCCTCGGCCCGACGGTGCGGCGGCCCACGCCGGCGTGAGCGGGGATCGCCCACGCCGGGTCGCTCCCGAGGTGCAGCTCTCACGGAGGTTCCTGGATGTCGCTTGCGAACTGGTTGGCCGACGGTGCGGATCCCACGCGGATGAGCCCCGAGGAGGTGCGCCGGCTCCAGAGCACACTCGGCGTGCGCGAGGCGCAGGCGATCGCGCGCCTCGAGGCGCTCGTCGAGGAGCAGGCGTCGCTCGTCTCGCGCGGCGCGGCGACGCCGTCGCCGGCGCTGCGGCGGGCTCTGGCGCGCCGCCACGGGCGCCTGAGCGAGGAGGTCCACGACACCGATCAGGAACTGGCCCGCCTCGGCAAGGAGCTCGCCGGACTGCGCGCCATTCGCGAGTTGCTGCGCGAGGGCGTGGCACTCGCCGCACCGGGTGACTGCGCGCCGCTGCTGACGCTGCTCGGCGACGCCGCGGCTGCCGAGGAATCGTTCGCGGAGCAGCTCACCGAGGCGTTGCGCGCGGGCGTTGCTACGCGGCCGGCGGGAGCCGCGCGCCGTGCCGGGCCCGATCTCATGGAGATCTGGGACAAGATGGACCGCGGCGAGATCTCGTCGGCTCGCGAGGCCCTGCGCGGTGGGGGGCAGAGCGGCGCGCGCGGGGGCCGCAACGCCGGGCCGGAACAGGAATGAGCCGCACGGTCGCGCCCGACGCGATCGGTGCCGCGCTCCGTGCAGCGGCGGACGGCCGCGGGCGGAGGGGGGCAGGCGGCGTGCCGCCGGTCATCGCCGCCGTGGGGCCGGAGACGTTCCTGCGCGAACAGGTGCTGCGCGACGTGGCGCAGGCGTTGCTCGGCGACGCGAGCAGTCCCGATCTCCTCACGCTGCAGGGCGCCGTGACGTCCACCGACGCCGATCAGGAGACGCTCTCGCGGTTCTTCGACGAGACGCGCACCGGCTCGCTCTTCGGCGGTCGCAAGGTCGTGGCGCTGCGCCACGCCGACGGGCTCGTCACGCGCTACAATAAGGAGTTCACGAACTGGCTGGAGAACCCCGGCACGGCGGCCGTGGCCGTGATCCTCGCCGACGATCTGCCGCGCCCGGTCGCGACCGGTGTCGAGAAGCGCGGCATCCTGGTGCGCTGCGGGGGGCGGGGCACGCGTGGCGAGTCTCCGGCGCGCTTCGCCGTGCGCCGCGCCGCCGCGCGCGACAAGCGGCTGGGGCGGGCCGAGACCGACCTGCTCCTGGATCTCCTGGGGGGCGATCTCGCCGGCCTCGAGAGCGCCATCGAGATCCTCGCGCTGCACGCCGGCGAGCGCGAGGTGATCGCGCGCAGTGACATCGAGGCGCTGTTCCAGGGCGCGCGCGAGGGCTCCGTGTGGGCGTTCGGCGACAAGCTCGTCGCGGGGGACGTCGCCGGCGCGCTCGCCGAGGTGCAGCGTTGTTTCGGCGAAGGCATCCCCGAGTCGGCGCGCAGCCGCAAGCTGACGCGCAGCGAGAGTACGATTGCGGTACGGCTCGTGGCCGCCTTCACGACGGCCGTCTGCCGCGTACTCGAGGCGCGTGCGCAGCTCGATTCAGGGGTGCGGCGCGGCGACGTGAAGCTCGCCGGACGCGTTCCGTGGAGTGCGCAGAAGATGGCCGTGGGCGTCGCCGCCCGGCGGCGTCCGGGCGCCCTCGACGCCCTGGCGGTGTTCGCCGAGGAGACGGATCGCGGCCTCAAGTACGGCGGGCCGGCCGGACGCGCCGCGATCGCGCGGCTCGTGGCGGCGGTCGGTCGCATCCCGTGAGACGCGCAGGGTGACGGCTCGCATCCGGAAGCTCCCCGCGCAGGTCGTGGACCGCATCGCGGCCGGCGAGGTCGTCGAGCGGCCCGCGTCGGTCGTGAAGGAACTCGTCGAGAACTCCCTGGATGCCGGGGCGCAGCGCATCGACCTGGACGTGCGCGAGGGCGGGCGCGACCTGATCTCGATCCGCGACGACGGCATCGGCATGGGAGCGCAGGATCTCGCCCTGGCATTCGTGTCCCACGCGACGAGCAAGCTCGCCGAGGTCGGAGATCTCGAGCACATCGCCTCGTTCGGCTTCCGCGGCGAGGCCCTCGCGTCGATCGGCGCCGTGGCCGACTGCCGCATCGTCTCGCGCGAGCGCGGCGCCGCCGCGGGCCACGAGATCGAGAGTCGCGGGGGCACGGTGGGCGAGGTGACCGCGGCCGGCGCACCGCAAGGCACGCGCATCGAGGTGCGCAACCTGTTCCGCTACGTCCCCGCCCGCCGCAAGTTCCTGCGCACGGCCGGCACCGAGATGTCCCACGTCACGGCGACGCTCCAGAAGCTCGCGCTCGCCAACCCGGACGTGGCCTTCTCGCTCCAGCGCGCGGGCCGCGCCGTGTTCCGTGTGTCCGCCGGCGAGGACCGGCGCGCGCGCATCGCGCGGTTCTTCGGGCGGCAGCTCTTCGCGCAGCTCCTGCCCCTCTGCGCTTCGAGCGGCGCGGCATCGGTCGAGGGGTTCGTGGCGCGACCGGAGGCGGCGCGCGCCACGGCTGCGCACCTGCACTTCTTCCTGAACGGTCGGCCGATCCGCGATCGGGCCCTGTCCCACGCCGCCCGCCACGCCTACGAGGGGCTCCTGACGCGCGGGCGCCACCCTGTCGTGTTCCTCTTCCTGGAGATCGACCCGTCGCTCGTCGATGTCAACGTCCACCCGGCCAAGTCCGAGGTGCGCTTCCAGGACGGCGAGGCCGTGCATCGTCTCGTGCGGGAGGCCGTGCGCGAGGCGCTGCTCGGTGACGAGCTGGCGCCGTCGATCGTCCCGGACGAGGCTCGCGGCGGCGCGGCCGGCGTGGACGGTGACGCCGCGAGCGACACCTACTCCGCGGGCGTCAAGGACGCGCTGTCGGAGTTCCTGCGCGGTCACGCGGAGCCGCCTCCGAACGAGTCGTTGTTTCGGCGCGGGGCAGGCGATGCAGGCGGCGCGGCATCCCGGATCGCGGCGGACGACGCCGCCGCGCGGCTGCCCGCCCCGGCCTCTGGCGCGCCGCCGCCGCGAGCCGTGGGACGCTTCCTGCAGGTGCGCGACACGTTCCTCGTGTTCGAGGTCGAGGACGGACTCGCGATCGTCGATCAGCACGCGCTGCACGAGCGCATCCGGCTCGAGGAGATCAAGCGGCGCGTCGCCGAGGGCGGTCTCGAGGTCCAGCCGCTGCTCGTGCCGGCGCTCGTGGAGATGCCCGCGGCGGAGATCGAGGCGCTGCTCGCCGAGAGCGAGGCTCTGGAGCGTCTGGGAGTCCGTCTGGCGCGTTTCGGGGAGACGACGGTGGCCGTGCACGCCTTGCCCTCGATGCTCTCACGGCGGGATCCGGAGACGGTCGTGCGCGGGCTCGCCGAGCGCGTGCTGGCCGGCAAGGGGGCCGGATCGCGGCTGTCGCTCCTCGACGACCTCATGCACTCGATGGCCTGTCGTTCGGCGATCATGGCCGGGGACGTCGTCACCGAGGAGCAGGCGGCGGAACTGATGCGCCGCGCCGACCTGATCGACAACCCGCAGTCCTGCGCCCACGGACGTCCGACGTCGCTGCGCGTGTCGTTCAAGGAACTCCTGCGTCACTTCAAGCGCTGACGGCGCGCCGCAGCGATCCGTCGCCGCGGGATCACTGGCGTGGTCGCCGCGCGCTCGTGCGTCAGTGGCCGAGCGTGCTGCGCGGCTTGAAGGCGCTCGTCTCAACGGCGTTGAAGGTCACGTTGCGCACGAAGAAGTTCATGACCTTGTGCGGCGCGATGCCCGGGTACTCCTCGAGCACGCCCACCTCGCGCGGGAAGCGCAGATCGGCGCCCTTCACGTAGAAGATGCTCGCCGGCAGGTCGTCCTGGTAGCGCAACTCGTAGTGCATCGTCGGCGCGCCGTTCGCGACGGGCTCGACGCGCACGTGGTGGGGATCCTTGGTCGCCGTGTCGAGCCAGATCGTGAAGGTGAGGCCCGTGGTGCCGGGCGCCGGAGTCCGGTGCAGCGCGAGCCCCTCGTACGCTGCGTCGTCCACCATCGTCCAGACGCTGCCGTCGTTGCGCAGCTTGTGGAGCACCGCGACGTCCAGCAACGTCTCGGAGAGCCGGCGCTGCAGCAGCACCTCTTCGCGATCGGCGTCGTGCGTGCCCTCCGTGAGGATCGTGATCTCCTTGCCGTCGGACAGCCAGAACACGCCGCGGGGCGGGTGCACTGCGCGCCAGATCTTCTTGCCGTTGATCTCCCAGAACGTCCGCAGCGACGAGTCCTTGCCGGGATTGCGCATCCAGTCGATGGCCATGGAGTCGAACACCTCGTTGGCGCTGTTCCACGTTCCCGCTTCGTTCTGCGTCCAGCGCCACACCTTGATGGCGGCGAACTCGATCCGGAACGAGCGCAGCGCGCCGGTCGCGGCGAGGGCCTCTCCGCCCTGGCGCTCGGCGGCGGCGGCCAGCAGCGCCAGAGCCTCGGGGTCGCTCCGCGCGGCGTCATCGTCGGTGGCCTTCGGGGCCGGAGGGGGAGCTTGGGGAGCGTCGTCGCCCGCGCCCGGAGGCAGCGGAGTGGGAGCCGGGACCGGAGGCGGCGGAGAGTCCGTGTCCTGCGCGCGGGACAGGTGGCGTCCCCCGAGGATGACGAGCGCGGCCAGCATGGAGGTCGTGATCAGTCGTCGCATGGCCTCTCCTCGGCTGCGGGGACTTCGTCGCGGATGGCGACTTCCGATTGTGCGGGCTCCTGTCACGGCATCGTCGCAAACGCGGGGCCGGGATCAGATCGCCGGCGCGCCCAGCGCGGCGGCGACGCGCGCGCCGAGGGCTTGCGGGCTCTCGTCGGGCGCCACCTCCAGCCACGTGACCCCTGGAAAGCGCTTCCACCACGTAGTCTGGCGGCGGGCCAACCGCCACGTGTGGGCGCGGATCGACTCGCGCGCCGCGGCCAGCGCGCCGGGGTCGCCCGCGGTGCCGGCGCGAACGAGCGGCACGAGTTCCTTGACGCCGATCGCCTCCGCCGCCGTCGGGCCGAGATCGCCTGCGGCCACGCGCACGGCGATCTCGGTCACGAGGCCCTCGGCGATCATCCGCGCGACGCGGCGCTCGATACGGTCGCGCAGATCCTCGCGGCTGCGCCACAGCCCGACGGCGCGATACGGGACGCGGGGCTCGCCGTCCCATTCGCGCTGCACCTCGCTGATGGGGCGGCCGGTCTTCTCATGGACCTCGAGGGCGCGCA
Organism: Planctomycetota bacterium; assembly: GCA_024277065.1. Taxonomy (GTDB): domain Bacteria; phylum Planctomycetota; class JAJSAM01; order JAJSAM01; family JAJVHW01; genus JAJRPF01. The sequence goes on from JAJRVY010000032.1 coordinate 23,704, forward strand.
GGAGGCGCTTGACGTCGTTGGCGTGGATGCGCGCGGCGGCGACGGGATCGACGTGGCAGAGGCGCGCGTGCAAGGTGCCCGGCGCGGCCCTCTCCTCGGATCGCAGCCGGGCGCGCAGCTCGTCGTCGGCCGCAGGCCCTGCGAAGAGCCCGAAGAGCAGCGCCTTGAGGTAGAGCGCCGTGCCGCCGACGACGAGCGGCACGTGGCCGCGGGAGCGGACGCCGGCGATGGCCGTCTGCGCCATCTCGCTCCAGCGCGCGGCGTGCAGGCGTTCGCTCGGCGCCAGGCAACCGACGAGATGGTGGGGTACCCGTGCCGCGTGCTCGGCCGGCGGCGCCGCCGCGGCGATCGAGAGCCCGCGGTAGGGCTTGACGGAGTCGGCGACGATCAACTCGGCGCGGAGCAGCGGTGCGGCGTGGACGGCCGCGGACTCCTTGCCGCCGGCGGTCGGACCGAGCAGCACGAGGAGCGGTGTGGTCGAGGAGCCTTCCATGACCTCCGGCACCGGTGTACGCGGCGCCCCTCAGGACGACGGAGAGGACGCGAACGACGGAGAGGGCGCGGCCACGATGGCGGCGCCCTCTCCGTCTTCTGCTCCGCGCTGACCGCTCCGGCAGGACCTGCGTTGCAGGACGCGTGACTGCCGGGCGTCGCCGCGGAAGCGGTCTCTACGCGCGGTCAGCCGCGCGCTGCTAGCCGTCGAACGGGTTGTACTTGTCGTAGTCGAAGAAGTACTTGTTCGTCATGTCGCGCCAGCTCTCCATCGAATCACCGTAGTGATTGAGCTGGCGCACGTTCTCGTCCCAGTCGGTCAGCGAGAGACAGCCGCTCACGGAGACCGCCGCGACGACGAGCGTTCCCAACAGCACAAACCTGCGAACCATGGTCTTCCCTCCGTGCTACCCGACTCTCGGGTTCGTGTTCCCGCCCGATGCCCTCGTGCGCGAACTCGACGAGCCCGGACCCGGAAGCCCGAGAACGTAGTAACGACCGGCGGAAGTTAGGTTTCGGGATCGCGTGGGTCAACGGAAAAACCCTACCCCGTGCGGGTTTCCGATCCAGCCGCGCCGGCCCCGCCCGTGCTGTACAGATGACGCTGCGCGATGTAGTCGGCGACGGCGTGCGGCACCCAGCAGCGGATCGACTTCCCGGCAGCCGCGCGCTGTCGCACGAGGGTCGATGAAATGGCCTCCGTGGGGGTCGCCAGGACGTGCCCGCGAAGGCCGTCCACGACCTCGCTGCCGAAGGCTGCGCGCAGCCGTTGCCAGGGCGCCTCCGCCGCTCCGCGGCGGGGGGCGATCACGATTCGCACGAGGCGGACCAGATCCTCCGCCCTGTGCCACTGCGGCAGGATGTCGAGGGCGTCCTGGCCGAGGAGCAGCAGGATCTCCTCGCCGGCGCCCGGTCCGCTCAGAAGCCACTCGACGGTGTCGATGGTGTACGAGACGCCGCCCCGGCGGACCTCCACGTCGAGGACGTCCAGGAGCGGATGGCCATCGACGGCGCGGCGCACCATCTCGAGGCGGTCGGCGGCCGACGCATGGGCGCCGTGGCGCTTGTGGGGCGGGTCCGCCGCCGGCACCAGGCTGACGATGTCCGCGCCGACGAGCTGCCCCGCCGCCTCGGCGACGAGGACGTGCGCCGTGTGGATCGGATCGAAGGTGCCGCCGTAGAGCAGTCGCCTGTACGGCCGCTCGTGGATCACGGGTGGCGCAGATCCTGGATGCGGTGGCCGAGGTGCGACGGGAAGAGCGGTGCGAGCCCGGCCTCGTAGACGGTCACGAGCGCCTTCCCGGCGCAACTCGGGGCGAGCTGCCCTTCGTAGGGCCGCGGTGAGCCCCACACGGTCAGGGATAAGAGGATCAGTCCGGCGGTGGCGCCCGCGAGTGCCCCTACGACGCCCCCGAGCCAGCCGTCGTGCCGGAACCGCCAGCGCTTGGTCAACGGCTGGAGCAGCACGGCAAGTGCGATGAACGCTGCCGCACAGAGGCCGAACACCACCGTGTGCGCCACCCACGGGGCGTCGCTCTGGGGCAGCACGACGATCTTGTGCAGGTACGGTTCCGCGAATGGCCGGAGCACGCCGGTCAGCGCCGCGGCGGCCAGCACCAGCGTCAGTTCCAGAGCCGCCCACGCAAGTCCGCAGCGCGCGCCGTCGAGAGCCGCGAGCGCGACGAGTGCGAGTACACCGAGATCGAACCAGGTCACGCGCGGGAGTCTACGCGGCAGGGCGGCGGGGGCGCCTGCTTCTCCCCGCGTCCGCGACCGTCGCCGGCGAGTTGCGGCGGGCAAGCTGCGGTGGGCGAGTTGCGGTGGGCTGCGGTGGGCTGCGGCGCTCATCTCGAGGCTGGAAGGCGGTTGGGGTCCGCGCAGGAATGAGTTCGGGATTCGGTCGGCTGCCACGACGCGGGGCGGCGTTGCCTCTCCTCCCCGACTCGGCTCCGCAATGAGTCGCGTCGTCGCGGCGCCTTGCCCCGCGCCGCCCTCGCTCGCCCCCGCTTGGTCAGTTCCGGTGTCGGAAGGCCCGGTGACGAAGAAAAGGCCCCGGACGGTCTTCCGTCCGGGGCCTCGGGTACGTACGTGAGTCGCTGCGGGTGTCTACAGGATTGTCAGAAGCTCCGTCAGGGACGGGACCAGGCCGATCGCTCGGAAGTTGATGTCGCGGGCGACGCGCGAGAGCGTCGGAACGTCACGACGGTCGCCGATCTGGCCGAGGGCCACGGTGGCGAGGGCGCGCGTGATGTCCGGGTACTTCTTCTCCGTGTCGGCCGAAATCTCCAGCAGGGGCGCGATGGCCCGCTCGTCGCCGATCTGGCCGAGGGCCAGGGCGACGGAGCCGAGGATGAACTGGCTCTCCTCACCGGACTCGAGGATCTTGACGAGTTCGCCGATGACGGTCGCGTCGTTCATGAGCCCGGCGGCGATCGCGGTCTGCACGCGCAGGTCGCGATCCGTGTCGTCGGCCAGGGCCGCGCGGATGGCGTCCCGCGAGTTGGAGTCGCCGGTCATGCCGAGCGCCACGGCGGTGTAGCCGCGCAGGCGCTTGTCGGCACCGCGGTCCGAGAGCACGCCCACGAGTTCGGGGACGGCCAGCGGGTCACGCACGAGCCCGGAGGCGATGGCGTAGGCGCCGCGCGCCCGCGGGTCGCCCTTGGCGCCCTCGGCGAACTTCAGCCGCAGCGGCTTGCGGATGTCTTCCTCGCTGGAGGACATCGTGCGGCCGACGAGCCCCATGGCGAGCGCCGCGAAGGGCTGCGAGATGTTGGCCGGCTTGCCCTTGTCCAGGTGGTACTTCAGAGCCTTGACCGTGTCGGAGCGGACCTTCTCATCGACGCCGTCGGCGGCTGCCAGGCGCCCCAGTGCGATCATCGCGAAGTTCCGCTCCGATCCGTCTTGGCCGTTCTTCGCAACGCTCTTGAGAGTGCCGATGATCGCGTCCTGGACCTTGGTCTCGCACTGTGGCGCGATCTGCCCGAGCGCGATGGCGGCCGAGCGCCTGATGTTCTTCTCGGCCTTCTTCTTGCCCTTGCCCGTCAGCAGCGAGGTGATCTTGTCGATGACCGCGTTGGCGTCTTCGTCGGTGCCCGGGCGCCCGATCTTGCCGAGGGCCTGCACCGCGAACGCGAGCTCGTAGTCCTTGAGGGCCTCGGCGCCCTTGCGATCGACCTTGCCGTTGTCCAGCATGAAGAGCAGGTCGGGCACGGCCTGCTCGTTCTCGAGAAGGCCGATGGCGACGAGTGACGCAGGCTTGATGTCCGGCTTGGACTCCTTGCCCTGCAGGATGTTCATCAGCGCTTCGTAGGTCTGGTCGAACTTGTCGTTCTCGGCGCCGAGGAGGCCGAGCGAGATCGCCGCGAACGGGCGCACGAACGACGCGTTGCGGTCCTTGTCGGAGATGAGCTGGATCAGGAACTCACGGTTCTCGTCCGAGTCGTCCTGCAACAGGCCGAAGGCCAGTGCGGCCGACTCTTCGACCACGCGGTGGTACTTGCCGGAGCCCGTCTTCTGGTTCAGCGCCATGCGCTTGAGTGTCGGGACGATCGTCTTGTCGCCGATCTTCGCGAGCGCCAGCGCGGCGGCCGACTGGATGTCGAAGTTCAGGTCCTCCTCGTCGAGCATGGCCTGCAGCGCGGGAACGATGTCGTTCTGGATCGCCGCGTCGGTGGCCGACTTGATCTGGTTGGTCCTGCCCTTCTTGCGTCCGAAGACGTGCACGGCCGTGCCGGTGCCGGTCTGGGCCTTCTTGATGGCGCTCTTGAGCTGGAGGATGTCGTCCTTGTTGAAGTTCCACCAGAACGTCCAGTCCTCGTAGCCCGGGCCCTTCTTGCGTGACGTCGGACGTCCCGCGCCGCCGGTCTTGGCGCCGCCGGTGCCACCGCCGCCGGTGCTGGGGCCGGTGCCGCCGCCACCCGTCGTCGGGCCGCCGCCGTCGCCGCCGCCGGTGCTGGGACCGCCGATGTCACCGCCGCCCGTGGTCGGGCCGCCGGTCTCGCCACCGGGGGTCGTGGGGCCGCCGCCCTCGGGCGGGGGCGGCGGGTCCGAGGGCTCGCGGCTGTCGGGCGGCACCTCGCCGGCCGGGCCGCGGTAGGCGCCGCCGTGAGCGAACGCGTCGCTGCCGAGGCCGGGGGCGGCCAGGAGCAGCGCGGCGCTCGCCATGATGGTCAGGGGCAGGTGCGTGGTCAGGTTCAAGCGCATCGGCCGGTCCTCCTTCGCGGGGGCTCGCCTCCTTCGTGGGGGCTCGCCTCTCGTAACTCAGGTGATTCACGTATCCGTGTGGCAGCGTGGCAGCGTTGCAGCAGATCTCAAGGATCACCGCCACGTTCGGTGTGCCGCAATCGAGATGCCAGCGCGGCGGCGGCGTGTTCTCGGCGACACGGTTGCACAACTTCAAGGGTAGCAGGGAGTTGCGACGCACGGGAGGCAACGGCGGGCGAATCGCGCGCGCCCCGCGGTGTTACCGCTTCGCCACGCCGTTACGCGCTGCTCCCCTCGCTGACCTCGTCGCGCAGGTGGTCGAGGGCGATCTGCACGGCGTCCTTGGCGCAGTGGGCGCAGTATCCTGGAGTCTCCGCCGTGAGGTTCTCCATCGTGCGCGCGGCGACCGCGCGATCGTCCGCCCCGAGATCGTCGAAGGACGCCGAGCCGTAGAGCAGGACGTGGCGCTGGACCTTCTCGACCAGGCCGCGGCGGTCTTCGAAGAAGTTGCGCCGCATGGCGCGATGGAGATCCGGGAAGAGTTTGCGGAAGTCGATCGGCTGCTCGTCGGGGTGGTCGAGTGCGTGGGCCCCGATGCGCGAGACGAGGTCGCTGCGGTAGGTGTCCACGTCGCCCGTGATCGGGAGCAGGCGCTCCACCGACTCCAGCAGACGCGCGTCGGCGGGCTCGCGCCGCCCCGTGTTGGGGTCGCGTACGAGGCTGCCCTGGATCTTCGCCACGACGTGCTGGAAGTACGTGTCGAAGCGGCGGTCGTACTCGCCCTCCGGCACGAGGGCCATGGCCTGCTGGACGTCGGCCAGTATCCACACGCCGAGCTCGTGTGTCGCGGCGCGCAGCAGCGCCGCGGCGTCGTGGTACGTGCCCTGGGCCTCGACCTGCAGGAAGCGATACAGCGAGGGGTCCGAGATCATGTCCCGCAGTTCGGCGAGCAGGGCCGAGGGCGACACGCACGCGGCGTCGTCGCGCACCGCCGCCTGCATCAGCGCGGCGCGCATCTCGCGCACGCTGGCACCGACGCGTCCCTCGTACCAGGTCGTGTGGCGGTACTCGTCGCGCAGCCGCGGCACCAGGCTGCGCAGCTCACGGGCGTTCGTGCCGTCGAGCCGGTCGGGCACCCGGCCCTCGGCGTAGAGCAGTGCCTTCTCGAGTGGCGTGAGCTCGTGCACGAGTCCGTGCACGTGCGGCGGGTAGTGCTCCTGCTGCGGCTGGTGCAGGCGCGTCAGCACCGCGAAGAGCGCGCAGGTCTCGGCGATGTGCGGTCCCACGTGCCGGCTGCGCGCCATCTCGGCCGCGATCGAGCGATAGACGGCGACCTCCTTGCCCGTCTCGCGCAGGTAGGGCACGCGCACGAAGGCCATGCGGGCCTGGAACGAGGCGAACTCCGGGAGTTGCTTGAACGCCTCGAGGTGGCGCTCGTTGGCCGTCGCGAGGAACACCACGTCGAGGTCGAGCAGCAGGTTGCCGACGGTGACGAAGCCCTTCTCGGTCGTCTGCAACAGGTACTTCGAGAGCTCCAGGTTGCGCTTGAGGAAGTCGCTGAACTCGAGCACGCCGCGGTTGGCGTCGGCTAGGTCGCCGACGACCTCGAACAGGGGGAGCGATTGCAGGTGCGCCGGCAGTCCGGCGAGACCGCCGTCGCCCGAGACCATCCGCAACTGTGCGTCGGCGGTGCCCTGTGGCTGCGTGACGACGGCGCCCGACCGGAAGCGTCGCGAGATGAAGATGCGCTCGACCTGCACGTGGCGCACGACGCGCCGCCAGTCGCCGTGGTAGGCCGACAGCAGGGCCTCGTAGATCTGCTTGCAGCGCGGACACAGGTTGCTGTCGAGGTAGTGCCGGAAGGACTCGCTGCGCCGCTGCGGGCGGCGTTCCAGCGCCGACTCGAGCAGCGCCGGCCGCTCCGAGTCGGGCACGACGAACAACGGGTTGCAGCGCAGTTCGCAGACGATGCGCGCCGCGACGTGCTCGGGTTCGAGGAGGGCGTAGGAATCCGGCTCGTCGTCGGCGGCGCGGGCGCCGCCGAATCCCAGGCCGGTCCCCTCGGGCGCGGTCCTCGGGAAGATCCAGCGCAGCGCGTACAGCGCGCCGTCGGGCTGGTGGCTGTAGAGCTCGAGTCCCCACTGCAGCAGCTCGACGAGGCTCGACTTGCCGGAGCCGTTGGGACCGTGCAGGACGATCATGCGGTCGAGGCGCCCCTCACGGGCCGCCGCCGAGATCGTCTCGACGACGTCGCGCTGGGCCTCTTCCTGGCCGATCAGCGCGGCGACGCCGTCGGCGGGTGCGCCGTCGAAGAGCCGCCAGCGCGTGACCTCGCCGCCGATGCCCGGTACGGCGTACGAGCCGCCGTGCTCGATGACGTCGCGCATGTACTGCTCGGCGTTGCGCACGAGCAGGTACGGATCGGCGGAGAATTCGGCGAGGAGGTCGTCGAAGGTCAGCAGGCGGCGGTCACCCGCGAAGCGCTGCGCCACGCTTCGTGCGATCCGATCCGAGGGCGAGGTCTCCATGCGCGCAGTCTACGCGCTGTGCCCTTCGAGACGGCCGTCAAGCCGCGCACGCACGGCGTCCGATGAGGAACCGAGGAGAGAGAGACCGCATGTCTGACGTCACCGCAGAGCTGCACGAGCACCAGGCGCGATCGCGTTCCGACGCCCCGGCCGACTGGCCCGACGGGCTCGCCGCGTACTGGATCGAACAGGCGCAGGTGTTGAACGCGTCCTCGGACGACGACGAGCGTCCGGGGCGTGACTCGCTCGGCAACGCGGGCAGTGTCCGCAGTCGCAGCGAGGTGGGCAGGCTGTCCCTGCACTGGCCGCACGGCCGCGTCGTGCGCCACTTCGAGGAGTCCGGGCTGTCGATGCTCCGTGACACACGTGGCGAGTGCGAGCTGCACCGCTCCACGCCGCAGCAGCCGGTTGCGGACGTCGATCCCTTCCTGCTGGAGGACAGCGTCCGGGTGCTGGTCCGGGGCCGCGAGTTCCCGGGGCAGCAGCGGGCCGTGCTGGAGGCCAAGGCCGAGGCGCTCCAGCGCGAGATCGGCGACGCCTCGACATCGGACGAGCGCCGGGCCGACGCCGAGGCCATGCTGCGCTCCATGGAAGAAGGACTGCGCGCGACGATCGAGATGCGCGCGATCACGCGCCGCTTCCGTCCCGTCGTACACGTCGAACGCCCCTGCGAGATCCTCGGGAACGTGGTCCCGATCTCGGCCGGCTGGCGTATGCTCTACCGCGTCACGTCGCTCGACCCCGAGAGCGGTGAACCCCTGCCGCGCGAGAGCGACGACGAGGACGAAGGGCTGATGGTGTTCCACGTCGTGGCCGTCGGAGATGCCCAGGTGATGCTGCTCTACACGGGCGGCGTCCATGGCCTGCGCCACGTCACCGACCTGGACGCCAGTGACCTCCACGACGCGTGGTTCGTCAATCGTGAGCGGACGCGTACCGAGGCCACCGCGCCGTGGGTGAGTCGCGCCGTGTTCGCCGAACTACTGGAGACCGGCGCGTCGCACCTGGTGGTCCACCGCCGGCGCGATGCCGAGCCCGTCTCGCTCCGCAAGACCGGCGAGGACACCGTGAGGCTGCGCGTCGGTGAGGACGACGTCGATGTCCCGGTCGTCCACTGCGAGAGTGGCAAGGGCGACGAGCTGACGATCCTCGCCGATGCCGCGAGCCCCCTCGTGCTGCGCCTGCACGAGTCCGGCGCGGAACTGGTGCGGACGATCGAGGCCGTGCTGCCGCCGATCCCCGTCCGCGACGCGTAGACGCGCACCCGGAGCGTCCGCGGCGCAGGGGGCGCCGCGTGTCAGCGTCCGCTGCCGGGGTTGTTGTTGCCCGGACCGCCGCTGCCGCCGGACGTGTCGGCGTCGAAGCGCTGCACGAACGTCACGTAGCGCACGAACTCGAGCGGATCGACGTCGGCGATGGGGTCACCGCGGTCGTTCAGTTCGACGGGGGGCATGATCGACAGCGTGACGCGGCAGCCCCAGGGCAGCGACTTCTCGGTCTCGGCGTCCCAGTCGAGTTCCCCCTCCGCCTCGTCGGAGTCCGGCGAGCCGGGGTCCTCGGCGAAGAAGTCGATACGGAACTGCGTCACCCGGTCGCAGAGCTTGTAGAACTTGCCGCCCTCGAGCGGCTTGTCATCGACGCCGAAGTCCTCGCGACGGTAGAGCGCGAAGAGCCCGTCCGCCGTCTCGCTGCGGCGCAGGCGATAGCCGACCTCGCAGATCGCCGAACGCACCCACTCGCGATCGACCTCGACCTTGCTCCGTGACGCCACCGCCGTGACGAAGTCCACCTTCGTGGTGTCGGCGCCGCCCATCGTGTCGCCCTCGGCCTTGAAGGCGTCGAAGTCCTCGTAGGGTTCGAGCAGGGCGTGGCGCAGGTCCTCGGCGATGAGGTCGAGGACCGGCGGTCCGATGGCGTAGGGCGCGGACGTGCGCTCGATGCGATCCCGGAAGTCGGCCGTCGCCCAGACGAGTCCGAAGAGCGATCCGAGGAAGATCAGCAGGAGTGTCGCGGCGAGCAGGACCTCCAGCACCGTCAGGCCGTCCGCCCGCCGCTGCACCCGCCTGCGCATCAGTTGCCGCCCGCGGGCTGACCGCCGCCGGGCGCCGTCGGGCCCTGGGGCACCCGCGGCAGGAACGTGACGATCGTGACCGAGTCGTCACTGCCTCCGGAATCGCCGCCGCGCGGCGCGCGCACGGTCAACGTGAGCTCGCGCAGGAACTGCGTCTCGCCCTGCTGCTCCTGATCCTGCGTGTCGCCGGCCGCGCTGTCGTCTCTCTCGTCCGGTGCGCCGAACAGGTACTCCGCCGCTTCGTCGTTCGTCTCGCCGAAGATGACGACGTCGCGAATGAAGAGGCTCCACTGCCAGCCTTCCCACTGCTCGCCGTAGTCCCTGCCGAAGGTCTCGTTGTCGAAGATGTCGTCGAATTCGCGTTCGAAGATCGCGATCTCGCCGAGCTTGCGCTCTGCCAGCACCCGCAGTTCCCGCGCCCGCACCGAGGCCAGCGCCTTGTCCGTCGAGTCGTCGAGGTTGACCAGCACCGTCGAGGCCATCAAGCCGAAGATGGCAATGGCCGCGAGCAGCTCGA
>JAJRVY010000335.1 GCA_024277065.1 Planctomycetota bacterium
AGTCCTCCAAGGGAGCGACCCATCGTGTCGCGCGGTCGACGAGATCGACGGCTCGAGGATCGGCTCGATCGGTTTGACCAACGGTTGTCACGGTTGTCACGGTTGTCCCAGCAGGTTGAGGAACTGGAAGCGTGGCGCGGTTACGCCCTCCCCAAGGAGATGCTCGGGCGGTCGGAAGTCGCGGTGGTCTTCTCGATCGCTGAACTGGAGGACTCTGGGCCGACGGAGAAGGTCGCAGATAACGGCTTCATCGAGTCCACGCGCTATGTGGTCGCAGACTTGCCAGATCTGGGGGATCGATTCCGCGTGACGCGCGTCGAGTCCGACCCGCTCATCGGCTTGCCTCGCCGATCGTGGGTGGTGCTGTCGGAATGGGAGGTCGAGGACGGACGTCTCCGCATTGTCGCAGAGCGAACTACCCGAAGGCAGGGCGGCTCAACCACTGAACGCCCCTTGCATGAGGCCACGGCCGTACGGGCCTGGATCTCCGTCGCTAGGCGGGCTCGCTGATCGAACGGAAGCGATGCGCGGGCAACACATCGGATCGGGATGACGCCGACTCCGCAAGACCGATGCGCGGCGGCCGTCATACGGTATCGTCATACGGTATCGGGCTCAATTCGGCGGTTGTCGCGCTCCACTTTGCGCAGGGCTTGCGAGCCTGGGAGCCCCTCCGAGATCGAGGCTCAGAAGCCGCGGCCCCCGTCCCCGGAGCCTGGTTGTAGGTGACGCGTCAGAATCGCCGAATTGAGCCAGGCACTGTATGTCGAGGCACTGTATGTCGCAGAGGCCGCGTGCGGGCTACCGCCAGCGGATCTCGATCGTCTCGTAGCCCGCCGATCGCAGCAGCGCCTCGATCGCGCGCTCGGCGCCGGTGCGCGCGCGGTCCAGAAGGCCCGCGTCCAGGGCGGCGTCGCGCAGGGACGCCTCGGCTTCCTGCCTGGCGCGCGACTCCAGGTCGTCCTTGCGCACGGCCAGGACGTCGGTGTCGCGCGTGTGGACGTACGTGCGCGCGTTGTCGAGCGTCGTGTTCAGGACCTCGGGCGAGGGCAGTGTGAGCTCGACCGTGCGCGCAGCCGGGTCGGCGCGCACGTCCTCCTCGCGCAGTTTCGAGAGATCCACGCCGGCGGTGACGTTCGCCGCGGCGACGAGCAGGATGTTGTCCTTCGTCTCGAGCAGCCCCCAGAAGCGCTGCTGTTCCTCGCTGAGGTCGATGACGCGCTCCATGTGGAACGTCGTGGTCTCGAGACGCGACAGCTCCCTGATCGCCAGCACGACGCCGGGCCGCGCGCGCACGGTCGTCGTCTCCCCGACGTCGCGGAAGGCGTCGAACACGCCCCACGCGGCGGTGACGAGCGCGCCACCGAAGAACGCCGCGGCGAGCAGGATGACGATCAGCAGCGCGCCGAGCAGCGTGCGCAGCACCGAGCGCGGAGGGGGCGGCGGGGCCGCGGACGTCTTCCCTTCGTCCGGGGCCGGTGCGGGCGGCGTGGTCTCCGTCATGCGATCCTCCGAGGATAAGGGCCCGCGCAGGGATAAGTTCGTAGGACCGAGGGCGAGCGGGGGCGGCGCGGGGCAAGGCGCCTCGACGACGCGACTCATTGCGGAGCCGAGTCGGGGAGGAGAGGCAACGCCGCCCCGCGTCGTCGCAGCCGACTGAATCCAGAAGTTATTCCTGCGCGGGCCCTAACCGCCCCGCTCGCGCAAGCGCCGCGTCTATCGAGGCGTGACGGGAGCGCGCGAGCGTCCGGGGTCCACGTCGAACGGTTCGTCGCGCAGTGGCGGCGGCGGCAGTTCGCGGCCGGTGATCCACCCGAACAGCTTTCCGACCGTGAGGCGGCCACGCGCCATGGCGCGCCATGCGTAGTAGCCGTCGATCTTGGCGCGTGGATCGCCGCGCGGGAAGGCGTTCGCGAACACCCACTCGACGACGAGTCTCCTGCCCGGCGCCGCGCCTTCCGTCCACGTCGTGACAGCCGTTGCGGCGCCACGTCCGGGGCGCACCGCCAGCGCGCCGACGCGAGCAGGGCGAGCGCGGCGCCGCATCGCGTGCCGAGGGATCGTGACATGCGCCGATGATACGTGGGTGCGCCGCGCTGTTCTCAGTTCACGCGCGTCCAGACGTTGCCGTGCTCGCGGCCCACCGTTCCGATCGCGGGGCGCCCGGTGATCGACGTGAGCGCGCCGGGCGGCTCGAACGCCGTGCCGGCCTGTTCTTCGCTGATCGCGTCGCCGCCGGAGTAGAGCCGGTCGTCGGTTCCCGTGATGTCCCCCATCTGGTTCACGAAGAACGTCCGGTTGCCGCTCGTGCCGTGGCTCGAGGGCCAGGCGTAGGTGCACCACGTCGTCTCGCACAGGTCGTTGTCCACATCCACGAGGAACACGTTCGCCACGTTGGTCTCCGTCACGCCGACGCCCGCCGCTCCGGGGAGGAACATGCGGAACTGGTAACCCGAGCGTGAGACCTCGCCGATCGTAGTGACGCCGCGGAACGCTCCCGCGAGCACCGGGAGCGAGTACTGGTTGGCACCGGCCGCGCCCGACCATCCGCCGTCCGCGGTGTCGCGTACGTCACCCGCGGCGCGGTGCATCCACGCCTGCCGCAGCGCGCTGCCCGCGGCGAACGGCGAGCAGGCGGACAGGATTGTGGTCGCCATCGCATCGACGTCGTCCGGCCGTGACTCGCGGGCGATCCGCGCCTGCTGCGGCGTCCCGAAGCGCAGCAGCGCCCACGACGTGGGACCCAACTCGTCCGGGAACTTGCGCGCACTCTCCTCGAGGAACTCGAGGAGCCGCGCGAATTCGTCCATCCCCCGCACGCGCTCGCGCAGCGCGGCGTCGCGGTGCAGCGCCTCGGCGATCAGGAGCTTGGGACCCACCCGTGCTGCGTGATGGCTGCTCTCGGCGGCGTAGGTGGCATCGGCCGCGAGCATCCGCTCGTGCAGCGCGATGCGCGTCCGCGCGTCGGCGTCGGGCGGCAGTGCGGCGAGGGCCGAGCAGCGCTCGAGGATGCGCACGGCCTCCGCCGTCTCGGGCAGCGTCGCGAGCCGCCGCGCGATCACGTCGCGTCCGTCGGCCTCGTCGTACATGGTCGCCCACAGTACGTCCGTGCCCGGCGTGAGGTCGCTCACGTCGCCGAGTACGCGCGCGCCCGCCAGCGTGAGCAAGGCGCCCGCGGCGTTCTGCATGACGATGACGTCGGTGGGCATCGCCGCGACGGCTTTGCGCATGCGTGCGGCGGCATCCTCGAGAGCCGGCAGGTCGCCCGTGAGCGTGGCGAGGTCCTGGGCCGCGAGCGCGCTGTTGTTCAGAGTGGCTGCCGACTCCTGGGCGCGGTCGTAGAGCGCGAGCGCGCTCTCGTAGGCCTGCTCCCAGTGCCGGCGCGCGCCGTCCGTCTCGCCCAGCGCGCTGAGCACGCCGCCGACCTCCATGCTGGTCGTGAACGGGTCGTCGCTCGCAGCCAGCGCCGCGTCGAGGTAGCCGCGGCACTCCTCGCGCTTGCCGAGCCACTCATCAACCATCGCCCGTTGCCCCGACGCGTCGGCCCGCAGTCTCGGATTGTCCCGCGCGATGCGCTGGAGCGCCCGCGCGGCGGGAACCAGGCGTCCGGCGTCGATCGCCTCCTCAGCGCGCGCCCATGTCTCCCTGTCCCGGTACGAGTCCGTAGACGTGAAACCTGTCCACGCGAGGGCCGACAACGCCACGAGCACGCCCACGGCGACAGCGCCGCGCACGAGCCGCTCCGCCGTGTTCGTCGGCTGCCTGCCGAGGATGTACCAGCCACGGTCCGCGTCCGCGACGCGGTACGAGCCGATCGGGAGGAGCGGGACCCACAGGAAGCAGAAGCAGTGTGACTTGACGTACGTGCCCGTCTCGCGGTCTGTGGCACGCCGTCCGTAGAGACCGAAGCCGACCCCGTTGAGTCGGAACAGGGCGGGACGGGTCTTCGTCAGATCCAGGTCCGGGAACCGCAGCGCGAACTCGTCGAGGTCATGACGCACCGGCGGGTGACCCCGCCGCCTCCGCTGGCGCCGGCGCCGCCGACGCGGGCCCGAGGGTACAGGACCGCGGGCGCCCGTGTCCGCACCTTGCCTCTGCCCGTGCGGCAGTTCTGCACGGCGGCGGCCGCAGGCGAATCGCGGCCTCTCCACGTTTCGCGCGGCCCTGCGCGAGGCACGGGCTAGAGTCGGTCGCACAAGGCCGGGAGGACTGCATGCCGCGACGTAGCTCGAATTCCAATCGAATCGCCCGCGCAGCGGCGGAGGCCGATGCGACGGCCAAGGAGAAGATGGCCAAGAAGGCCGCGAAGAAGGCCGCGAAGAAGACGGTGAAGAAGACCGCCAAGAAGACGACCAAGAAGGTCACCAAGAAGACGGTCAAGAAGGTCGCCAAGCGCACGACGCGCGCCACCAAGACGCCGCAGCGCATGAAGATCATCTGGGGCGTCGGCAAGCCGGGGCTCGCGCCGGTTTCGCACTACGCCTACAGGGATCGCGCCGCCGCCGACGCCGAGGCCAAGCGCAAGGGCGACGAGTTCATGGTGCGCAAGGTCAAGGTCCCGATGGAGGACGAGCCCGACGCCGAGCCCGACGCCGACGCGGAGCCCGAGGCCGCCGCGAAGAAGTAGGCGCGCGGCGGGCTGCGGGCGGCTTCGCGGTCGAGGCGCCCGCGCGCACCCTCCACGCTCAGATCGCTCTCACACGCTGTGGATCTGGATGCCGTGCACCGCCTCGGCGGCCTCCATCACGGCCTCGGGCAGCGTCGGGTGGGCGGGGATGGTGGCTGCGATGTCCTCGACGCGCGCGCCCATCTCGATGGCCAGCGTGCCCTCGGCGATCAGTTCCGTCGCGTCGGGGCCGACGATGTGGACGCCGAGCACGACGTCGGTCTTCTTGTCCACGACGATCTTGGCGAAGCCCTCCGGCTCACCGAGCGACAGCGCGCGGCCGTTGGCGCTGAAGGGGCTCTTGCCGACCGTGACCTCGTAACCGGCGGCCTTCGCCTGCTCCTCCGTCATGCCCACGGACGCGATCTCGGGCTCGGTGAAGATGACGGCCGGGACGACGCGGTAGTCACACGCGCTCGGCAGCCCGGCGATGACCTCGGCCGCGACGCAGCCCTCGCGGCTGGCCTTGTGCGCGAGCATCGGCTGGCCGGCCACGTCGCCGATGGCGTAGACGTGGTCCACCGTCGTCCTGCGCTGCTCGTCCACGACGATGAAGCCGTGCTCGTCCACTGCGACGCCGATCTCCTCGAGGCCGATGTTCTCGAAGTTCGGGCGGCGGCCGACCGTGCTGAGGATCCAGTCGGCCTCGACCGTCTCGTGGCCCTTCTTGGTCTTCAGCGTGACGACCACGCCGTCCTCGGTCTTCTCGTAGCTCTCGGCGAACGACGACAGGTACGTCTTGACCTTCTTCTTCTTGAGCGACCGCGCGACCACCTTGACGAGCTCGGGGTCCTGGCCCGGCAGCAGCGAGTCGGTGGCCTCGACGACCACGATCTCGGCGCCCAGGTTGCGCAGGAACGTGCCGATCTCGAGACCGATGTAGCCGCCGCCGATGACCAGCACCTTCTTCGGCACGCGGTCCAGCGCGAGGGCCTCCGTCGAGCCCTTGACGTACGTGCCGTCCACCGGGAACGGCTTCAGCTCGATGGGGCGCGAGCCGGTGGCGATGATCACGTCGCCCGCTTCGATCTCCTCCGTGCTGCCGTCGATCAGGTCCACGTGGATCCTGTTCGGCGCGAGGAAGCGCGCGTCGCCGGCCACGTGCTCGATCTTGTGGTGCTTGAAGAGGAAGCCGACGCCGCCCGTCAGGCGCTCGACGACCTTCTGCTTCCACGCGACCAGCTTCGGCATGTCGATCGAGACGTCGCCGACCTTGATGCCCATCGTGGGGAGCTGCTTCTGCGTCTTCTCGACGGCCTTGCCCGCGTTGATCATCGCCTTCGACGGGATGCAGCCGACGTTCAGGCAGACGCCGCCGAGCTGGTCGCGCTCGACGCAGATGACGCTCTTGCCGTGCTGCGCAGCGCGAATGGCGGCCACGTATCCGCCGGGCCCGGCTCCGATGATGACGACGTCGGCCTTCTTCATGGTGTCTGCTCCGTTCGGGGGATCGCGGGGTGGCGCACATCCGGCCGGGCGGCCGGAAGGGTCCGGCATGCTACGGCGGAGGCGGCGATCACCGCACGGATCGCGGGGGAGAGAGGCTGCCGCCCGGCCGGCGGTGCGCGGCGGTCACGGCCCCTGGCCGGCACCGGGAGCGCGTTTCCGCCACGCGGGCATCCGGTACCTGGCTCAATGCGGCGGTTGCCGCACTCCACTTCTCAGGCTCCGCGAACTGCCACGCCAACGTCGGTTCTTCGATCCCCCGCTTCCGACCAGGCTCGGGCCTGCCGCCTCGTCCACGGGGGCGAGAGCAGTCTGGTCGTCGTGGCCTCTCACGACCGAGCACACGCCACGAACGAGTAGGGCGCGGGCCTTGCGGAGGCTCTGCGCAGCAAAGCCCGTGACCTACACCTACAGAGGGAAGGCGCCCTCGGCGGTCTTGCCCTCTTCGAAGAAGGGGCGGACCTCGTCGAGCTGTTCGTCCAGCGCGGCGAGCGGCTCGGCGTGGACGTAGGCGATGAGGGTTTCGAGCGGCGGCGGGGCGGCCTTCTCGGCCTGCCGGATCTCCTTCGAGATCAGCTCGTTCTGCGCCTCCTGCGTCGCCGCCTCGTGGGCGTCGTCCCAGAGGCCGCGCAGCTCGAGGTGGCGGCGCATGCGCGCGATGGGATCCTTCTTCTCCCACGGCTCGACCTCGGCGGGATCGCGGTAGACCGTGGGGTCGTCGGACGACGAGTGGCCCTGGCGGCGGTAGGTGACGAGTTCCAGGAACGTCGGGCCCTCGCCGGCGCGGGCGCGCCGCACGGCCTCGCGCGTCGCGGCGACGACGGCGAGCAGGTCGTTGCCGTCCACGCGCACGCCGGGGATGCCGTAGCCGCGGGCCTTGACGGCGATGGTCTCGGAGGCCGTCTGCTGCGAGAGCGGCACCGAGATCGCCCAGTGGTTGTTCTGGCAGACGAGCACCACCGGGCACTTCCACACGCCCGCGAACGTCAGCGCGACGTGGAAGTCGTGCTCGCTCGTCGCGCCGTCGCCCATGTAGGCGAGGACCACACGGCCGTCGCCGCGCACCTGCGCCGCGCGCGCCGCGCCGACGGCCTGCGGCACCTGCGTCGCGATCGGCGACGACAGTGACACGTGGTTGCCGGCGCGATAGCTGAAGTGCATGGGCTGCTGGTGGCCCTTCTGCTCGTCGTGGCCGTTGCCCATGAGCTGCGCGACGTAGCGCGAGACGGACATGCCGCGCAGCAGCGCCGCGCCGCCCTCACGCAGCGCCGGGAAGAGCCAGTCGTCGCCGTCGATGCACCACGCCGAGCCCACCGTCGCGGCTTCCTGGCCGGTGGACGTGCCGTAGAACGCGATGCGCCCCTGGCGCTGCAGCCGCAGGCAGCGGGTGTCGAGGTTGCGGATGAGCAGCATCTGCTCGTGCAGGCGCACGACGTCCTCGTCCGAGAGGCCGGGGTCGTGCGCCGGGTCGGCGCTGCCGTCGTCGCGAAGCACGCGGAAGAGCCCGAGGTCCGCGGGGAGCGCGCACGCCGCCCCGTCGCCGTCCGGCTCCGCCGTCACGCCGCACACGCTCTCCGGCGGCGCCTCGGCGTCACGGAACAGGAGCGGCGTGCTCGCGGTCCGGCCCGCGTTCTTCGCGGATCTGCGTTTCGCGTTCGCCACGGATCAGAGCTCCAGCATCAGGCGCCGCGGATCCTGCAGGAGCGCCACGACGTGGTTCATGAAGTACGCGCCCGTCGCGCCGTCGTTCATGCGGTGATCGATCGAGATCGAGAGGTACATGATGTCGCGGATCACGATTTCGCCGTCCACCACCCACGGCTTCTGCTTGATGGCGTGCACGCCCAGGATCGCCGCCTCCGGGTAGTTGATGATGGGGGTCGCGAACAGCCCGCCGATGTTGCCGGCGTTGGTGATCGTGAACGTGCCGTCCTGCAGGTCCTCGAGCTTGGACCTGCCGTTGCGGGCGTCCGTCGCGACGCGCGTCACCTCGCGGGCGATGTCCAGCATCGAGAGCTGGTCCACGTTCTTGACGACGGGGACGATGAGCCCGTTGTCGGTGTCCACGGCGACGCCGAGGTTGAAGTAGTGCTTGACGACGAACTCCTGGCGCGCGTCGTCGGTCAGCCCGTTCAGCGTCGGGAAGCGTCGCAGCGCGGCGATCACGGCCTTCATGATGAACGGCAGGTAGGTCAGCTTGACGCCCAGCTCGGCGACCTCGGTCTTGAGCTCGCGGCGCAGCTTCACCAAGTCGGTGACGTCGATCTCGTCCACGTACGTGAAGTGCGCGGCCGTGGCCTTCGAGGCGTGCATCTTCTCGCTGATCTTCTTGCGCAGACCGCGGATGGGGATACGGGTCTCGAGTTCGCCCGGCCCGCGTGCGACCGCCTGGATGCTGACGGGGGCGGGTGCTGCCGTGGGGGCGGGCCCGCCCGCTGCCGCGGCCGCGTAGGCCTCGACGTCGGCGGGCGTCACGCGTCCGGCCTCGCCGCTGCCCGCGATGCGCTCGATGTCCACGCCGGCCTCGCGTGCCAGCTTGCGCGTGTACGGCGTCGCGAGAGCGCGCTGCCCCTCGGGGCGCTGCGTCTCGAGGGCGGCGAGCGCCCCGGCGTCCGCGACGGCGTCGCCCGTGGTGGCGGCGGCGGCGGCGGCGGGCTCCTCCGCGGGCGCGGGAGCGTCCGCGTGGTCGCCGTGCTGCGCGACGGTCGGGATGTGCGCGCCCTCGGCCGGCTCGATGGTGAGCAGGATGGCGCCCACCGGGGTGACGGCGCCCTCCTCGGCGCGGATCTCCTTCACCGTGCCGGGGAGCGGGCTGGGGATCTCGACCGTGGCCTTGTCGGTCATGACCTCGCAGAGGATGTCGTCCTCCGCGACGACATCGCCGGCCTTCACCTTCCACTCGACGACCTCGCCCTCGGCGACGCCTTCGCCGATGTCGGGCAGCGGGAACTCGAAAAGACTCACTGCGTGATCTCCGGTGCGGTTGCTGTTCTGGTACGGGTGGCCTGTGGTGCGCCTGTCATGCGTAGTGGAACGATCGTTCAATGGCGGCGAGCGTGCGCTTGGGGTCCGGCATGTACACGTGCTCGAGGGTGTAGGGGAACGGCGTGTCGAACCCCGTGACGCGCAGGATCGGCGCGCGCAGCGAGTCGATGGCACGCTCGGCGATCGTCGCGGCGATCTCGCCGCCGAAGCCGCCCGTGCGCGGGGCCTCGTGCAGGATCACGACACGGCCGGTCTTGCGCACCGACTCGAGCACCGCCTCGCGGTCCCACGGGACGATGGTGCGCAGGTCGATGACCTCGACGTCGATGCCCTTCTCGGAGGCGGCCTTCGCGGCGCGGCTCGCCACGTGGACCATGGCGCCCCAGGCGACGAGCGTGACGTCGCTCCCCTCGCGGGCGAGGCGCGCCTTGCCGATGGGGACGACGTAGTCCTCGTCCGGGACCTCTCCCTTGACCGATCGGTAAATGGCCTTGGGCTCGAGGAACATGACGGGGTCGCCGCTGCGGATGGACGACAGCAGCAGGCCCTTGGTGTCGTAGGGCGTCGAGGGAATGACGACCGTCAGGCCGGCCGTGTGCGCGAAGTACGCCTCGCTCGACTGGCTGTGGTAGTGGCCGCCGCGGATGCCGCCGCCGTAGGGGCTGCGGATCACCATGGGGCACGTGAACTGGCCGCCGGAGCGGTAGCGCATCTTGGCCGCCTCGGAGACGATCTGGTCGAAGCCGGGGTAGATGAAGTCGAGGAACTGGATCTCGGCCACCGGCCGCATGCCGTAGAGCGCCATGCCGACGGCGGTGCCGATGATGCCGCTCTCGGCGAGGGGCGTGTTCATCACGCGCAGGTCGCCGAACTTGTCGAGCAGGCCCTCGGTGGCGCGGAAGACGCCGCCCAGCGTGGCGATGTCCTCGCCGAGCACGACCACGTTCGGGTCACGCTCCATCTCCTGGTGCAGCGCCGCGTTCACGGCCTGCAGAACGGTCATCTGCGCCATCGTTGTGTCCTGGTCTCCGGAGGGTCCGCCGGACGTGTCCGGCGCGAACTGCGGGTGCCTGCCCGACGGATCGGGCCGGCGCGAATCGGTTCATAGGGGGGCGGTTCAGAGGGGGAATTCGGCTCCGCTGTCGTCGTCGCGCACCTTGCCGCCCTCGACGGCGACCAGGTACTCCTGCTGCTCACGCAGCGCGGGCGGCAGGTCCTCGTAGACGTCGTCGAAGAGCGATTCCAGCGTCGGCTTCTCGACGTTCTCGTTGCGCTTGAACGAGGCCAGCACGACTTCCGCGCACTCCTCGTGGATCTGCTGCGTCTCGTCCTCGGTCATGACGCCCGCGGCGACGAGGTAGCGCCGGAAGCGCGCGATCGGGTCGCGCTGCTGCCACTCTTCGCGTTCGGCGCCGGGCTGGTAGATCGTCGGGTCGTCCGACGAGCTGTGGGGGGCGATGCGGTAGGTCATGGCCTCGACGAACATCGGGCCCTCGCCCGAGCGCACGTGGTCCACGGCCTCGCGGATCGCCTGCACCATGGCGAGTACGTCGTTGCCATCGACGCGCAGCGCCGGCATGCCGTAGCCGACGGCCTTGTCGGCGAGCGAACGCGCCGCGCACTGCTGCGCGAGCGGCGTCGAGATGGCCCAGCCGTTGTTGTTGCAGATGAAGAGCGCCGGCGCCTTCCAGACTCCCGCGAAGTTGAGGCCGGTGTGGGCGTCGTTGGTGGAGCTCGAGCCGTCGCCGAAGTAGGTCACGGCGATGCGCTTCTCGCCGCGGATCTGCATGGCGCGTGCGGCGCCCGTGGCCTGCACGATCTGCGTGCCGAGCGGCGACGAGATCGAGACCCAGTTGATCTCGCTCATCGTGTAGTGCACGGGCATCTGGCGGCCCTTGCCGTTGTCGTCGCGATTGCCGAAGCAGTTGGCGACCATCTGGTCCAGATCGGCCCCGCGCCACAGCGCCACGCCGGGCACGCGGTAGTGCGGGAACATCCAGTCCTCGGCCTCGAAACAGTAGGCGCTGCCGATCTGCAGTGCCTCCTCGCCGGTCGAGGGCAGGTAGAAGCCCAGGCGGCCTTGGCGCTGGTAGCGCATGCCGCGCTCGTCGAGGGCGCGCGTGAGCGTCATCACGCGGTGCATGCGCAGGAGGTCGTCCTCGGGGATGTCGTGGCTGACGCCGGAGTGATCGTTGCCCTCGGTGGGCAGCACGCGCAGCACGGGCAGTTCGCCGGGCGTTTCTGCGAAGAGGGCGCTGTCAGCCATGCGGGGAAGACCTCCGATCATGCCCCTGGCGGCGCCATCGATCACGGACCGACGGCCGCGGAGCCGGGCGAGCCCCCGAGAGTAGCCCGGCGGCCGCGCGCGGCCCAAGCCTTCCCCCTTCCGGGCAGCGGTCCCAGCCTCGGAACGTGGCTGCGGACGAGGCGCCTGCCGTTCCCTCCGCTCGACCGCTGCGAGCGCGCCGCCCGCGCCGCTCTCAGGCGGCGGCGTCCTCGGCCGCCTCGGCCTCGTCCGTGAGTCCCTCGTCCGCGCCCAGGCGCCGCACGCGGACCTTCAGAATGGCCTTCTCGGACGCGGCGACGACCGTGAACTCGGCGCCGAACGCCCGCAGCGTCTCGCCGCGGCGCGGGATGCGCTCCATCTCGTCGAGTAGGAGGCCGGCGATCGTGCGGTGGTTCGGGATCGACGTCTCGAGCGCCTCGTTGACGTCGTTGACCTCGATGCGCGCGTCGCAGAGCACCTCGTCGTCGGCGACGCGCTGCAAGTCCTCGTCGTTGTCGAGATCCTCCTCGTCCACGATCTCGCCGACGATCTCCTCGACCACATCCTCGAGCGTCACGAGGCCCACGGTCTCGCCGTACTCGCCGACGACGATGGCCAGCGGCTCGGTGCGGCGCTGCAGCGACACCATGATGTCGTCCGCGGGCATGGTCTCGGGGATGAAGAAGGGCATGAAGGAGATCGCGGCGTCCGTGAGCGCGAGTCCGTGCTCGTCCCTGGCCAGCGCCAGGAGCGCGTCGGCGCGGTCGAGCACGGCGACGATCTCGTCGCGGCTCTCGCGGTAGAGCGGGATGCGCGAGCGCGTGGCATCGCCCAGCTCCTCGGCGATGTCCTCGAGGGTCTGGTCGGCCTGGAACGTGACCATCTCGACGCGCGGCGTCATCACGTCCTAGGCGGTGATGTCGTTCAGGCGGAAGATACGCTGGATCATCTCGCCCTCGTCTTCCTCGATGGCGCCCTGCTCGGCGCCGAGATCGGTGAGGCGCGCGATCTCCTCCTCGGACGTGACATGTCGTGCGCCGGCGCGCAGGAACGGCTTCTGCGTGAGCGCCACGAGCCAGATCACCGGGGCCAGCACGGTCTGCAGGAAGCGCACCGCCGGCGCGGTGAGGCGGCAGACGGCTACGTTGTGGCTCTCGCCGATGGTCTTGGGGACGATCTCGCCCCAGAGGATGACGATCAGCGTCAGCACCGCGAAGAAGACGCCCGAGACGATGGCCGTCTCGTGCGAGTAGGTCGCCTCCACCCACTCCTTGAAGAACATGCCCGTGAGGCCGGAGCCGGCGATGTTCGCGATGTTGTTGACCACCACGATCGTGGCGAGGGGCCGCGCGAACTCCAGCCGCATCTTGCCGGCCAGGCGATCGAGGCGGTGGTCACCGTCGGCGAGGGTATGGGCGCGGGCCATCGACAGCGACAGGAACGCCGCCTCGGTCATGGACGCCGCCGCCGATGCGAGCAGCATGAACAGCGCGGCCACGAGCACGGGAACGAGCGAGGCGGATGTGCCGTCCACCGCGTTCTGTGCGAGCACGATCGCGAGCGCCGGCGTCCCCGCCGGCCCGAGACTGTTTCCGAGGATGTCGTCCATGTGTACCCGAAGGCGCCCTCATCCTAGCCCGCGCCGGGGTCACGGAGAAGAGCGTCCGCACGGAACACGATCGGATCGCTGCCGAGGCGCTCGGCGTCGTAGCGCGGAATGAGATCGCGCGCGGCGATCTCCTCGCCTCGCGCGGCGAGTCCCGCGGTCCAGGCGAGGAAGCCCACGAGGCGCGCGGCCGAGACGCCCTCGTCGCGCAGTGTCCCGAGGCGCGTGTCGCCGTGGCGCTTGGCGAGCCGCCGGCCGTCCTCGCCGAGCACGAGCGGCAGGTGCAGGTACTGCGGCGTCCGCAGCCCGAGGGCGCGTTGCAGGAGAATCTGGCGCGCCGTGCTCGGCAGCAGGTCGTCGCCGCGGATCACGAGGTCCACGCCGCTCGCGGCGTCGTCCACGACGGTCGCGAGCTGGTACGCGGTCGTGCCGCCCGCGCCGCGGATCGGGAACGGCCCGGTCTCGCGTGCCACGTCGAAGCTCTGTGGGCCGCGCAGGAGGTCGCGGAACTCCACCGCGCCGGGCGGCGGCCGGAAGCGCAGCGCCGCCGGCCGGCCGCCCCGCTGCGCGGCCTCCGCGGGCGACGCGAAGCGGCCGTCGCAGGTGCCCGGATAGGCGCCGGTGCCCGGTCCGTGCGGCGCGCTCGCGGCCTCCTCGATCTCGCGGCGCGTGCAGACGCAGGGGAACGCGAGCCCCGCTCGCAGCAGGCGGTCCGCTACCTCGTCGTAGTCGCGCGCGCGCTCGCTCTGAACGAGCACGCCCTCGCCCTCGTCCCAGTCCAGGCCGAGCCAGCGCAGGTCCCGCAGCCCCGCCTCCACGCCGCCCGGCTTGACGCGCGGACCGTCGAGGTCGTCGATGCGCAGGAGCAGCGTGCCGCCCGCAGCGCGCACGTGGAGCCAGTTCAGGAGGAACGTGCGGGCGTTGCCGACGTGCAGGGCGCCGGTGGGGCTGGGGGCGAGGCGGCTGCGCACGGGACGCCCGGCGCGCCTACGCGCTCGCCTCGTGGGTGCAGCGCACGGTCGTCGTCACGCCGCCGCGCGCCGAGAACTCGCCACAGACGGTCATGCGGCGGGGCGCCAGCGCGGCGACGAGCGTGTCCAGGATCTCGTTGGTCACCGCCTCGTAGAAGATGCCCTTGTCGCGGTACGTCTGTAGCCACAGCTTGAAGCTCTTGAGCTCGACGCAGAGCCCGCCGGGCACGTAGAGGACGCGGATCGTCCCGAAGTCGGGGTGCCCGGTCTTGGGGCACACCGAGGTGAACTCGGGCTGCACGATCTCGATCTCGTAGTCGCGGCCGGGCGCGGGGTTCGGGAAGGTCTCGAGCATGGCATCCTCCGCCGCGCATCCTGCCCGCCGCGCGCCAAGACCGGGGTGAACTAATTGACTTTCAGCCTCGACGACTCCGACAGGCTGCTAGCAGGTCAGTCCAGTCCGCTGACGGGCTGGTCCTTGGGGTGGCGGACCTCGAAGGCGAAACGCAGGTCGAGCGTGCCGCCGGCGGTGACGTTCTGTCGCCACTCGAGCACGCCGCGGGCGGCGTTGTTCTCGGCGTCCCGTTGCGGCAGCTTGGCCTGCGCCAGGCTGGACTCGGTGAGCTCCACCTCGAGGTCCTCGTCGCCGCTCACCGGGATCTGGTCGATGATGCGCGCGGTGATCTTGCGCGCGCGGTGGTTCTTGACCGTGATGCGGTAGCGGCGCGTGTGCACGGTGTCCTTCGAGAACAGGCCCTCCGTCTCGCGGCCGCGCTCGAGTTCCTCGCGCTCGGCGACGACCTGGCGATCGACGCCGAGGCCCACGCGCACCTCCTCGTCCAGGCCCCAGTCCGCGAGGGTCAGCGGGCCGACGTAGTCGGGGCCGACGAACACGCGCGCCTCGCCCGCGGGCAGCGCGGAGCCTGTCGTGTTCGTGAACTCGGCCTGCGCGAAGACGTCGGACGTCGCGCGCGGGAAGACCGTCCAGACGACCTCGGGCTCGAGCTCGAACTGCCCGAGGCTCACGCGGGCCGGGCGCGCCCCCGACTTCACCGTCTCGGCGCGATGGGCGCCGAAGGCGACGACGAGACCGCTGCGGTTGACGATCATCTCAAGCCTCTTGGCGTCCGCCGCCGGCGCGTCGTCGAGCGACGCCGCGGCGCGAGGCGCCCGCGCCTCGCCGGCGACCACGCCGCGCTGCGCGAGCGCCCGCGGCAGATCGATGCGCCACGGCGTCGGCTCCGGCGGCGCCGCGCCCGCGGCGGGCCGTGCCGTCGTCAGCTCGAGCTGCACGTCGCTCCAGTCCTCGCCGGTCCTCTGCTGCACCTCGGCGCCGAGTTCGAGGAGCGCGGTCCGGAAGTCCGCGGCGACGCGCAGGGCGTAGACCGGGCGCCAGCTCGCGCCGTGGATCAGGTACGACACCTCCAGCGTCGTCTCGCCCTCGGTTGCGGTGCGCAGCGTGACGACGGCGCGCCGCTCTTCCCGGGCGCCGGCGCCCTGCAACTCGCCGACGCGGTGCGTGGCCGTCTCCACCGCCCGCTCGGCGGCGGCGAGCGCCGACTCGCTCCGAGCGACGTCACGCCGGGCGTTCACGGAACGCTCTTCGATGAAGTCGAGCAGCTTCTCCAGCGCCTTGACGTCGGGACCCCCGCCCCGTCCGAGCTCCCGCGAGGCGCCGTCGGCAGACTTCGCGCTGATCGAGCGCAGTACCTCCCAACGATTCAAGGCGTCGGCGTTGTCCCTCTCGGCGTCGCGCGCTGCGCGCCGCGCGTCCTGCAGCGCGTCCTGGGCGCGACGCAGCGCCTCACTGTTCTCTCGTTCGAGGAACACCGCCTCGATCTCGACGCCGAGCACTTGGGCGCCCTGCGCGCGGGCGCGCAGCGACGGGCCGTCGAGCCCGGCCGGCAGGTGCTCGAGCACAATGCGCGACGTGCCGGCGCCGAGCTCGAGCGCCGACGTGCGGGTGACGAGGGCGCGATCCTCGTAGACGGTCACGGCAGCGATTCGCGACGCGACCACGGTTGCCTCCTCCGCGCGGGCGAGGGGGGCGATGACGAGCAGCAGGGTGGCCGCGAGTGCGGCGAGACGGCGACGGTTCATGGGTTCCTCCACACACAGAGACGCGCGGCGCCCGGATTGGTTCCTCGCAACCGCTCTCGGCGATGACCGGCGCCGCCGAGGCGCCGCGACCCCGATGCAACGAAGGCCCACGGGACGGCTGTCCCGTGGGCCTTTGCAGTCCGCGCCGCCCGGCGCGTATGCCTCAGGCGGCGTTGTCGGGGTTGTGCGGGGGGTCCGACGGATCGCGCAGCTCCCAGCCGTCGCGGTCGGTCGAGGCGTTCGGCCACATCTCGGCCGCGGCCTTGTTGTACTCGGCCCAGTCGGGCGCCTGGTCCTCGGCGTCCACGATCGCGTTGATCGGACACTCCGGCAGGCACGCGCCGCAGTCGATGCAGGTGTCGGGGTTGATGACCATCATCATCGCGCCCTCGTGGTCGCCGAAGTGCATCGCCTCGACAGGACAGACCTCGACACACGCGCCGTAGCGCTCACCCATGCACTTTCCGATGATCACGTACGACATGGCGACAGTTCTCCTGATGGATCCGTTCTTGCCCGCTTGGGAGCGCCGAAATTAGCGGCGGCGCGAGGCCGCGACAAGTGTTCGTATCCCGCCGGACGAATTGAGATACCGTCTCAGGTGACCCCGCTTCCCGGGGACTCCGCGACGACGGTGAGGAATCGCGCGACGTGCTCACCGAGTGCTCCCAGGTGCGCCGCGAGGCGATGGTCCGCGCCCGCGAGCAGGACGAGTTCGAGATCCCGGCGTGCCGAGCGATCGGCGAAATCCTGGGACGCCTGCCAGGGCACCGACGCGTCGGCCGTCCCGTGCACGATCAGCGTCGGCAGCGTCAGCCGCCCGGCGAGGAGTTCGACGCCGCGCGCCGCGCGCTCCTCGAGGGCGCCGCTGCCGAAGCGCACGTCGCGCTGCTCCATGCGGACGACGTGCGGGCGCCCCGACAGCCACGACGCGCGCTCTTCTTCCGAGAGCGTCGGCAGGTAACGCTCCAGATACCCGAACGCCGGCGCGACGAGCACGACGCCGTCGCAGATGGTGGGATCGTCGGCCGCCGCCCAGGCGGCGACGAGTCCCCCGAACGACGACCCGAGCAGCACGCGTCGCGGCGCGCCCTCGTACTCGGGCAACTGCGCGACGCGTCGCACGTCGTCGATCCCGCGCCCTATCGTGAGCCCCTCGAAGTCGCCGCCCGAGTCGCCGTGCCCCTGCAGGTCCGGCGCGATCACGGTCCAACCGAGGGGCGGCAGGACCGCGCCGAGGTGCTCGATCTTGCCGCGGCGCCGGGCCGACGCGAAGCCGTGCACGCAGATCACGGCGCCGCGCGGTCGTTCGGCGTCGTACACGTCGATGACGAGCGTGGGGGCTGCGCCCCCGACCGTGACGATCCGTCGCCCCCGCGTGTCCCCCGTGTCCTCCATGCCGCCGTCAGTCCTCGAGCCCCGCGTCGCGCAGCATCCCGTCCATGTCCGAGACGTAGAGCCGGCGCGGCGTCATGTCGCCTGGACGCGTTCCACGAACTTGCGCACGGTGTAGACGCCGCCGGTGCGGCCCCACCAGATGAACGCCGCGTCGGCCGTCGTCGCGACGGCGGACGTGGCGCGGGCGAGCAGGCGGCGTCCTTCGCGGCCGTTCTGGCGCCCGGGCACGGGGACGGAGAGGAAGACGTGCGACTCGTGTTCGCTGAACGGTCCGGCGGCGCCGCCGGTCCCGATGGTCCACGGGAAGTGCGCGGCGCCGACGCGCGCCTGCCCCTCGACGAAGTCGAAGACGTGCTCGGCGTTCAGCTCCTGGGAGTCGCGCATCTTGTCCACGACCTGTACGCGCGGCGCGTGGCGGTCGAGCCACGCGCGCATCACGGCGGGGGGCGGGATCGACCCTGAACGCAGTGCGACGGCTGCCCACGTGTGGGCGCTCACGCGATCGTCAAGACCTCGTGTTGCGCGGCGAGCTCGATGAATGCGGCCATCGAGCTGACCTCTCCGGCCGTGAGCCGGTCCGCGACGCCGTAGTGCTCGACGCACGTCTTGCATGCGAGCACCGGCACGCCCGCCGCCGCCATCTCGGCGAGGTGCACCGACGCGAACGACTTCTTCGTCAGAGCGAAGACGCCGCGGTTCATGCAGAAGACCGCGGCCGGCAGCTCGCTGCGCTGCTTGGCCAGCACGAAGAACGTCTCGAGCAGGCTCTCGCCGAGCCCGGCGTCCCCCGACCCGAACTGATCCGACTTCAGCAGGATGACCTTGTTCCGCATGCGCGCACGCTACCCGCTGGCCGCAGCGCCACCGGACGGATTACCGGCGACGCGCCGAACCGCACGCGCGGCGCTCCCGTCACGCTCACCGGGTTCGACGCGCCGCTGCCGCGCAACGATCAGGGCGGCGCGCGGTCAGTCCTCGGCGGCGGCCGCCCGCAGCGCGGCGCCGGTGAGGCGGTTCGTGGTCCACCCGTCCAGTGGCGTCGCGCCGAGGCGGCGGTAGAAACCGATGGCCGGCTCGTTCCAGTCGAGGACGGACCACTCCATGCGGCCGTAGCCGCGCTCCGTGGCGAGGCGCGCGACGGCGCGGAAGAGCGCGAGGCCGATGCCCCGTCCGCGGTGCTCCGGCGCGACGAACAGGTCCTCGAGCCAGAGGCCCGCAAGCCCCTTCCACGTGGAGTAGCTGCGGAAGAACAGCGCGAAGCCGCGCGGCGCGCCGTGCTCCTCGGCGAGCAGGCACTCGAACGGCGGGTCGGGCGACGAAAGCTGCGCGCGCAGCGTGCTCGCCGTGACCTCGACGGCGTGCGGCTCGCGTTCGTACGCGGCGAGGGCGCGGATGAACGAGAGGATGGTCTCGGCGTCCTCTGCCGTGGCTGCTCGAACGACGTAGGTGCTCATGCGTGGCGAAGGTAACCGGCGCGCAGCGCCGTGAACACGGCCGCCGCGAGGGTCGTCAGCTTCCAGGTGTCGTCGCGGGCCGCCAGTTCGCCGGGCAGGGCCTCCAGCCAGCGGCCGGCCAGCTCCTCGACCGTGAACGGGGCGCCCTGAGGCGCGATCTCGAGCGCCAGGAAGGGGCCTTCGTCCAGCACGGTGAACGACGCCTCGAGCGTGCGCGGATCGCGCGTCACGACGACGCGCTCGTCGCCGGTCAGTTCGCCGGCCGGCACCGGCCGGCGGTGCGCGTAGCGGTGGTGGAGCCGCGTCGCCGGATACGCCAGACGCAGCGCCGTCGCGGACGGCGCGCGCAGGAGCGCCAGCGCCAGGAAGTCCTCGACCGGTGCGCTCTGCAGCGCCGTCAACTCGTCGTCCCCGGGCGCGCGGCCGGGGTCGTCGAAGGCGTAGAGCGCGGCCAGTTCCGCGCGCTCGAGTGTCATCAGGTCCGGGATCTCGGGGCGGCGCCGCACGAGCCCCGCGTACTCGGCGTCGAAGAAGGTGCGGAAGACGTCGGCGATGTGGCGCGTGCTGTGGCTCGCGGCGGGGGAGACCTCGAGGAAGCGCCGGATGATCGCCTGCACGGATTCCGGCAGATTCGGCGCGGCGCCGCTGTCCTCGATCTCCGTGACCTCCTCGATCTCCGCGGCGATCAGCCGGAACGTCATCGTGTAGGCGAAGCGGATCATCGACGCGTAGTTGCGGCGCACGAGCTCGTGGTAGACGGCGAGCCGCGACTCCGGGATCGCGAGCACGTCGTCCCCGGGGTCTTCGCCGCCGGTGACGAACAGCCGGTCGGCGAAGCGGCTGAGCGTCTGCGCGAGACTCGCGCCGCTCAAGATGACACCGCTGCGCAGGTCACGTCGTCGTAGATGGCGCGCGCCGCGGCGGCCTCTTCGAGGAGACGCTCGAGAGACGGGATGTTGCAGTCCCACTCGAGCAGCACCGACGTCGGCCCCGAGATCGCCAGCGCGTCGCGGAAGAGCGCCCAGACCTCGTCGCGGACCGGCGCGCCGTGGGTGTCCACGACCACGTGGCCGCGGTCCTCGTGCCCCGCCATGTGCATCTGCCCGATGCGCTCGCGCGGGATGGCGCGCATGAACTCATGGGGGTCGGTGCCGTGGTTGCGCCAGTTGACGTAGACGTTGTTGACGTCGAGCAGCAGGCCGCAGTCCGCTTCCTCGAGCACGGCGCGCGTGAACTCGCCCTCGGTCATCTCCGCGCCGGGCAGGATCGTGTACGTGCTGATGTTCTCGACGAGGAACGGCAGCTCGAGGAAGTCCTGCACCTCGCGGATGCGCGCCGCCGTGTGGTGGACGGCCTCTGCGGTGAACGGCAACGGGAGCAGGTCGTTGGAAGACCGCCCGTCTGCGCGGTTCCAGCACAGGTGATCGCTGGCCCACAGCGCGCCGGTCTCCTCGATGAGGCGCTTGAGGCGCGTGAGGTACGCGTGGTCGAGGGCGTCCACCGAGCCGATCCCGAGGCCCACGCCGTGGCTCACCAGCGGGTAGCGCTCGGCGACATCCAGCAGGCTGCGCCGCGAGCGGCCGCCGCGGTCCATGTAGTTCTCCGGGCAGAACTCGAAGAACGGCACGTCCGGGTGCTCGGCCTGCACGCGCTCGATGTGCGGGCGCCGCAGGCCGACGCCGACACCGAGCGGGGGCAGCTCGAAGTTCGCGCCCCACGCTGTGGCCGCCGGTGTCACTGCAGGCGAGGTCATGACGCTGCTGCTCCTTCCGCGCCCCGCCTTCGCTCGGCGGCCGCGGCCTTCTCGATCTAGACTGAGAGGCTCCCTGATGTGACTGTGATCACGGTCTCGGGGCGGCGCCGGGACCGGATCGCGACGCCCACGTCCGAAACAGACGCCACGTTCGAAACATGAAAGTGCAGCAGGATATGCCCCAAGACCCCACACGCGACGCCTTGCTCCACGTTCGCGACGACCGCACGGCGCGGGAATTCGACCTGCCGATCAGGAGCGACACGATCCGCGCCATGGACCTGCGGCAGATCCGCGCCCGCGACGGCGACTTCGGGATGATGTCGTACGACCCGGCGTTCACGAACACCGTGTCCTGCACGAGCCGCATCACGTTCATCGACGGCGGCCGCGGCGTCCTGGAGTACCGCGGGTATCCCATCGACCAGCTCGCCGAGAGCGTGAGCTTCAGCGACGTCTGCTGGCTGCTGCTCGAGGGCGATCTGCCGACGCCGCAGCAGTCGGCGGAGATGCGTGCCGAGTTGCTGCGGATGGCGGTGCTCCCGGAACGGCTCGCGGAACTGCCGCGCACGCTCGACGGCTTCCCTCGCGACGCGCACCCGATGGCCATGCTCGGCGCGCTGCTGTTCGCGCTGGGCGGCTGGGAGCGCGAGCCGGGCGACGTGCGCGACGTCGCGTGCCGCCGCCGTCACGGCTTCGGGCTGATCGGGCGCGTGCCCGTGCTCGCCGCGATGGTCTGGCGCCACCGCAAGGGGCTGCCGCTCGTCGCCCCCGACCGCTCGCTCTCGTACGCCGGCAACTTCCTGCGCATGGTCTTAGCCGACGAGCACGGCGACTACGACGTGAACCCCGTCCTCGAGCACGCCATGGACGTGCTCTTCACGCTGCACGCCGATCACGAGCAGAACTGCTCGACGAGCACGATGCGCGTCGTCGGGTCGTCGGAGGCGACGCCCTACGCCTGCGCCGCAGCGGCCGTGGCCGCGCTGTCGGGACCGCTGCACGGCGGCGCCAACGAGGCTGTGCTGCGGATGCTGGCGGAGATCGGCAGCGTCGAGGCGATCCCGGCGTTCATGGAGAAGGTGCGCGCCCGCGAGGCCAAGCTGATGGGCTTCAGCCACCGCGTCTACAAGAGCTACGACCCGCGCGCCAAGATCATCGGCGACATCGCGAAGGACGTGTTCGCGGTCACCGGGCGCAACCCGTTGCTCGACATTGCCGTCTAGCTCGAACGCATCGCGCTCGCCGAGGACTTCTTCAAGAGCCGCAACCTCTATCCGAACGTCGATTTCTACTCGGGGCTCATCTACCAGTCGATGGGCTTCGATCCCGCGTACTTCACCGTCCTGTTCGCCGTCGGCCGCATGGTCGGCTGGGTGGCGCAGTGGGACGAGCTGCTCGGCGACGCGGAGCAGAAGATCGCGCGGCCGCGCCAGGTGTACGCCGGCGAGCGCGGACGCGTCGTGCCGTCGCGCTGAGCGCGGCACCGCGGAGTCCTCGGAGCTCCGCTGAGCGAGCGGCTACCGGAACGACTCCATCACGGCTTCGAGGGCCTCGCGGCCCGGGCGCAGAACGGACTGCGGCAGCGTGCCGACGGGCTCGTCACACATCCGCAACCCCTCGATCAGGTTGGGGCGGTGCTCGTCGATGTAGAGGATGCCGGTCAGGAACTTGTGCTTGGCCTTGGCCTGCGAGAGCAGATCCTTGGCGCCCTCGAGATCGCGCGGGTCGTGGTCGCTGCCGAGCTTGGCGAGGTGCAGCACGCCGCCGTCCGGCAGCGTGACCTCGATGCCCGAGCCCGCTTCGTAGTCCACCTCGTCGAGATCCCAGGGGTTGACGTAGCCGACCTCGTGGAGCGGCTCCTCGTTCGACTTGCCCCAGTCGTACGACTTCGTCGAGCCCGCGTGGTTGTTGAACGTGACGCAGGGCGAGAGCACGTCCACGATCGCGGTGCCGCGGTGGTGCATCGCGGCGCGCAGGATCGGGATGAGCTGCTTGCGGTCCGCGGAGTACCCCCGCGCGACGAACGTGCAGCCCAGCTCGAGCGCCAGCCCGCAGAGGTCGATGGGCTCGAACTCGTTCAGCTCGCCCTTCTTCGACTTCGATCCGCGGTCGGCGGTGGCGCTGAACTGGCCCTTCGTGAGCCCGTACACGCCGTTGTTGTTCACGACGTACGTCATGGGCAGGTTGCGGCGGATGACGTGTACGAGCTGGCCGATGCCGATGGACGCCGAGTCGCCGTCACCCGAGATGCCGACGGCGTTCAGGGTGTGGTTGGCGAGCATCGCGCCGGTCGTCACCGACGGCATGCGGCCGTGCACCGCGTTGAAGCCCCACGACTTCGACAGGAAGTAGGCGGTCGTCTTCGACGAGCAGCCGATGCCGCTCATCTTCGCGATCCTGTAGGGGTTCGCGGCGTTCTCCCACAACGCGCGCGTGATCGCGGCGGTGATCGCGTCGTGACCGCAGCCCGCGCACAGCGTGGACTTGCCGCCGCGATACTCGGTCTGCGGCAGACCGATGTGGTTGAGCGGGGGGCCCTTGGACGCGCCGCTCGGGAGCTTCGGAGATGGGGGGGGGGGAGGCATTTTCGGGACTCCGGCGAGGCTGCTACGCCACTCGTTCGTTGGAGATGACGTCGTTCATGATGTGGCGCGCGTGGATGGGCATGCCGTCGTAGTAGCGCAGGCCGCGCAGCTTGGCAGCGACCTGCGGCAGCTCGTGGCGCATGAGTGCGAGCATCTGTCCGTCACGGTTCTGCTCGACGACGTAGACGCGCTCGTGCTCCTGCACGAACGCCTCGACGGCGTCCGAGAACGGGAACGCGCGTAGACGCAGGTAGTCGAACGTCACGCCGTGCTCCTTCGCGAGGATGTCGCGCGCCTCGACGAGCGACCAGTGTGACGTGCCGAAGGCGATGATGCCGACCGGGCTGCCGCCGTCGGTGTCGTCACGGTGCGGTACCGGCACCTCGCCGCGCAGGGTCTCGAACTTCCGCAGGAGGCGCTCGACGTTGGCCTCGTACGCGGTTGAACTCTCGGTGTAGCGCGCATACTCGTTGTGCCCGCTGCCGCGGGTGAAGTACGCGGCGCCGTCGAGCTCGACGCCCGGCAGCGTGCGCCACGGGATGCCGTCGCCGTCCACGTCCTTGTAGCGGCCCCACTCCTTCACGCCGATCGCTTGCAGCTTCTCCGCGTCCAGGACCTTGCCCCGGTCGAGTGGTCGATCGGGGTACGCGAACGGATCGCTCAGCCAGTTGTTCATGCCCAGATCGACGTCGGACAGCAGGAAGATCGCGGTCTGGAAGCGCTCCGCGAGATCGAAGGCGTCCATCGTCATCTCGTAGCACTCGCCCGGCGACGCGGGCAGGAGCAGCGGGTGCTTGGTGTCACCGTGCGAGTTGTAGGCGCAGCACAGGATGTCGCACTGCATCGTGCGCGTGGGCAGGCCGGTGGAGGGACCGACGCGCTGCACGTTGATGATCACGGCCGGAATCTCGGCGTAGTAGCTGAGGCCGATGAACTCGCTCATCAGCGAGATGCCCGGCCCGGACGTGGCGGTCATCGCCCGCGCCCCCGCCCAGCCCGCGCCGAGCACCATGCCGATGGCGGCCAACTCGTCCTCGGCCTGCAGCACGGCGAACGTCGCCGTGCCGTCGGCATCGCGGCGGAACTGCTCGAGGTACGCCTCTGTGGCCTCGATCGCCGAGGTCGAGGGGGTGATCGGGTACCACGGCACGACCGAGACGCCCGCCATCACGGCGCCGAGTCCCACGGCCGAGTTGCCGTCGAGGAGGATCTTGTCGCCGATGAGGTCCCGCTGCTCGACGCGGTACCCGTCGGCGGGCCGTGTGAAGCTCTCTCGCGCGTGGTCGCGGCCCACCTGCACGGCCTTGACGTTGATCTCGTACGCCTTCGGCTTGCTGCCGAAGGCCTTGGCGAGCGCCGCGTCGATGGCGGCCATCTCGATGCCGAGGAGCTCCGCGGCGACACCCACGTAGAGCATGTTCGTGACGAGTTTCCACAGCTTGGGCGGCGCGACGTCACGGACGAGCGTGGCGAACGGCACGGGGAAGTAGTGGACGTCGTCGCGCAGCATGTCGAGCTTGAACGGGGCGTCGTAGATCACCCAGGCCCCTGGCGCGCACTTCATCACGTCATCGCGCGCCGTTTCGCGGTTCAGGCAGATGAGCACGTCGGCGTTCTCGCGCGGGACGATCCAGCCGTCCTGGCAGACGCGGATGAGATACCACGTCGGTAGGCCCTGGATGTTCGACGGGAAGATGTTCTTGCCGGACGCCGGGACGCCCATGCGGATGATCGCGCGGATGAGCGTGGCGTTGGCCGTCTGGCTGCCGGTTCCGTTGACGGTCGCGACGCTCAGCGTGAAGTCGTTCACGACGACGCCAGGTGCGGCTGCCGCGGCGTCGGGCTGCGCGGCGCTGTTGGGAGTCATCAGAGGTGCTCCGAGTGGGACGTTCAGGTCGGGGGAGGGGACGATCTGCGATGCTATTGCTCGGCTCCGGCGCTTCGCTTCATTTCTGGTGCCCGGCGGGTCGCGGCGATCGTCACGGCGCCTGCCTCGCAAGCTCGGCAACCGCCGCGCCGATCGCCGCTCCTCTCATTACGTTGGCGCGTGCTCGGGCGCGGACAGCCCCAACGCAAGCGCCTGCCCCTCGCCCGCGGCCCTGCGCGCGCGCATGGGTCGGCGTCACGGTTCTTGCACTCGCGGACTCGCGCAACAACCGCGCCCCCGACCGGAAGGGACGGCCGCAACTAACAGGCTCGAGCGCAACTAACGGGCTCGAGGCGCCGATCGCCGCTCCTCTCATTACGTTGGCGCGTGCTCGGGCGCGGACAGCCCCAACGCAAGCGCCCGCCCCCGACCGGATCAGCGGGATACGTGGTTCGACCTGCATTCGCCGCCCCGCCCACGCACCCCCTCCGGCGTGTCCGCCTCGCCCTCGCAATGCCCGGCGTAGGGTTGACCCATTGTGGTCAACCCGGATGTCCCCGGCGCGCACGGCTGTCGTTGCGCCTCGCGACGTATTCCGGTTGCCGGCGGATGCGGGATCGAGGGAACGCGGAGACGCGAGGGCCCGCCCCACCGGCCGTTCGAGGGGGGGCGGGCTGCGCCCGCCTGGGCAGGCCGTTGCCAGGGCGGTGATCGAACCTCCGGGGCCCGGACAATGCCCGGCCCCTACACCGGGATACGCGCGATCGGGGGGCGCCCGGTCGCCGTGGCGGGGGCAGGCGGTGGCGTTTCGACGCGTCGCCCGACAGGACTGCCCGCCCCGCCCACGCGCCGACGCGCCCCCTCCCGGCACGCCCGACTCGCCCTCGCGACCCCTCCGGCGTGCCCGCCCCGTCCTTGCACCCCGCCGGCATGCCCGCCTCGCCCTCGCGACCCCACTGACGTGCCCGCCCCGCCCTTGCGATCCCCGGTGTAGGGTGACCCATTGTGGTCAACCCGGATGTCCCGGGCGCGCACGGCTGTCGTAACGCCTCGCGACGTACACGGCGGTCGTCATGGCTGTCCCTCCGGGACTCCGGGGTGTCTTCGGTAGACTTGCGGGATGACTCGCGCGCCGCACTCGTCGCCACCGAGGCAGGCTCCTGACGGGCCGGCGGCGCGGGCGGGGATGACGATCGCGCAGTACGACTGGCGCGTTCGCGACATGGCCAAGAGCGTCGTCCACGTGCCGGCGATCTACGCCCTGGCGCAGGTCGCGGGGCTGACCAAACTGCTGTCCCACGCGGTCTTCCAGCAGCCCGGGAGCGGCGCCTGGCTGGAGGCGGCGGCGTTCCTCTGCGGGTTCCTCGGCGCGTGGGCCGTGTTCTACTCCACGCTGCTGCGCGACGCCGGTCTCCGTAGCTGGACGGCCACGTTCACCGTGCCCGCCGCGGTCCTCGCGGCGATTGCCGTCTGGGCACTTCTGCCCGCGGTCGGCGCGATGAGTGGCGCCGAGGCGCTCCTCGGCGCCGCGCTCCTCTGCGGTCCGGGACCGGTCGCCTGGATCGTCACGATGATCCGCTGGCGCATCGAGAAGCGGCGCGCGGTGGCCTACCTCGAGGGGACGCACCCTTGGTGACGACGCCGCGCCGCCTGTTCTACGTCGCCGCCGCCGCCGCCGCCGCCGCGATGGCCGCTGCTGCGCCCGTGCTCGCGCAGTCCGCGCCGTCCGCCGGCGAGCACCAGAAGGCCAACGAGAGCTTCTTCGGCCCCTGGATGTTCGCGCTCCTCGTCGTGCCGATCGTGATCACCGCGGTACTCGCGATGAAGCGCGCCAAGGGCCGCACCTCGCGGCTCGAGGAGTGGGACGACGAGACGTTCGACGAGACCGTGAACGCGTCGCCCATGCCGGTGCTCGTACACTTCGCCCTCGACTGGAACATCTCCAGCCGCGCGGCCCTCGCGCAGACCGAGATCCTGGCCTACATGAACCGCGGCGCCGTGCGCGTCGGGCTGCTGGACATCGAGCGCTGCCCGCGGACGGCGGCTCGCTTCCCGGGTCTTGAACCCCCTGCGTACCTGCTCTTCTACAAGGGGCAGAAACTGTTCCACCGCCCCGGCCTCTGGCAGGCCGAGGACCTGCAGGAGCACATCGACGCGGCGCTCGGTCGCGTGGGGTTCTGAGAGGGATCGCGGAGCGCCCGGGAAGCGAAAATCGGCGCGGCCCTTCTCCGCCTTCGCCAAGATGACGCCGCCTTAGCCCGGACCATCCATGACGACTCACACACCTGAACGGACCAGAGCGCCGATCTCCGCGTTGCGCCTGCTCTACGAAGCTACGGCTGGGAATTCGCAGGCGCGCCTTGATCTCGACGCTCTGCCCTCGTTCGGGACGGGCCTCGCGGCGCGGGC
>JAJRVY010000336.1 GCA_024277065.1 Planctomycetota bacterium
ACAACCGCCCCCTGACCTTCGACGAGTTCGAGACGCGCGTCCGGCGGCGGCTGTACGTGAGCGCGACGCCCGCTGCCTGGGAGATCGAGCGCGCGGACGGCTGCGTCGTCGAGCAGATCGTGCGGCCCACGGGACTGCTCGATCCGCGCGTCGAGGTGCGGCCCGCCCGGCAGCAGGTGGACGATCTCCTCGCGGAGTGCCGCACCGTCGCGGAGGCCGGCCTGCGCGTGCTGGTCACGACGCTCACCAAGCGCATGTCCGAGGAGTTGACGGAGTACCTGGCCGAGGCCGGCGTGCGCGTGCGCTACATGCACTCGGACATCGACACCCTCAAGCGCACCGAGCTCCTGCGCGACCTGCGTCTCGGCGTCTTCGACGTGCTCGTCGGCATCAATCTCCTGCGTGAGGGACTGGACCTGCCCGAGGTCGCCCTCGTGGCGATCCTCGACGCCGATCGCGAGGGCTTCCTGCGCTCGGAGACGTCTCTCGTGCAGACGTTCGGGCGTGCGGCGCGCAACGTGGGCGGCCGCGTCATCCTCTACGCGGACAAGATGACCGCCTCGATGCAGCGCGCCATCGATCTGACCGACGCCCGCCGCGCGAAGCAGGAGGCGTTCAATGCCGAGCACGGCATCACACCGACGACGATCGTGAAGGCCGTGCGCGACGTTCCCAGCGCGCCCGGCGAGGACGACGTGCAGGGTTGGCACCCCGGCCGCGGGCTCGCCGACATCGTCGCGGAGAACGCCGACCTGCCGCGCACGGCGGCCGACATGCAGGCGCTCATCGTCGATCTGCGCGGGCAGATGTTCGCGGCCGCGAAGGAGCTGGATTTCGAGAAGGCCGCCGACCTGCGTGACGAGATCCTACGTCTCGAGAAGCTGGCGCTCGAGCTGTGAGTGCCGTCCCCGCGGCCGCCCGCGAGGCGTTGTCGGCCGAGGTCGCGTCGCTGCCGGCCGCGCCGGGCGTCTACCTGCTCAAGGACGGCTCCGGTCGCGTGCTGTACGTCGGCAAGGCCACGAGCCTGCGCGCGCGCGTGCGCTCCTATCTCTCCAAGGGCGCCCTCGATCGCCCGCATCTCGCGCCCTATCTGAAGCGCTGGCGCGGTGTGGACGTCGTCGCGACGGCGAGCGCCGCCGAGGCGCTGGTGCTCGAGAACTCGTTCATCAAGAAGGAGCGTCCACCGGCCAACGTGCGCCTGCGCGACGACAAGCGCTATCTCTGTCTGCGCCTCGACCTGTCGCACGAGTTCCCGCGCATCACGCTCGTGCGGCGCTTCAAGAACGACGGCGCGACGTACTTCGGCCCCTATGCCGACGCCAAGGCGCTGCGCGACACGCTGAAGGCGCTGCGCGAGATCCATCCCCTGCGCACGTGTTCCGACCGCACGCTCGCGACCATCGCGGCGCCCTGTCTCTATCACCAGCTCGGGCGCTGTGCGGCGCCCTGCCACGGTCTGATCTCGACAGGCGACTACGGCGCTCTCGTGGACGACACCGTCGAGCTCCTGCGCGGTCGCCGGCCGGAGGTGTTCGTCGCCCTGCGCGGCCGCATGGACGGCGAGGCGGCCGAGCTGCGCTTCGAGAACGCGGCGCGGCTTCGCGACCGCCTGCGCGCCCTCGAGCGCACGCTCGAGACGCAGCGCGTGGCCGTTCCGGACGGCGTGGACCGCGACGTCATCGCCATCGCGCGCAGCGCGGGCAGCGCGGGCAGCGCGGGCGAGGCGGGTGCCGAGGCGGGGACGCCCGGTGTGGGGACGTCCGGTGTGGGGACGTCCGTGGCGCAGGTGCTCTTCGTGCGGGACGGCGCGGTGGTGTCGGCGCGCGCCGTCCCGCTACCGGGCGCCGCCGGTGCGCTCGCGGACGTCGTCGAGGCCTTCCTCGTCCAGTTCTACGACCAGCGCAAGTACGTCCCGCAGGAGGTCATGGTCGAGGCGCTACCGGGCGCGCGCGACCTGGTCGAGGAGTACCTGTCGGCGCTGCGCGGGGCGCGGGTCCGGCTGCGCGTTCCGCAGCGAGGCGGCGGACGCAAGCTGATGGAACTGGCGCAGCGCAACGCGGCGGTGGCGCTCCGCGCGCACCGCCGCGACCGTACGGCCGCCGCGGAGGCCCTCCGCGGTCTCGCGGCCCGGCTCGGTCTGCCGCATCCGCCCGCCGTGATCGAGTGTTTCGACGTCAGTCACCTGCAGGGGCGCGAGGTCGTGGCGTCGATGGTGCGCTTCGTGGACGGCCGCCCCGAGCGCGATGCCTGGCGGCACTACCGCCTGCGCCGCGTGGTCCGCAACGACGACTTCGCCGCCATGGACGAGATCCTCACGCGGCGCTATCGCGAGGCGGCCGCGGGCGGCACCGCGGCGCGCCCGGATCTGATCGTCGTGGACGGCGGCAAGGGGCAACTGTCCGCGGCGCGCGCGGCTCTCGAGGCGCTCGGCATGCCGCACCCGCCGATCGTCGGCCTCGCGAAGGCGCGTGCGGGGAAGGTGGGTGAGGGCGCCTTCGAGCGCGTGTTCGTGCCGGGGCGGGCGCAACCCGTGATCCCGCCGCAGGATGCTCCGGAGACGCTCCTGCTGGCCCGCATCCGCGACGAGGCCCACCGCTTCGCCATCACCTACCACCGCAAGCTGCGCTCGAAGATGGCCGTCGAGTCGGCCCTCGACCGCATCGAGGGTGTGGGCGACAAGTGGCGCCGCGAGCTGCTGACGCGCCTCGGCAGCGTGGCCGCCGTGCGCGAGGCGTCCGTCGAGGACCTGACGGCCATCCCCGGCCTCGGACGCAAGCGCGCGATGCGCATCCTCGAGCACCTCAGAGAGGACGACGGGGCGCCCATGTGATCGGCCCCGTCGTGCGTGTCGCGAAGTACCGCCGGGCCGGCCCCACGCCCGTCCATCCGATGCGGCCGGTGACACCGTACCCGGCGCGCAGGGCCGCGCGCAGTCCCGCGGCGTTCTCGGGCAGGATCGCGGCGAGGGAGACGGCGGCGCCCATCTCATGCGCGTGCCCGAGCGATGCGATCGACAGGACGCCGTTGATCCCGCGTCCACGGAACTCCGGGTGCGTATACGTGTCGGCGGCGAAGCACTCGTCGTCCGCGAGTGCCAACGAGCGTGCGAGATACGCGATCCAGCCGCGCCGGCGCATGATCCAGCGCGCCGCGACGAGTCGGCCTTCGTGGCGCACGCCGAAGAGCACGGCGCCGCGGCGTACGTACTCGGCGACGACGGTCCGCGGGAGGCGGGGGCGCAACGCGAACACTTCCGAGGGATCCGCGATCGCGCCCGCGCCGATCGTCGGCGCGGCGTCCACGGGTGGCAGGTCGCGGGGAACGGGCCGCTCGACCAGCAGGAGCCGCCGGTGCACGCCGAACGCCAGCGCGCGCATCGCGAACGCCTGCGGCCCTTCGCGCCGCAAGGTCCGGTAGCCGCGCCCCAGGAGGCCGGCCGGGGACTCGTCGATCGTCACGCTGCGCAGGATGCCAGTGGCGGTCCTTGCCCGCGAGTGTGATGCCGGCGCGCCAGATCAACTTCCTTCGGCGCGGTAGACGACGATGCTGCCCGGCACGGACCGCAGCGCGGCGCGCTGCGCATCGTCCAGATCCAGCTCGCGATCCAGCGTGCGCAGGAGAGCGAGCACGCGCGCGGCGCTGTCGGTGACGTGCTCCACCTGCAGCATGCCCGCCTTCACGAGGCCGTCGGCCTCCCAGGCGAGGAAGTCGTCCGGGAAGTAATCGACCCAATCCGTGACGAGCGCGCGCGCCTGCTCCTGCGCGGCGTCGGGGATGCGGCCGCGCCGGACCACCCAGTCGCCGGCCTTCCTCGCGAGGTCGGCGCGGTCCGTGAACAGCAGGGGGCCGGCCTTGCCCGACCACACGAGGCTCTCGCAGAAGATGTCAAGCTGCGTCAGGCCGCGCACGGCCTCGGGCCGCAGCGCCGTGTGCTGCTCCGGTGTCAGCAGCGCGTAGACCTTCTGGAAGTACTCGTGCTTGAGGCGTGACTCGTCCACGTACCGCTCGAGGTCGTAGGCGTCGTCGCCGTAGCCCGCGACCCGTGCCGTCTCGCGCGCCGAGTAGTCGGCGGCGAGTTCGTCGAGTCGAGCGGACTTCTGCGTGCTGAGCGGCATGTCCATCGCGAGCAGCGTGGCGGACAGCGCGTTCGCCATGAACGCCGGGTTGCTGAACGCACCGTTCACGTCCGAGCCCGCGACGCCCTTCTGGGATAGGCGCAGGGCGGTCGTCACGAGCGGGCCGTTGAAGCGCTGGATGGAGCCGACGGTCTCGGCCGGCAGCTCCGACATCGGACGCCCCTCGGCAATGTGGGTCGCGAGCTAGGCGATCAGCGGCGGCATGTTGGACATGCTCTCGGCGACCACCTCCCAGTCCACGGTCTCGAGAGCGTCGCCGAGGCCCTCTGGCTCGTACACGGGGTAGCGCTCGACTGCGTCGCGCCAGT
The DNA here is from genome assembly GCA_024277065.1 of Planctomycetota bacterium. Classification (GTDB taxonomy): domain Bacteria; phylum Planctomycetota; class JAJSAM01; order JAJSAM01; family JAJVHW01; genus JAJRPF01. The sequence goes on from JAJRVY010000336.1 coordinate 4,445, forward strand.
CGGCAGGGCCCGGTGCGGGCTCCTGCGCCGCGGCCTGCGCGGCGTCCGCGAGCTTCTGCTTGACGGACTCGACCTCGGTACGCAGCCTGGCGACCTCGATCTCCGCGCGCTGCGCGCGGCGGCGTTCGCCGGCCAGTTCGGTATCGAGCCGCAATGTCGTGTCGTGCGCGCTATCCAGGAGGTCCGTCGCCGACGCGGACTCCTCGCGCAGTTTCTGCATCTCTCCCTCGTTGCCCTTCATCGCCAGCACGACGGCGATCGCCGCCACGGCGACGACTCCAGCGATCACGAATCCCGTTGTACGCATGGTCTTGCTCCCTCCCGGTCCGGTTGCCCGAGGGAACCGAGTCTCAGTGTCGGGGGTTCACGGGCGGCAAGATGCCGGAGAGGAGACCTGCGCCGCGTTCAACGGGGTCGCGACGGGAACACGCATTCGTAGTAGGCCTACGACACGACCACTGTGACCCGCAGCACCTCGCTCGCGTTCGTTGCGCTCGAGCCGGCTCGTTCCGGCCGTCCCTCGGGAAAGACCACGACGTCAGCGGTCGGTCGCACCGAAGACCCGTCCGTAGCGGTAGTAGACCTCCAGGCAGAGGGTGGTGAGGGCCGTCGCGTACAACCGGCCGCCGGGCCTGGCGTCCTTGTCGGTCGGATCCCAGGACCCGCGCTCGTCGCGGCCGTCCTCCTTGCGCTGGTGCTGGACGACGGCGCTCTTCAGCGACGCGTTCCACTGCTTCCAGTGCCGGCCGCCGACCTGGAAGGTCGCCAGCGTCCCGAAGTACCCGGCGTCGATGTCCGCCGCCTCGCCTGCCGCGCCCACTCCGGGCGCTTCAGCAGCAGCAGATCTGCGCCCTTCCGGATGAGGTCACTCTTCTGCGGGTCCTGTCCCGCGAAGATGCGGGCGAGCATCGCGCCGCCGACCAGGGCGTCGCCGTTGAGCGCCGGGAACGGGCGCAGGGCGTCGCCGTCGCCGCGCGCCGTCTGCCCCACGCGCCCGGTGTCGGGGTCGGTCACCTCGTCCAGCCACGCGATGGCGCCCTCGAACGCGGCATCATCGACGTTCAGCCCCGCTGTCTTGGCCGACTTCAGCACCATCACGGCCCAGATCGTCAGCGACGTGTTGTTCGTGCCGTCGCGGACGCCGCCGCCCCAGCCCAGGTACGGGTTCTGCGCCGCCAGCAGGAAGTCCACCCCGCGCTGCGCGGATGCCTTGAAGAGCCGCGAGCCGGTGAGTCCGTAGGCCTCGGTCATGGCCAGCGTGGCCCTCGCGTGCTCGGACAGCGACTTTCAACGGAGCGCGCGCCGGAAGGTTCAGCGCCCGCGTCAGGCGCGTGGGTGGAAACGCGCGTGGGCGGCGCGCATGCGGTCCTCCTCGATGCGCGTGTAGACCTGCGTCGTCGATACGGAGGCGTGCCCGAGCAGCGTCTGTACGACGCGCAGATCGGCGCCGCCGGTCAGCAGGTGTGTGGCGAACGAGTGCCGGAGCGTGTGCGGCGAGAGCTTGCCACGGCCGATTCCGCGGGCGTCGGCGCGCTTGCGCACGGCGTTCCAGACGTCCTGGCGCGTCAGCGTGCGGCCGCGGACGCTGAGCAGCACGGTGCCCGGGTCGTCGCCGCCGGCCGGCGCGAACGCCGCGCGGCCCTCGTCCAGCCAGGCGTGCAGTGCCGTCGCGGCAGCCCGCCCGAACGGCACGACGCGGTCCTTGCCGCCCTTGCCGCGCACGCGGAGCGTGGATTCGTCGAAGTGGACGTGCTCCGTGCGCAGGCTCGTGCACTCGGTCGCCCGCAGCCCGCAGCCGTAAAGGAGTTCGAGGAGCGCCTGCGCGCGCAGCACGTACGGATCGTCGCCCGCGTCCGGCGCGAGCAGACAACTCACTTCACCCGGTGTGAGGTACTTGGGGATGCGGTTCCAGAGCGTCGGGCCATCGACGAGCGCCCCGGGGTCGGTGTCCGCGACGCCCTCGGCGTGCAGCCAGCGATGGAATGCGCGGACCGTGACGAGCCGGCGGGCCTGCGTGGCCGGGGACATGCCGCGCGCCGCCTCCCCGGCGACGAAGTCCAGCACGTCCTCCGGCGTGGCGCGCTCGGGAGGCGTGCCCGAGAGCCGCGTCGCGTACAGCCGCAGGTCGGCGCCGTAGGCCTCGAGCGTGCGCGCGGAGGCCCCACACTCGACGCGCATCCAATCGAGAAAACCGCGGACGGCGGGGCGGGGCGTCGCTGTCTTCATAAGTCCTTTCGAAGACGTAATTTGGGCCCAAGTAGGGCGTTCGCCGTCGCGGCGCGGATTGGCTTTACCCAGGGCCGTTGCATCCCTATACTTCGACGCCAATTCCGGCGGGAGCGGGCTGCGGCAGGTGCCAGGGGCCGTTGTCCGGCCGATCCGAGTTCGAAGGAGGGTGTCTTGGCGAAGGCCACGAAGGCGTCCACGAAGAAGCGCTCCTCCAAGAAAGCATCGGCCACACGGCCCGGCGCCTCCAGGAAGCGGACTTCCGCCGCCGCTGCGTCCCGGGCGAAGAGCGGGAAGAAGGGCAGCGCCCGCATAGCGGCCGCCGAGAAGGCGTCCACGGGGCGTGCCGCCAAGGCGGCGAAGAGGGCCACCAAGAACGTCGTCGGGAAGCCCGCGAAGAAGCCCGTCAAGAAACTCGCTGAGAAGGCCGCCAGGAAACCCGCCAAGAAGTCTGCCGTGAGAACGGGCGCGAAGGCTTCGCGGCGCGCCGCGGGCAGGTTGCCGGCGAAGGCTGCCAAGAGCGGCAGGAAGGTCGCAGCCAAGCGCGGCGTGAAGAAGGCGGCGCCGATCCGGCCGGCCGGCAAGAAGGCACCCCCCGCGAGCAAGGTCGCGAAGAAGCCGGCCACCAGGAAGCCC
>JAJRVY010000033.1 GCA_024277065.1 Planctomycetota bacterium
CCATGGCCCTGAACCCGATCGTCTACACCGAGAAGGTCATCCGGAGCTTCCTGCGCTACCAGCTCACGGCCTACCCGTTCGCGGACGCGCGGCTGCACGCGCAGATGCGCGAGCTGCTCTCGCTCGGCGCGACGCGCCGCTCGCCACTGCTCCGGGGCCCCTACCTGAGCTTGTCGCGGCCGTTCCGCCGGGGCGCGTCGGTCGAGGATCTGATCGGCAAGGGCCTGCTCCATCCACACATGCGTCAGCGCATCCCTCCCGGGATCACCCACCTCTACGGTCACCAGGAAGAGGCGATCCGAGCCATCGGCGCCGGTCGGACGACGCTCGTTTCGACCGGGACCGGTTCGGGCAAGACCGAGTGCTTCCTCTATCCGATCGTCAGCCGGTGCCTGGCGCTGCGCGACGAGGGCGCGGCGCCCGGGATCAGCGCCGTGATCGTCTACCCGATGAACGCGCTGGCGGAAGACCAGCTCATGCGCCTGCGCTCGCTGCTGGCCGGCACGGGAATCCCCTTCGGCATGTACGTCGGCAAGACGCCCGAGCGCGAGGCCGAGGTGGCGGGGATCCGGCTGCCTGCGGGCGCGTCCCGGGCGGACTACGAGGCGAAGCTCGCCGAGGTGCGTCGCGAGAAGCGCGGCGAGACGGTCTACCCGCCCGAGGAGGTCTGCTCGCGCGACGTGATGCGCACGGCGGGCCGCCAGCCTCGCATCCTGCTCACCAACGTCAACCAGCTCGAGCTGCTCCTGACGCGCCAGCGGGACGTGGAACTCTTCGCGGACGCCCGGCTCGACTTTCTCGTCTTCGACGAGGCGCACACCTTCACGGGCGCCCGCGGAGCCGAGACCGCGTGCCTGATCCGGAGGCTGCGGGCCTTCTGCGGTCGCGAGGCGCAGGACACGGTCTGCGTAGCCACGTCGGCCACGATCGTCGACCGGGAGGATCCCGAGGCCGCGCGGGCTTTCGCGGCGCGCTTCTTCGGTGTCCCCGCAGAGGCCGTCACGACGGTGGGCGAGAGCTACGAAGCCGAGGTGTGGGAAGCCAGGCGTTTCACCCCGCCCGCCCCCGCGGGCGACCCAGCCGAGTTGCTGGACGAGTGTGTACGCGCCGTCGAGGACGATTCGGACGGCACGGCGTTGCGCGCCGTCTACCAGCGCCTCGCGGGTCGCGCCCTGCCGGCGGCAGACTGGCCGGAGGCGCTCTTCGAGGCGCTCTCCGCCAACGAACTCGTCTTCCGCCTGAGCGAGGAACTCGCCACGCCGCGTGCGCTCGCCGATCTGCCCGCCACGCTCGAGCCGCGGATCGGTCGACCCGTCAGCGAGGCGGAGATCCTCGCGTGGCTGACGCTCGCCGCAGCCGCGCGGTTCGAGGGGCGCCCGCTACTGCGCCCGGTCGTCCACGGCTTCGTCCGGGGCATCAGCGGCGCGGTCGTGACCTTCCCGGAAGGCGAGGAGGGAGCGCGGCTGTGGCTGGCCGCCGAGGACGAGATCGAGGCCGGAGATGGCGAGACGCGCCACGCCCACTTTCCTGTGATGACGTGCACGACGTGCGGACAGCACTACTTCACGGCGTTCCTCAAGGACTTCCACTTTTCGGGCAAGGTGCCTGGCGGCGGCGTGGCCGCGGGCGACGGATCGTTCTGGGAGCCGCTCGAGGAGGCGCAGGGAGGACGGCGGGTCGTTCTCCTCGATGCGCTGATCGGCGGCAGCGACGATGCCGACTTCGACGAACACGCGCGCACGGCGACGCTTCACTTCTGCCGGCGCTGCCGCGCGGCGCACCCCGATCCCGTGTCGCGCTGCCTCCACTGTGGGGCGGTCGGCGAGACGGTGCCCCTGCACGCCGTCCGCCAGAAGAAGGACAACCCGGGGCTTCTCGCGAGCTGCCTTTCTTGCGGCACGACCGGCCGGCGCTTCGGCAGCCGTTACCGGGAGCCCGCTCGCCCGGTGCGCGCCACCAACGTCGCCGACGTGCACGTGCTCGCCCAGGACATGGTCCACCACTCCGAGCGGCCGCGGCTCCTCGTGTTCTGCGACAACCGCCAGGACGCGGCCTTCCAGGCCGGCTGGATGAAGGACCACGCCCGCCGCTTCCGCCTGCGCGCGCTGATGGCCGAGGGGCTCGGCGCCAAGGGGGTCTCGGTGGGCGACCTCACCCTCCATCTCGACGAGATCCTCGAGCGCGACGAGGCGCTCTCGCGGGCGCTGGTCCCCGAGGTCTGGCAGGTCGTGCGTCGCGAGGGCAGCGGGGGCCGGCACCAGCAGGAGCGGCGCAAGTTCCTCCGGATCCAGGTGCTCCGCGAGGTGACGCTTTCATCGCGCCAGGCGATCGGCCTCGAGCCGTGGGGACGGATGAAGGTCGAGTACGAGGGACTCGAAGCGGGTTTGCCGTGGATCCAGAAGCACGCGCATGCCCTGGGCCTGCCCGCCGAGGATCTGCGTGAGGGCGTGGCGAGCGTGCTCGACTACCTGCGCCGCAAGCGGGTGCTCCACGATCCTGAACGCGAGATCTTCACGAAGTACTGGATGGATGGTGATCTGGAGATCCAGCAGGGATACCTTCCACCGATGGGAAGCCCGTGCGGCACGAAGCTTAAGCGCGGCCCGGGGGAGAAGCCCGAACTCGTCACGCAGTGGCTGAGCGAGCGCGGCGATACGACCATCCGCCAGATCGTGAAGAAGTGGGGCGTCGGGACGGACGACGCACCGGCGTTTCTCGGAGGGCTGTTCGAGTTCCTGAAGGATCTGGGCCTGCTGGTACCGGTACGGCTCAAGGGTTCGCGAGGCCGGCCGCTTCCGAACGTGACCAGCGTCTACCAGGTCGACGCCGACCTCCTGCGTCTCCAGCCGAATCGCGGCGTCTGGCGCTGCCGGAGCTGCCGGCGGCGCACGACGCGCCGCACACCCCATGAGTGCTGTCCCGCCTGGCGGTGTGACGGAACGCTCGAGTTCGTGCGCGAAGATCCAGACAGCTACGATCTCCAGCTTCTCGACCAGGGCTACTCGATGCTGCGCCCGGAAGAGCACACTGCCATGGTGCCGCACGAGGAGCGTGAGCGATTGGAGAACCTTTTCAAGGGCGATTCCGACGCGGTCAACTGCTTCGTCTGTACGCCCACGCTCGAGCTGGGAGTCGATATCGGCAAACTCGACGCGGTCCTCATGCGCAACGTCCCTCCCCTTCCCGCCAACTACTGGCAGCGGGCAGGCCGTGCGGGACGGCGCCACCGCATGGCCGTCGACCTCACCTACTGCCGGCCGGTCTCCCACGATCGCGCCTACTTCGCCGATCCGCCCAAGCTCCTCGCCGGTCGCGTCGATCCTCCCGCCTTCAACCTGCGCAACGACGTCATGGTGGCAAAGCACGTGCATGCGACCGTCATCACGCGCCTGCACCAGTACGCGCGGGAACCGGCGCGCTCCGAGTCCGAGAGACGCAGCATCGACGAGACCCTGCGAAGGTGTCTTCCCGACCGGGTGTCGTCCTATCTCTTCGACGGCGGCTTCCTGCGCGAGCGGGCCTTCGATTTCGGGCCCCTTCGGACCCTCATCGAGCACAATGCGTCCGACCTCGTGGACTACGTGCAGCGCGCGTTTCGTCAGGGCTGGCCGGAGGCGGACGCCGAGGTGACGACTCCCGAAGCACTGCGTGCCCACGTGCTGGGTCTCGTGGACCGCCTCGAGGAGGTCGTCTCGCGTCTTGCCCGTCGCCTGCGCTGGGCGATGGAGCAGATCCGGCGGCTGAACGCGGTGCGCGAACGGCAGGGCGTCCTCGAGCCGGAAGACGAAGCGCTCTTCCGGCGTTGCGACACGCTCGTCAAGAGGCTCAAGGGCACCGTGCGCCGCCGCCGCCGAGAGGCGGAGGGTTACGACGACGTGAGTACGTCCGGGGTGCTCGCGGCGGAGGGTTTCCTCCCCGGCTACGGGCTCGAAGTGGGCACGGTGCTCGGGACGGCGGAAGTGCCATTCTGGCGCACGGGAGCCATGGAATTCACCCTGCCGCGCCCGCCGAGCGTCGCCCTCCGCGAGTACGTTCCGGGCAACCTGATCTATGCCAACGGCCACCGCTTCGTCGCAAGGCGCTTCCACCGCGACATCGATGAAGAGCGTGCGGAGATGCCGTGCTTCGAGATCTCGACCGAACGTCAGGCGGTCAAGCCGACGCGGCCCGGTACGACGCCGTCGGTCCTGGGAGCGGCCGAGCTTCGCACGATTTCCGTATGCGACGTGGACCTCGTGCACCAGTCGCACATCTCCGATGAGGAGGAGTTGCGCTTCCAGATGGGCGTGGCGATCTGCGGAATCGAGCGGGGTCAGCACAACGGCGGCCGTGCCTACCGGTGGGGACCACGAGACCTGCACCTGCGCCGGGGCGTGCGCCTTCGCCTCGTGAACATCGGGTCCACGAGCGCGATCGAACGCTTCGGTCGCCTCGGGTATCCCATCTGCACGGTCTGCGGACAAAGCGTCTCGCCGCTGTCCTCCGACCGGCAGCGCGAGCATTTCGAACAGTCTCACAAGGAGCGCTGCGGCCGCGAGGTGTCACCGGTCGGGTTCTACGCCGACATCGTGGCCGACGTGCTCTCGCTTCCCGCCTGCCCTGACCAGTCCACGGCATACAGCGTGCTCGAGGCGCTGCGGATCGCGGCGACGCGCGTGCTCGACATGCACATGGAGGATCTGCAGATTCTCGTGATCGGTCACGTGGACCGGGACGAGGTCGACGGACTCCTGTGGGATCCGATGCCCGGGGGATCAGGCCTCCTCGACCAGCTCTGCGATGGTTTCGAGGAGGTCGTGCGCATCGCTCAGGAGGTCGTCGCCGGCTGCCCCTCGGCCTGCGAGACATCCTGCATCGACTGCCTGCAGACTTTCCGCAATGGCTATTACCACAGGCACCTGTACCGGAAGACCGCAGCCGAGTGCCTCGACACCTGGGGGCCGCACATCGCCCTTTCCCACGATATTCCCCCTCGGCAGCCGAGCCGGGATCCGCGGGAAGGGGAGTATCCCGTCAACGAGGCCGAGCGGCGCCTGCGGCACCTGCTCCTGGAGGCCGGCTTCGGAGAAGGGATCCGCGGAGAGCAGATCCAGCTCGACCGGGCGCTCGGCACCACGACGCCCGACGTCATCTACCGCGCCGACCACCACGACGCGGACGAAGGTGTCTGCATCTATCTCGATGGCCTGAGCGGTCGGCTCCACGGGAATGCGGAGACCGCAGCAAGGGATCGGGAGATCCGCAGCTGGCTCCGGAGCCACGGCTACGACGTGATCGAGATCGGGGTCAGCGATCTTCACGACGAGGGAGCCATGATGCGCCACTTCCGCAGGCTGGCCGGTTACCTGCGCGAAGACGAACTGCGCGAGTCGCTCCGCTCGGACACCTCCTGGTTCCGTCGGTCCGACCGGCCGTCGGCCGGTCCGCCATCGCTCCGCATCGTCCAGCCAAGCCCCGAGGAGCGGTACGTGTCCTGCGTCCCGCTCGTGCCTCTCGAAGCCGCGGCGGGCGCCTTCGGCGATCCGCAGACGATCGAGGACGGCGACTGGGACTGGGTCGAGATCGACCCGCCACGAAGGCTTCGGCGCGGGATGTTCGTCGCGAAGGTCGTCGGGCGATCGATGGAGCCGCGCATTCCCGACGGTGCCTACTGTCTCTTCTCCGCACCCGTCGAGGGGACGCGACAGGGCAAGATCGTCCTCGTCCAGTTGCGCGATGATCACGATCCGGAGACCGGCCAG
>JAJRVY010000034.1 GCA_024277065.1 Planctomycetota bacterium
ATGCCCACGCCCTCCTCGACGAAGAACGGCTGGATCAGGTGCCGCGGCAGGACGTCGGTCTCACGCACCATGCGGCGGATCGAGGCGGTGCGGCGCAGACGCCGCGGGCGGTCCACGGGGAAGGTCATGTCGAGCTCCGGACGGCGAGAAGGTGTCCCGCACGGTAGGCCCCATGCGGCGCACACGGAAGGCGCAACGGAGGGCGGGCCGCGGCTCCCGTCACCTCATGTCACGTTGGTCACAGCCGCCGCCACGTCCTGCGGCGAGGGGCTCGCCGCGACCGCCGCCGGCGGCCATCCCAGGTCGCGCAGCGCCGCCGCCGTCGTGCGGCCGACGGCCACTGCCGGCGGCCGCTCCGGGAACAGCGCAGCCGCGCGCGCGGCCAGTCGCGGACTGCCGACGACGACGGCGCAGAAGGCCCCCCGCGCCGCGCGCTCGCCGACGGCGTCCGGCACCATGCGGTACACCGCGATGGCGCGCAGCGTCACGCCCGCCGCGTCCAGCACGTCGGCGAGTTCGGGCCGCACGGACTCCGCGCACGGATGCACGACCATGTCCCCCGGCGTCAGACCGGCGTCGATCATGCGCCGCGCCAGCGCGGCGCCGCCCGCATCACCCACGACGTCGGCCGCCAATCCGGCGGCGTGCAGGGCCGTCGCGGTGCCCCCCCCCACCGCAGCGATGCGCGCCCCGGCCAGGACGTCGCGCAGGCGCTCGAGAGCCGGCACGGCGTGCGCCGACGTCACCGCCACCCACAGGCGGCGGGGGCCCGGCAGCGGTCCCGCAGCCCCCGGCAGAGCGCTCCCGCCGAGGCCCCCTCCGGCCGACAGGCCCAGCGCGTAGACGAGGGTGTCGCCGAGCTCCTGCTCGCCCTCCTCGAGCGCCTCGCGCTGGAACGGCGAGACGAGCACCGGCACGCAACCCGCGGCACGCAACGCGACGGCGAAGGCATCGGCCCGGCCGGCGCTCTTGACCAGCGCGACGCGGCGCTCGCTCACGCCGGCAGGAGCTCCACCGCGCCTCCGGCGACCAGCGCAGCGCCGACCTGCGCCCCGAGCTGCGCCGCGTCGGCGAGCGCGCCCTCGGCGCGTTCCTCCACCATGCGCGCACCGTCCGGCGACACGACGCGCGCGTGCAACGTGAGCCGCTCGCCGTCCGCCCGCGCCAGCGCCCCCATCGGCAGGTGGCAGCCACCGCCCAGCCGGCCGAGCACGGCACGTTCGGCCAGGATCTCGGCATGCGTCGGCGCATGGTCCAGCCGCGCCACGGCCGCGCGCGCCTCGTCCGCGCCCTCGCGCACGACGATCGCCAGCGCCCCCTGGGCCGCCGCCGGCACGATGACCCCGACGTCCATGACCTCGGTGATGTGCTCCGTGAGACCCAGCCGCACCAGACCGGCGCGCGCCAGGAACGTCGCCTCGACGGCCCCCTCGCGCACCTTGCGCAGACGCGTGTCCACGTTGCCGCGGATGCCCGCCACCGCGAGGTCCGGCCGCAGGCGGCGGAGCTGTGCCCGGCGCCGCTCGCTGCCCGTGCCGACGACGGCCCCCGCCGGGAGCTGCGCCAGGGTCGCGCCGGACCTGCTGACCAGGCAGTCCTCCACCGGCGCGCGCGGCGGCACGGCCACCAGCAGCAGCCCCTCGCGCCCCTGCGTGGGCAGGTCCTTGAGGCTGTGCACGGAGATCTCGAACTCCCCCGCGCGCTGCCGTACGTCGATCTCCATCGTGAACGCCCCGGCACCGCCGAACGACGCCAGCCGCGTGGTCTGATCCACGTCACCTGTCGTCTTCACGATGACGATCTGCGGCACCTCGCCCGTGATCTTGCCGATCTCGGCCGCCATCATGCGCGACTGCGCCAGCGCGAGCGCGCTCCCGCGACTTCCGATCGTCAGCGCCATCAGTCCTCTCCTCCGCCACTCGGCGGCTCGACGCCGAAGACCGTCAGCAGGTCCCCCGGCGCGATCGTGCCGTCCTTCATCCGCGGCGCCAGCCGTCGCAGAAGCCTGTCCACCATACGCCCCGTCACGCGCTCCACCGCCTCGCGCGCATGCTCGTCGTGGGCCAGCTTCTTGTCGCCGTCGATCGCCTCGCGCCGGAACTCCAGGAGCTCATCGAGCAGCGCCCGGATGGCCGGCTGCGTCTCGAGACCGGCCCGCCGCCGCCGGAACTCCGTGACCGCGGCGGCGATGATGGCCTGCGCCTGCGGCACCGAATCCAGGCGCGACGCCCGCCCACGCTCGGCGATCTGCTGCAGATCGTCGAGATCGTAGATGTAGACGCCGCGCTCCTCGCGCAGCGCCGGATCGACGTCGCGCGGCACGCCGAGGTCCAGGACGAGCAGCGGACGCTCCTTGCGCCGCCGCAGCAGCGGCGCGACATCGGCGGCGCGCACGAGCGGCTCGGGGGCGTCGGTCGCCGCCAGCAGGATGTCGGCCGCGGCCACCCGCTCCGGGATGTGCTCGAGGTGCCCCGCGTCGCCGCCGAACTCGTCGGCCAGCGCCTGCGCCTTGGCCACCGTGCGGTTGAGCACCGTCAGCGGCCCCGTGGCCTTGCCACGCAGCGCCCGCAGCGCCGTCGTCACGGTCTCACCGGCCCCGACGGCCACGACGCGGCACGTCGAGAGGTCGCGGAACACCCGTCCCGTCAACTCGACCGCCGCGCCCGCGACGCTGGCCGTCCCCCGCGACAGCGAGGTCTCCGAGCGCACGCGCCGCCCGACCTGCAGCGCCCGCGGGACAGCGCGGTGCAAGAGCGGCCCCGCCGTACCGGCCGAGCACGCGAGGCCGTACGCACGGCTGACCTGCCCCGAGATCTGGTGCTCGCCCACGACCATCGAGTCCAGCCCCGCCACGACGCGGAACAGGTGCCCCACGGCGTCGTCGCCCGACAACACGAAACCGTGCCGCTGCAGGCTGTCCGGGAACTGCGGCCGCAGCCTCGCAAAGACGCGCGCCACGCCGCCGCTCTCCCCCCCCGCGCAGAGCCGCCCGTAGATCTCCGTGCGATTGCACGTGGACAGCACGCACGCCTCGGCCAGCCCCCCGTCCGACACGAGTCCGTCCAGCAGGACGGGCAACTCCTCGGGCGTCAGCGCGATGCTCTCGCGCAACGCCAGGGGCGCCGTGTGGTGGGACAGGCCGACGACGAGGAGATCCACCGTGGGGCTCAGTAGGCCGGGTGCACGCGGGAGAACATCTCGACGATGACCATGTTGCCGATCGCAAAGGAGAACAGGATCACGCAACCCCACGCCGATGTCGCGGGCCGCACCCACTTGAACCCACGGCCTGCCGTGAGCAGCAGGCTCCCCAGCCAGATCAGGTTCGTGAACAGGATCTTCGGGTCGTAGTAGTCGAAACCGAGCCCCGGCGCCTTGCCCACGACATGCCCGAAACCGATCGTCAGCGTCAGGAAGACGACGGCGGCGAGCAGCGAGCGCCACGAGAACTGATCGAGCAACTCGAGCGACGGCAGGCGCTCTAAGAGCAGGCCGAAACGGCGCGCCCGCAGCGCCCTGCGCTGCAGCAGGAACAGCACGCCGTAGAGCGCCGCCAGCAACAGCCCCGAATACGCCAGCGCAGCCCCGAAGACGTGCGCGCCCGTGCTCCACTTGGGCAGCGGCGCCGCGGGCACCCGCAACATGTCCGCCCCGGCGCCGCAGAGCGCCAGCACGAGCGCGACCCCGATCGGGAAGATGCCGATCGCCCGCGTGCGGATGCGCCCCTCGAGCGCCAGGTGCACGCCCGCGACGGCCACCGCCATCGACGCCAGCACCCCGCCGCCCGACGCCACCATCGGACGCCCCGCCAGCCCCACGGCGACGAACAGCAAGCCGTTCAGCGCGATCGCGAGGAACGCCAGCCGCCGGCACCAGCGCTCGCCGTCCGCGTCACCGCGCCGGAACACGAGTAGGTACGCGGCCGCCGCCGCCGTCCAGGCGGCAGGGACCATGGCTTGCAGGATTCGGGCGAAAAACTCCATCGCAATCCCCGAATCTATCCGCTCGCAGGCCGTTTCCGCAGGACCGCCGAACCCCGCGGGACAGGCGCCGCAGAACGGCCGCCGGGCGGCGCCCCGCAGCGCGCCTCGCGGCCCTGTCCGTGCCCCCCCGTACACTTCCTCGCCCGCCCGGAACGCGTCCGTTTCGTCGCGGGTCCGAAGCCGCCCCGAGCGGCCGAGAAATCTACATCTTGCGC
>JAJRVY010000337.1 GCA_024277065.1 Planctomycetota bacterium
AGAAGCGCGCGACGGTGGCCGTCGCGCGTCGCCTGGCGGTGCTCTTGCACGCGCTGTGGGTGAAGGATCGTCCGTACGAGCCGCTGCGCCAAGCCGCGTAGCGACGAGGAGAACGAGGAGATCGAGGAGACGACAACGACAGGAGACCAGGAGGACGAACGGGCGACGGAGGACCGCGCCCTCGGATCGAGCTTCGACTTCCAACTCGGAGGTGCGACGACTGCGTCCGCTGAACAGGTCCGACTCGTCGAGACCGCGTATCCGATGGCAGCGTCACCCTCCCGCGGAGCCTCAACGTGCACCGGGTCCACGGCGACCCCTCGACGAGTGCGGATGGACGCGTGTGGTGGGAGCGAGGCAACCGACCCGAGAGGACGGGCCACCAAGGCGGCCCGGCTTGACATGACTGGCCTTCTCATGGACGTTCAGGGGCTGGATGCCTAACCCGGACTATTCATGAGTGCCACGCGCCTGAACGGTCCAGATCGCCGATCTCCGCGTTGCGCCTGCTCTACGAAGCTACGGCTGGGAATTCACAGGCGCGCCTTGACCTCGACGATCTGTTCTCGTTCAGGACGACCGTCGAGGTTCGAGCGATCCCCGCCGCATTCAGCAATTGGCAGGGTTCGACGGCTGCAGTTGTCACGGAGCACGCGACACTCATGAATAGACCGGGCTAACGCTCACTCGCGCACGGTCATGCGTCGCGCCAGCTCCTTCCGTGCAAGCCTGCGACCGGCCTTGCCGCCGGGATCGCGGATTTCACTCGGCGAGTTGGCTCGATGGGAGCACACCTCGACGTGTGCTGCGTTGTCGGCGCGCGGATCATCGCACGCAGTCCACTGCCACGCCTCGCCGCTGCGCGACGTCCACTCCACGGGAGTCCGTCGGACCGGAAGAACGCCGACTACGGTGAATCCACCCCCTCGTGCAGCAAGTACGTCGCTCGGAGTCCTTCGATACCTCGAGCGATCGAAGGAGACTCGCGGTGAGCCCTCCTTCACGCCGTCCGGCTCGACACGCCGCCCATCCGTGTACTCCGGGCGAAGCGCTCGATACAACTCTTCGTCAGAGGGGATGCTCGCGTCAGCGGACCGCATGGCGCTACGACGCGCGAACGAACGCGATCAATCGCCGAAGGCTCTCGACAAGAGCGAGGAAGTCCGCTGGAACGTCCCACACGTGCGACGCACCGGAGACGCGATCATCCATGTCCGCCACCAGATCGCAGTCGGAGTCGATCTCGATCGCGCCGTATCGCGCGTGAGAGCCGTCGTCCAGTATCCGACTCGAGTACATGTAGAGCGTGACGCTGCCATCGGACGCGAACGACCGCTTGACAATGCGCCCGCCGAGGGTGGCCACGAGATCGGAGATCGCGCCAGCCAGCATCTCCACGAGTCGCACATGCATGCCCGTCGGCTCATCCGGCGCAACGGTCGCGCGCGCACGGATCTGGTTTCGGAGCAACTCAGCAGTCGTGAATCGCGCGTCGCCGGTCACCCCGGAGTCCGTCGCCGGCTGGTGCACGTAGGTCACGGTCATGGTCATGATGCGCCGTTCCCCTCCACGCCGGTCCCCGTGGCCTCGTCCGTGTGCACGTGGGCACGGATGTCGTCCGGAAGCACACCGGTTGTCTTCGCGAGCACCAACTGCTCTGTCAACCATCGGTGCAACTGCGCTGCGGCCTTGAAGTCGAGCATGATCGTTGTCTCGAGCTCGCGAACCACCCCCTCGCGCGCTTCTCGCTGGTCGCGCAGTTCGTCGAGGAGCTTGCCATCAGAGGCGATCTCATGCACCGTCACCCTCGGGATCGCGGAGCGCTCACTGTAAAACGTGACGTTGACGTATCGCCCCTGGGGGCTGATGCCCCCGTACGCGCCGTCTGCGTGAATCGTCCGATGCGCGCGACTCTTCACATAGTGGAACTGCATCGACTCCGGGATCGCCGGCGGTTCATCCATCGAGGCCCCCTTCCGGGCGCATGCGGCGCAGGGTTCGTCAGCAGATGTTACGAGTGAGTGACGATGTAGCGTTCCCGAAATGCGCCGTCGAGCGCCACAGGCGTCTCCACGCGCCGCCTCGCGTCGCGGCGCTCCGGGTCGGCCCCCTCGGCGGCTTGCGCGCCGAGGTCGAGAGACGCCGAGGGAGCCCCGGTCCGGCGAGCAGGTCGGGAGGGCGAGGCTCGGCGGGGGCACGGACGCCGGTCGTGGATTGGGTCGTCGTAGCAGCGCCCCCATGCGACGACGGGCGCCGTCACTCGCGCAGAGTCCTGCGGGAGCAGAGTCCGGATCGCCGGCGTTTTACCGATCGTTCAACTCGCCGGTGAGCTTCGGGAGAGTGCACGCCGCCGGCCCGGGATGGCGGCGGCGGCAGCGGCGGCGCGTGCGCGAACCGACCGGGCTCCGGAAACGCCATGGGAGTCGTGCGGGCGCTTCGCGCATGGAGAGGTGGGGGCTCGCGGCGGCGCACGGCGCGGCGGCGCGGGACCCCTTCCGGAGGCCCACCATGCGCAAGATCGTCTTCTTCCTGTTCGCCGCGCTGCTCGGCGCGGCGCTGGTTCCCGACAACGCGTCCGCCCTCGACATCGAGGTGCCGATGGAGGTCCCGCGGCTCGAGAGCATCTCGGGGCAGGTGCCCGTGGGCGTCGGCACGGCGCAGATCGACCTGTCGCTCGCCTTCGACCCGCGCGGGCGCATCATCCGCGACGAACCCTGCTTCGTGGACGGCACGCCGGTGGACGTCAAGGGCAAGCTCGTGGCGAAGCGCAGCGGGCGGCGGTACGTGATCACGGCCACCGGCGACGGCGTGAAGGTCAAGCTGAAGGGTGTGCTCGTCAGCTCGGGGACGGGCACGGCGAAGGTCAGCTACAAGGGGCCGCGCGGCAAGGCGAAGGCGACCGTCACGGTCGATCTGCGCGTGGTGGACGACGTCACCTCGACGTTCACGCTGACGCTCGACGATCAGGGCGGCGGCGGCGTCACGACGGCCAAGGGCAGGATCAGCGGCACGGCGACGGTCGCCACCGGTTACCTCGTGCCGTCGCCGGGCGTGGGCACCGTGCGCGGCAGGCTGAAGAACGGCAAGCTCAAGCTGAAGGCGAAGCACGGCCCGGCGGCGCTCGCGTTCAAGGGCACGTCGGCGGTCGGTGGCGGGTACATCGGCACGCTCGTCTCGAAGGTCCCGCCGGACGCGCAGAAGCTGACCGCCTTCTCGATCGCATCCATCGGAAGGACCGGCGGCGGCGTGGTCGGCGGCTTCAGCGTCGGCACCTCCGCGTCGAGCCGCCTGACCGTGACGAGTGGCAGCGCGACCATCTACACCGGGCGCGTGGGCGACATCGACGCCGCGAACTTCGCTGCGAGCCAGTACAGTTTCGGGCTCTTCACATACGTCCTCCGCCACACGTCGGGCGTGCAGTTCGAGGTTCTGAACTACTGGGTGGAGTGACGTGGGGCGCGCATCGCCGCGGCGTTGCGCGGGTCACGGATCGGCGCGCTCGATGACGACGTCGGCGAACGCCGCGCGGCAGTCGTCGAGGGCGAAG
>JAJRVY010000338.1 GCA_024277065.1 Planctomycetota bacterium
CCCCCGCCACGAGTGGCACGGCGGTGGGCCCCCGACGCGCCTGCGCAGCCGACGTCGTCAGCGGCACGACGATCACGGAGCGCCAACCCGGGACCCCGTTGAACCCGTCGTGGCGCAAGAGCCGGCCGCGCGCTGCGGGCGTCGAACGCCGCCTCGTGCGCGTCTCCCTCTGCAGGCTCTCACTCGCTCTCCTGCGGCTCGTGCTTCACCGGCGGCGACCCGGGGCGAGCTGTCGCGGACTCGCCGGGGCCGAGCCTCACGTAGTGGATCTCCTTCTGCGTGGCGCCGGTGCTGTTCAGCACGACATCGCCCGACGTCACCTCGATGGTCAGCGCGTCGCCGTCGGCACGCGCGACCACGTCCACGCCGCGGGCGTTCTTCACCGGGATCTCGAGGAAGGCCGTGCCGTGGAAGAGCACCACGCGCGCCTTGGGCGGCCCGGCGCGCAGGCGCACCTCCCCCGCGAGGAGATCGAGCGCGGTCCCCTCGCGGCGTCGCACGGCGGCGCCCGCGCCGAGATGCAGGTCGATGAGACCCGCACCCGGCCGCCCCCCGGCGGTGGACTTCTCCGACAGGCGGCCTCCGCACGCCACACGCGCCACGCCCGGCTTCTGCGCCTCGATCACGGCCCCGTTCGGAAACGCCACCGGCCCGCTCGCAGCCGTCCACTCCCCGCCGGCCGGCCGCACGCGCAGCCCGTCGCCGGCGAGCACGGCTCCCACGGACGATCCACCGCACGCGCCTGCGCCGAGAGCGAGCGCCGGCAAGGCGGCGAGTGAGAAGAGAAGCGCGGGAGCACGAAGGCGTGGTGACATCATGCCCCGACGCTACCCGCGACCGGCCACGGCCGCGAAAGGGTCGTTGCGCGCGACGCCGACAGCGCGGGCGACGCCATCGATGCCATGGACGCGAACGCGTGGCGCGCACGCACGGCCGCGGCGGCGCTGATCCTCGCGTGGCTCCGGCGGCGCGGTGCGCTCGCCCTGCCGCGCCAGGTGCCGCGGGCGTTCGCGCTCGCCGCGCTGCTGCTCGCGATGCTCGACCCCACGTCGTGGGCGACACGCCCGCCGCGCCTGAAGTGGGTGCTCCTCGGCGCCGGTCTCCTGTTCGCCCTCGCCGCCGGACTGCTGGCGTACCTGCGCCGCCCCGCGCGGCGCCGTCCACGTCACGTTCCTCGTGCTGTCGCCGTTCGCCACGGAGTTGCTCTCCGGCGAGAACGAACGCGGGATCGTGGGCATGGGCGCCGCCGCCGTCCTGCTCATGTTCGCCGCCGGGCGCTCGTTC
Source organism: Planctomycetota bacterium (assembly GCA_024277065.1). Taxonomy (GTDB): domain Bacteria; phylum Planctomycetota; class JAJSAM01; order JAJSAM01; family JAJVHW01; genus JAJRPF01. The sequence goes on from JAJRVY010000338.1 coordinate 1,285, forward strand.
GCCGTGGCGCACGCGGAGGCCGCGCGCGGCCGTCGAGAACTGCGTGGCGTGGCGGGTGGCGCCGATCATCGCGGGCCATGACCGAGTTCTTCGTCCTCTCCGCAGGCCTGCTCGCGCTGCTCGTGCTGCTCACGCGCCGCGGCGCGGACCGGCTGACGGCGCGCTGGGTGCCGCTGGCGTTCATGGGCTACGGCGCGCTGCTCGGCATCCTGCTCGAGGCGCTGCCGTTCTCCGCCGTGCGTGGACGGTTCTCGCTGCGCACGGTGGTCGCCGCCTTCGCCGGTGTGTTCGTGATGCGGCTCATCTCGCGCGGCGTCGTGGCGTGGGCCGGGGGCTACCGCGACGAGGACCGCGGCGCGCAGCGGCGCCACGCGCGGCTGCTGCACCCGCTGATGGCTGTCGGCCTGGCGATCTCGGGCGTGCTCGTGATGCACGAGAGCGTGGTCTCACGGCATCTCGCGCTCGAGGTGCAGAACACGCCGCGGGACCGCGCGACGGGCGTCGTGCGCGGCGCCGAGCCCATCGAGCTGCCGGCGCCGGACGCGGACGAGGGCGTGCTCCTGCTGCACGGGTTCCTGAGTTCGCCCGCGGACTTCGGAGATCTGCCGTCGGCGCTCGCTGACGCCGGCATAGCGGTCAGCGTGCCGCTCCTCCCCGGCCACGGCACGACGCCGCGGGGGCTCACGGGGCATCCGATGGAAAAGCGGCTCGCGGCCGCGCTGGCGGCCTTTGACGCCCTGGCGGCGGCGCATGAGCAGGTCTCCGTCGTCGGCTTCTCGATGGGCGGCCTCTTGGCGGCGCAGGTGGCCGGCGTCCGCGACGTCCACCGGCTCGTGCTCGTCAACCCGTTCGTCGGCGAGACCGCCGCGCCCGAGTGGAGCCCCTTCGACACCGACGATCTCATCGAGTTCGGGGCGCCGCTCATCGACGCGGTCATCCGCTCGGAGACGTTCATGAACATGAACGATCGCACGGCGCTCTCGCGACTGCGCGCGTACCGCACGGTACCTCTGGCGGCCGTGCTGGAACTGCGAGAGTACGCGCTGCGCGCCCGCGAGGACGGGGTCTACAGCAACCTGCCGTGCCCGACGCTGCTGCTGCTCTCGACGAGCGACCACGTGACGCCCGCGGCGGACACCCACCACGTGCTGGAGGCGCTCGCCACCCGCGAGGGCGCCCCGCCGTTCGAGGAGACGCACTACGCGAAAAGCGACCACGTGCTGCTGCTCGACTTCGACCGCGCGGCGGCAGCGGAGCGCATCGTGGAGTGGCTCGCGCGCTGAGACGGCGCTCCCATGAGAGCCGCGCGGTGGCCTCGCTCCGCTCCCCGCTGGCGGCCCGGAGAGCGCTCGCGTCTCGTCGAGTCGGCAGGGCCGGGCGGCCGCGGTGCCCCGCCCGGACGTCACGCCGCCCGTTGTTCGCTGTTCGTCGCCGGGCGGGCGTCGCCCTTCGCCCAGCGCCCAACGCCCGTCGCCCAGCGCCCGTCGCCGGGTTGGCGTTGCCCGCCGTAGGGGGGACGCTACGTCGTCCCCCCGCATGCCCCGAGGCGGCTGCGGGTGCTCCCTGCGCGCGGCCCGCGACGAGTACGCCGCGAGACCCGATGACGGCCGAGCGCGCCGGGGACCTTCGGGGACGGCACGTAGGCCGTCCCCTACGGCGGGCAATGCAAGCGCGAGCCCGCCGGGTTGGCGGGCCGGTTGTCGATGAAGCCCGCCGCGAGGGTGTGCCTCCGGCGGACTCATCGACAGGGGGCAGCCGCGCCCGAGTCCGCGACTCCAGTCTCACTCCCCCCGGCCGGACAGCGATGCCTCTGAGAGGCTCCACGCGCCGTACTCGACGAAACTCTCTTGGCAGGAAGCGGCGGGCTTGCGCCCGCCGCTCCGCCTCCCCCCGAGCTACACGGCCGGGTCCTCGCGCATGGACATGCCGCCCGAGCCCGAGATGGTGCAGGAATTCCAAAAAAGAATTCGTCAGCGGGGCGGCAGCTCGACGACGACATCGGTGACCTGCTCGGCGCGCACGGTCACCTTGCGGCGTACGTCGGGCTGCTGCGAGCGGCTGAGCACCAGCTCGTACGCGCCCGGCGGGAGGGCTGGAACGACGTCGTTCGGTCCCATGCCCCACAGGGTCTGCTGCGGAGATCCCCGGCCCGCGGTCGTCTGGCGCGCGGAGAACCAGCACGGAACGGGCCGCCCGTCGCGGAAGAGCGCACCGCGGACGCCGGAAGCCGGTCCCGCGGCGTTCACGAGTCGTATGCGCAGGCGCCCGCCCTTGCCCGTCGGCGAGAGCGTCGGCAGCGGCCCGGACTCCGGGAGGCTCACGTCCGTCTCGATGTCGTACCAGTATTGGCGCACGTCGCCCCAGGCGGAGCCGACGCGGATGACGGCGTGCTGCGGGCCGCGCCCCAGGCCGGTCAGGGTGTAGACACCGTCCGCCGCCCACATCTCGGTTCCCGCCGGCGGGAACCGCACGCCCTCGGCGGGAACGACCTGGAACGCGGCGCGCGTGATCGGTTCGCCGCTCGGGTAGGTGAGCCGTACGGTCCACGTGGCGTCCACCCGCGCGCCCATCTCGATGCGGACCTCGGCTGCCGGGCCGCTCTCCGGCACCGTTCCGCGGCCCTCGCGGAAGTCACTCGAGCCGCTCAGGCGGGCGGTGTACCGGTACTCGATGCCCGGCTGCATGGCGAGTACCAGACGCCCGTCCTCGTCGGACTCCGCTGCGCAGAGGCCGCCGAAGTCGGCGTTCCAGGTCGTGACCATGACGCCCGAGCGCGGCCCGTCGTCGTCCATCACCAGGAACGGTACGTCGATGAGGCGCCTGTCGAGCACGACACCGGCCGACGGCGCCGCGCGGATCACCCGCACGCTGTCCACGCCGCGATGCGCCCCAGGCACGAACGGCTCGTCGATCCCCACGGTGTAGTCCCAGGGCGGGAGCCACGTGAGGACGAAGGTCCCGTCGGCCGCGACGCGGCAACCGGGGCTGTTCGGGAGCACGCGACCGTCCTCGAACAGAATGGTGGTGCGCGGTCCGGCGTAGCCGCGGTGCTCGTTGTGCTCGACGCCGGCGACGACGCGCAGGCCGCTCGCATCCACGCCGGGCGCGACGAGGACGCGGCCGCTGATCGTCGTGCCCTCTTCCGTGTGGACGTCCACGGAGGCGGCTTCCCCGGGCCCCGTCGATCGCACGGTGGCCCAGCCGGCTGCTCCGGCGGGCACGCGCGCGATCACGCGCACCATCTCGCCGGGCGGCACGCGCAGCCGGAAGCGGCCCTGCGCGTCGCTGACGGTCTCGTCAGCCACCAGGCGCTCGTCCTCGCTCGGATCGAGCCCGGCGAGCACGATCGCGCCGGGGAGCGGCACACCTGCGGTGTCCAGGACACGACCCGAGACGAACGCCGCGGGGATCGCCACGAGCCGCGCGGGCAGGCCGGGATCGCCTGGCGCGGTCGCCGCGGCGCGGGACGAGACGAGGCGCAGCGCGGGATGATCGAGCGTCACGTCGGCGTCGATCACGTCGAGGCCGGGCACCAGTGCGGCGAGATCGATGTCGGTCTGCGGACCGTCCACGTCCACCGTGACGGCCTCGGGATAGCCCCCTTCCAGCATCCGCTGCGCCGACGGCAGGAACGGCCGGATGTGCAGACGCGCGGGCGGCGTCAGGCCCGCAGGGAGCCCCTCGATCAACACGCGGATGCCGCCGGGCGGCGGAGCGTCCGGACGCGCGGGGGGCTCGTCCGCCGCCGCCGAGCGCTCGGTGGCCGCGCGCCGCGCGCCCGCTGACGGGATCGCCGCGCCGGTGTGGCGGCGGCGGGGAGCGCGCGGCGTGGCCGCGGCGAGGGGTTCACTCACCGCGGCCGGTTCCTTCCCCCCCTTCCGGGCGTTCCCCGCGCCCGGAAGACCGCTCCACACCCACAGCGCCGCAGCGACGATGACGAGGACTGCGACTGCGGCAATCCGGGGCAGCCCGTGCGCAGCGGCAGGAGCCGGACGGCCCGGGGCTCCCGGAGGCACGAGCTTGGGAGGCAGGAACGCCAGCGGCAGGAGTGCCGCGGCCCAGTCCTCGTTGCGCTCGCCGAACGTGCTTCGCAGACGTTTCCGCAGCAGCGCGAGGCCGCGCTTGATGTACGACCGCACGGTCTCGATCGGAACGCCGAGTTCCGCGGCGATCTCACGCGCGCTGGTGTCGTGCAGGTAGCGCAGGAGCACGACGTGCCGATACGGCTCGGGAAGCGCGACGGCGGCCTCGACCACGATGCGCTGGGTCTCGGCGAGGTGCGCCAACTCCGCGGGAGTGGGCAGCGCGGCCGGCGCGGCGGCGCGCGCTTCGTGGCGCGCGCGGCGGGTGGCGCGGCGATGCCGCTCCCAGAGCAGGCGACGCGCGACGGTGGCCAACCATCCGCGCACCGGCTGATCGGTGTCCGGCGCCGCCGAGATGGCGCGGATCATGGTGTCCTGGACGAGGTCGTCCTCGTCGGGGTGGCGCGTGCTGCCGAGCAGGTGACGCACGAGTTCGCGTACCCAGCCCGTCTGGGCCAAGAACTCTTCGACCGATCCCGTCGCTCCCGAATGCAGTGAGCCGCTCAATCGCTCCTCCGGTGCATGACATGCCGCCGGGCTCCCGGATGGTGCAGGAATTCCAAAAAAAAGAATGCGCTCGCAACGGCCGGGGAGGGGCGGCCCGGCGGCCGTTGGCTACGAAACGCTCGCTTCGATCTCGTCCGGGCCGCCCGGATCCTTGCGGTAATGAACACGGACCTTCCCGGGGTCGGGGACCGCCACCGAGCCGCTTCCGGGCACGCCGACGGAGCCGTGGACGGTCCCCGTCGAGCCGATCACATCGACCGTCCCCGGTCCATCGGCGGACGTGACCGTCACGCTCGTCGGTCCGGTCAGGCCCGCAGCCTCCACTTCCTTGCAGTGTTGCAGGCGCATCTCGCGTCTCCCTTCGCGCGTTCCCTCACCGGGCCACGATACGTCAGAAGCCTCGCGCCCGCACGCGCCCCGTCCGTCGTCTTCCAACTCCAGGGGCGGGCGCAGCGTGAACGAGAGCGGCGGTGCGCCGTTGGCAGCCGACACGACACGCGGGAAGAGCGTGCGCAGATCCGCCACGAAGGGCTGCTCGGCGTCGGCGAGCGCGGTCGCGGGGAGCCAGACGTGCTCGCCCTCGGGCGTCGGGATGAGTGCGCCGGGCGGAAGTCGGCCGACGAGGGCGAAGATCATGACCGGCGGCTCGTCGATCGTGTGGACGACGGCGGCGAGCCGCAGCGACGTGGGCGCGAGCCCGCATTCCTCGACGCACTCGCGACGGGCGGCGGCGAGCACGCCCTCGCCCGGCTCGACGCTGCCGCCGAGGCCGTTCAGCCGGCCCGCGAACCACTTCTCCCGTGAGCCGCGCAGGAACAGCCAGAGGCCGCCCCGCTCGAGGAACAGCAGGGTGCGGGGCGTCGCGAGGTGCATCGAGCGCCGTTTGTACGATCCACGAGGTCCCGCAGCCATACTCGGGCGCTCCGGAGGAACCCATGCTGATCCTGCAAGACGTCAAGAGACTCTACGACGGCTCGTCGGCCGGCGCGGACGCGGTCCACGAGGGCGTGGACGTGTTCATCGACGGCGGGAGCATCCACGAGATCGCGCCCCACGATCCGTCACTCGTGATCGGCGACGGCCACACCGCGGTGGACGCCGCGCAGTTCACCGTGACGCCGGGGCTCGTGGACTGCCACGGCCACGTAACGGTGCTCGGCCTCGAAGCCGGCGACATGGAGATCGCCAACTCGCAGGCCGGCATCCTCTACGTCGAGAAGATCCTGCACACGTCGCTCGTGGACGGGGGCGTCACGACGATGCGCGACGTCGGCGGGGCAACGCAGTTCATGAAACGCATGGTGGACACGGGCGTAATGATCGGCCCGCGCCTCGAGATCGCGATCTGCATGTTGTCCACGACCGGCGGCCACGCCGACTTCCGCGGACCGGATCGCTGCCATGGCACGATCTCGAAGTTGTGGGGGGAGGCTCCCGGGCGTCCGTCGAGCATCGTGGACGGGCCGTGGGAGTGCCGCAAGCGCGTGCGCGAGATCAAGGCCTGCGGCGCGGACCTCATCAAGATCTGCAGCAGCCCCGGCGTGGCCTCGCCGTCCGACGCGCTCGAGCACCGCGACTTCACGCCCGAGGAGGTCGCCGCCATCTGCGACGAGGCCGCGGCGCGCGGCATGAAGGTGGCGTCCCACGCGCACAGCAGGAGCGGCATCGAACTGGCGATCACAAACGGTGTGTCGGACATCCAGCACATCTCCTGGATGGACGAACGCCTGGCCGAGATGGCCTACGAGCGCGGCTGCACCGTGACGCCGACGTCCTGGGTGCTGCAGGAGTTGCCGCACGCGGAGGGGCTCTCGCCGTTCGTGATGCAGAAGGTCGAGCAGGCCGCCGAGGTCCACGCGCAGGCGGTCGAGCATGCGCGCAAGAACGGCCTCACGATCCTCGCCGGCACCGACCCGGTGCTGCCGGGCATGCACGGCCGCAACTTCATGGAGATCGTGGCGCTCGTGCGCGACGGCCTGCACCCGCTGCACGCCTGGCACGCCATGACCGGCGCGGCGGCCGCAGCGCTCGGACGGGACGAGACCGGCGTGCTGGCCGCCGGCAGGCGCGCCGACCTCGTGCTGTGGGACGGCGACGTCCTCGGCGATCCGGCGCTGATGGACGGCGGCGCCATCGTCGAGGTCGTGAAGGACGGCGAGGGCTACCGCGAGGGCGTCGCGGGCATCCCCCAGCGCACGTTCCGCAGCGGCGTCGCCGCCGCGCTCGAGGGCAAGCACGCGTGATGGCCGAGCACATCGTGCTGCGCACGTGGGTGCGCGGCGAACGTGGCGCGGTGCCCGAGGAGCGGGACGCTCTCGACCTCGTCGCGGGCGAGGGGGTCGCCGGCGATCACACGCGCGGCGGCAGGCGCCACGTCACGCTGCTCTTCGAAGATGACTTGAACGCCGCGCTCGAGGCCCTCGGCGTCCCCGTGGACCCCGCGCGCCGCCGGGCCAACATCCTACTCTCGGGCGGCGGCGCCGGCGCGCTCATCGGCGCCACGCTGCGCCTCGGCGAGGCCACGCTCCTCGTCCGCGGCGAGACCAAGCCCTGCCACGTCATGGACGCCGCCGCGCCGGGCCTGCGTGCGGCTCTCGAACCGGAGGCGCGCTCCGGCGTCTGGGCCGAGGTCGTCACCTCCGGCCGAGTCACCGCCGGGACGGCCATGACGAGCGCGCGCCGGCGGAGTTGACGCGCGCCTCGGCGCCGAGCGGGTTGGCGCCCTGCTTCTCGCTCAGCACCCTCGACCGCGAATCGTAGGTCACTTGCACGGTCGAGTCATCGTCCTTGGCCTCGGTCAGGCGGCCCAGTGCCTCGTACCAGGGCATCGTACGCGAAGTTCTCCTCGGTGTCTCCGCCGACGCCCGTTGCGAGCACGCCGCGAGGACCGTCGAGGCCGGAAGCCGGCCAGCTCACCCCGGCCTTCAAGGCACGGGTCGCGTGAGCCCCCCCCGGCGAAGATCACATCGGCAACCCGGAGTTCTTCGCAGTGGACCCGGGCCGAGCCCGGGCCAAGATGGAGCGCGTGAGCCGCCGAATTGTGCCTGGCACGGAATGGAGCGCCGACTACTGGAACGCGGAGGCAGGACATCCCTTCCGCTGGTCGTTCACCGGCTATCCTGCCACGGAGGACGAAGCCGCCTGAGCGAGGTGAACGTGGCACGCAAGCAGTCAGGGGCCGTGGGGCTCGAGCCCTACGCGCAGCGACTCCAGGATCTACTGCGCGCTCGTGGCGACCACGGGCACGTGGCCGTGCGCGTCGCCCGAGGGCATCTGGTCATCGAACTCTGCGACGACGACGCGCCGCCCGACGTGCTCGCCCGCGCCAGCCCGCTGGGCGGCGGCGTGTTCGGCCTCAGCTTCCGCAACCACTCGGGGCGCTGGGAGCCGCTGCCGGTGGTCGGACCGCTCGAAGACGTTGCCGCTGCAACCGTCACGCTCCTCGGGCCCTACCTCGATCCGCGGAACCTATGATCGCCGCCCTTTTACCCCCGAACTTACAGGATGCTGCACTAGCGCAGGCGCGACTGCTCATTGAGCGCGTAATTGAGCGCGAAGAGGGAGTTGTAGCGTCCGATCAGGTTCCGGAAGCCGCCCTGTGGAGGCCGTGATGAGCATCCTCGGACTACCGAAGTGGTTCAGCGTGTCGCTCCTACTAGCATGCCTTGCAACGTCGTCTGCCTGCGTATCTTCAAGCGGCGGAGCTCCTCAAACCGAGGCTTGGCCTCCCGTGTCGGACATCGAGCGCCTCGATAGGCTTGCGGCGGCCGGCGGGTATCGGAGTCCCGCGCCAGCCGATGATCTGCCGTCGGTGGGTGGCACACCCTTCGACACGGTCGCGGAGGCGATTCTCTCCGACTGGACTGCGTGGCAGTCAGCGCCGACGTACTTCCAAGAGAGGGCGTGTGCCAGGATCGAGGAAGCGTATCCGCGGATCGCACTCGATGGGTTCCAAGGGACTGAGGGCGATCGATCTCGGATCGCTGTATTCCGCGTCGAGGGCGTTTCAACACGGTTCCTTCTCGTTCCAGGTGTGCGGAACCAAGTTACGACCGGCATCGGAGTGGATGGCATCGGCCCATTCCTGCTAGCGGAAACGGAACTCGATGTGAAGGGGAACGATGCGGCGGGTTCCGTCGGAGGCTCTCTGTCCCAAACGTGCCGGACGTCGAGTTGGTTTGACGCGGCGGTAGTCTGCATGCGTCTCGGCCTGTCGCTGCCGTCCGCGATCGAGTGGGAACACGGAACGCGGTTTGCGCGCATCGTTGATGCGGGCCAAAGTGAGCCCGCCCACGCGGACCACCGATGGTATTGGTCGCTGTCGCTGCGCGGTCCGGGACGGTTCCTCCTGTGCGGAACGGACCGAAGTGGTGATCCTCGTGGCGCGGCTGCGGCACCTTCGGACCGTCGTGGCTCTGTACGTCCGATTCTGCGTCTACCTACTCGCTACGAGTTGCGCTAGACGAACGTAAGCGTTCAGCCACAGGCGGGCCGCCTTCTGGTCACCTTCAGCAGGTGGTCGTGGGCGTCGTACCGGTAGGTGTTCGTGCCGCCGTCGGTGAGGTTGCCGTTGTCGTCGTAGGTGTGCGTCGTGCCGCCGACGGCCGTGTACTCGTTCATGACGTTGGCGGTGAAGCTGGTCGTCGCGGCGCTGCCGCCCTGCGGCGTCACCACGTAGGAGGTGAGGTTCAGCACGTCGTCCATGTTGTACGCGCGCGCCTCGGAGTAGGTCTCCGTGCCGGGATCGGCGAGTTCTGCCGCCGGGTCGGCCACGCCGATGAGCGCGTCCGTCAGGCGGTTGGCCTGATCGTACGTGTAGAGGTCGCCGGCGCCCGAGTCGTGACGGCGCGCTTCGTAGAGCGGATTCGAGTTGGCGTCCCAGGCGTACTCGAAGCCCGCGAACTCGGTGCTCCCGGAGTCCGCGTGCGAGATGTCGGTCGTGCGGCGGAAGCCGTCGTAGGCGTAGTCGGTGGTCGCGCCGTTGCCAAGCGCCGTGTTCGCGCGCCGATGCCGCCGGCCGATCGGCGTGTAGGAGACGATCAGGTCAGGCTCCTCGACGTTTTCAGTGGGTAGCGGGCAACTGGAATCGGAGCTGACCGGCGATCAGGTAAATCATGGTCTTGAATGTCTCGGGATTGCGGTATCCACGCGCCCGTGCTCGCGCCGCCTGCACCATGCTATTGATGC
>JAJRVY010000035.1 GCA_024277065.1 Planctomycetota bacterium
CAGCACGGCGTCCCGGCCGTCGCGACGCGCGTCGGTGGCATCCCCGACGTGGTCGAGGACGGGGTGACGGGGCAACTCGTCCCGCCGTCCGACGCGGCCGCGCTCGCGGCGGCGCTGGACGCCGTCCTCGGTGACGACGCTAGGCGCGCGGCCCTCGGCGCGGCGGCGCGCGCGCGCGTCGCGACGTGCCACGACATCGCGAGTTGCGCAGCGGCCCACGAACGACTGTACGCCAGGCTCGCCGCCGAGCGAGACTCGCACCCGTGACCTCCACGCCACGCGTCCTCGTCTGCGCCCGCCCCGCCACCGGGGGCGCCGCGCGCGTGCTCGAGGCACTCCTGCGATGCCTGCCCGAGCGCGGCGTGCGCGGCACCGCGGCGCTGTCGGGGATCGAGGGCGACGCCCTGCTGGACGTCGCGCGGGCGCACGGCTGGGACACGGTCCGACTGGACCTGCGGCGCGAAATCAGCCCGGTGCGCGACGCACACGCCGGGCTGAAGCTGCGTCGCCTGACCCGCGGCCACGACCTAGTCCACGCGCACGCCGCGAAGGCCGGAGCACTGGCGCGCGTCGCGCTGCCGCTGCGCAAGGGCGTGCCCGTCATCTACACACCGCACGGCTTCTACTTCACGTACCACGACGAGGGCTCGGCGGCCTGGCGGCGCTACCTCGGGCTCGAGCAGCGCCTCGCACCCCGGACGACGCTCCTGCACTGTGTCAGCTACGCCGAACGCGACGTCGCCGTCGAGCACGGACTGGCCACAGAGGAAGGCTGCCACGTCCTCGCGAACCCCCTGCCGCCGCCGTCGGGCAACGCGCCCGCGGCACTGCCGCAACCGGACGCGGAACGCCCGCTGGTCGTGATGATCGCGCGCCTCGCCGAGCCGAAGGACCCGGTCACGTTCGTGCGCGCCGCGGCGCTCGCGGCGGCCGCCGCCGCGGCGGCGGGCGTGGACCGTGCGCGCTACGTGCTGGTCGGCGACGGTCCGCTGCGGGGCGCCGTGGCCGCCGCCGATCCACGCGGCCTCGTGCAGGTGCTACCCCCGGGGACACGCGTGCGCGAGCTTCTCGCCGGGGCGCGCGTCGCCGTTCTCGCGACGCGCAGCGAAGCACTCCCGCTCTCCCTCGTCGAGGCGCTCGCCGAGGGCGTTCCCATCGTGGCGAGCGACATCCCCGGCTGCCACGCCGCCGCCGGTGACGCGGCGCTGTACGTGCCCCCGGGTGACGCCGCGGCGCTGTCCGACGCCGTCTGCCAGCTGCTGGGCGACGCCCCGCTGCACGCGCGTCTCGCCGTCGCCGCACGTGCACGCGCACCGCTCTTCGACGAGGGCCGCTGGGCCGACGGCCTCGTCGCCATGTACGAGCACGTGCTCGCCCGCTGAGAGTGCGGCGTCACGCGCTCCGCGTCGCAGGCCCCGTGGCGGCGCGCGGCGGGAGCGCCAGCACGCGATCCGCGGCCGCCAGGACGGGCTCGGCCGCCAGAGTCTCGAGACAGTCGTGGTGTCGCAGCGTGTAGACCTTCTCGTGGCAGGGCATGCAGTCGAGGAGCGGCGTGAGCCGCACGACCTCGTCGCGCGCACCCGGCTGGTCGGTCATCAGCGGATCGGTGGCACCCATCACGCAGACGACGGGCACGTCGTAGGCGATCGCGAAGTGCCGCGGCCCCGTGTCGGTCGTGACCATCAGCGCGAGCCGGGCGACGACGCTCTTGAGGCCCGCCAGCGTGAGCACGGAGTCGCTCGTGCGGATCACGTCGTCGCAACCGGCGGCCAGGGCGGCGTCCTCGACCTCGCGGCCCAGCGTCTCCTCGCCGGGTCCGCAGAGCACGACGGACCGCATGCCGTGGGAGGCACGCAGTCCCGCGGCGACGTCGCCGAAGCGATCCGCGCGCCAGTGCTTGCTCGGACCGAACGCAGCGCCGACGTTCAGGCCGACGAGGGGCGTGCCGCGGACGCCGTGACGCTCCATGAACGCCTCGGCCTCGGCCTCGCCGTCGGGCGTCACCGCGAGCGCCACGGCGTCGGACAGCACCTCGCAGCCGAGACGGCGCGCGAGGTCGAGGTAGTACTGCGGCATGGGGCGCGGCGCCCGGCGATGGCCGCGCATCTGCGGCGCCAGGCGATCGGTCAGCAGGAACCCGCGCCCGCCGTACGACCACCCGATCCGCCGCCGCAGGCCCGCGAGCCGGAACAGGAGCGCCGACGAGAACGAGTTCGGACAAAGCACGCCGAGCTCGTAGTCGCGCGCCCGCAGTTCCCGCGCAAAACGCCGCATCCCCGAGAGCCCCGCGTGCTCACCCCCGCGGCGGTAGAGGATCACGTCGTCCACGAACGGCACGCCCTCGAGGACGATCGCGCCGCCCCGCTGCACCAGGACGTCGAGGCGCGCACGTGGGTACGCCTCGCGCAGCGTGCGCAGCAGCGGCGTCGCCATGACGACGTCGCCGAGCCAGTTCGGCATGCGCACGAGGATGCGGTCGAAGGCCTCCATCGCCGGGCGAGGCTACGCGCGCGGATCACGCACGGGCAGGAAGCGTCACGCGACGACGAAGGCGCCCATGCCGCGCGTGACGAACCACGCCGCGCGGCGCAGGTGGCGGGCCTTCGACGGTCGCTTGTCGGGGCGCGCCAGCCACGTGACCGCGTCGCGTACGACGTCGGTCGCCAGACGCAGCAGGAACAGCGGCTTGAACGCGGCGCGGTACGCCAGACCGGCGCCGCGCCCGTTGAAACGATCGACGTAGAGGAACAGGCTGCGCAGGTACCAGACGAGGGCGGGTCCCCGGCGCCGGGCGCTGCTGGCCCCGCCGGCATGCTCGACGACGGCCTCGGGAACGAAGCGCACGCTGCGTCCGGCCGTGGCGACGCGACGACAGAGGTCCGCCTCCTCGAAGTACAGGAAGTACCTCTCGTCGAAGCCGCGGAGCTCTCGGAGCACGTCGCCGCGCACGGCCAGCGCCGCGCCCATCACGACGGGCACCGCTTCCGCCCCGGCCGCGGGCTGCTTGTAACGGCGGTAGGCCGCCGCGCCGCAGCGCACGAAGCGCAGCGCGGTGTGCTGGTGCAGCAGCGCGAGCGGCGTCGGGTGTCCGCGCACGGACGGCTGCGCGGCGCCGTCCGACCCGACGAGCCGTGGCCCGGCGGCGCCCGCCCCGCCGTCCAGCGCCGCCAGCAGCAGCCCGAGAGCACCGGGGCGAACACGCGTGTCGGCGTTCAGGAACAACACGTTGCGCGCCCCCGGGAACTCGGCGGCGCCCTGATTGCACGCCGCGCCGAAGCCGACGTTGCGCGCGTTGGCAACGACCCGGACGGCGCCCGCGAAACGCTCCCGCAGTGCATCGACCGTGCCGTCCGACGACGCGTTGTCGATGACGACGACGGCCGCGACGACGTCGCCCTGCGCGAGCACGCTGTCCACGCACGCCACCGTGCGCTCCCGCGTCTCGCACGACACGATCACGACGGCGAGCTCGCAAGCCGTCACCGGCGCGCGCTCCGCGCGCAGGCCGCGAGGGCGCTCGCGTAGCGGGGCCCCAGCACCGCGACGCAGTAGCGGCTCTCGGCGCGCGCGCGACCACGCTCGGCGAGAGTGCGGGCGAACGTCCCGTCGTCCAGCAGCCGCGAGAGCGCCTCGAACCACGCGCCGTCGCCGTCCGCGAGCAGCGCTGCAGCGCCGTCGTCCGCGACGTCCACGTTCGCGCCGACGGCGCTCGCCACGGCCGGCACGCCGCACGCCATGTACTGCAGCAGCTTGAAGCCGCACTTGCCGCGGCTCCACGGATCGTCGCTGAGCGGCATGATGCCGATCGCGAGCGACTGCAGCCAGGCGACCTCCGCGCCCTCGCTCCAACGTGTGAACTCGACGTCGAAGGGCAGGTCCGGCGGCGCGTCCGCCATCACGCAGAAGCGCACGCCCCGGTGCTCTGCGAGCAGCCGCGCGAGGGGCGCGGCGACGAGGCGCAGGTACGGGCGCGTCGCTCGTGCGCCGATCCATCCGATGCGTCGCACGCCGTCCGCGCCGCGCGCGCCCGGCGACGCCGGAACGTAGCGCGCCGTGTCCACGGGTGTCGGCGCGAGCGCGACGCGGACGCTGCCCGGCGCGTGCTCGGCGGCCAGTCCCGCCAGGTACGCATTGCCCGCGAGCACGAGGTCGGCGTGCCGTACGGCCGCGCGGAAGCGCGCCGCGCGGACGTGGGACCGCGGGCGTCCCCGAAACGGGTCGCGGTACATGACGGCGTCGTCGCAGTCGAACGCCAGTCGCCGGGCGTGCTTTGCGAGCCACGACAGCTGCGCGCGGATGAGCAGCTTGCGCACGAGCAGCACGGCGTCCGCGCACGCCGCCCCGCGAAAGAGCGCGAGCCGCTCGCGCAGGCGCTTCGGGATCGCGCGGACATCGACGTCGTCGAAACCCGCCTCTGCGAGGTGCGGCAGAACCGCGCGCACGCGATGCCGCACGACGGGCCCGGCGGGGTCCTGGCAGAGGACCAGAAGTCTCACACACGCTCCGGTCGTCGCGCCGTGACGAGGAACCCCGTCGTGTGCACGCGCTTGGAATCGAGGGGGTCCAGCGCCGCGCAGAGCGCCGGCAGCAGCACCGTGAACAGCAGCATCGAGAACGGCTGCAGGATCAGGAACACGATCTTCCAGACCAGCGCGCGGTCCTTGGCGAACAGGTAGCGGTGCGCGGGCTGGATCTTGTCGCCGAGGTACCGGAAGTACCCTCCTTCGGGCTCCACCGAGACGGCCTCGAACCCGGCGCGCTCGAGCAGCAGCGCCAATCCGTAGCGCGTGTAGCGGAAGTAGTCGTGGGGCTGCTGGTGCTCCTTGAACGAGAGGGGCGCCGACAGGTGCAGGTGCCCCCCCGGGCGCAGCACACGCGCCACCTCGACGAGGAACCCCTGCGGGTCGCTGAGATGCTCGAGGGTCTCGGTGCAGATGACGTGATCGAACGAGGCGCTCGCCAGCGGCATGGCGAGCAGATCACCCGAGACGTTGAGCCCCGTGTAGTCCCAGCGCGGGTCGCCGCGCCCGTCGTCCAGCCCGACGTAGCGGGCGCCGCGGAAGAGCAAGCGATACGGCGCCTCCCCCGCCCCGGCGTCCAGCACGCGTTCCCCCGGCGACACGGTGCGCGACACGTCTTCCACGAATCGGGACACCGCCGTCCTGTGGAGATCGAGACGGTCACGCAGGGATCGAGGGAGGAGGGATCGCAGTATCACGCGGCGCTCGGGGAGATGGGGATCGTCGCAAGCCCCTGCCGGCACGGTGCCGTGCCGCGAAGTAGATCAGGCGGCGCGGCGCGCGTCCAAGGCGGCGCGCTGCCTCCGCGCACGGAGTACGCGGCGCGCGGCGCGCGACTGGTATCCTGATTGCTTGGCCCTCGGGAGAGGCATGCCCATCGCGGCCCGCCTCCGGACAGGAGATCCTCATGCACATCCGGCTTCGACAGTCTCTCGGTCACCTCCGTCTTCGCTCCTGGATCGCGGCGCTGTTCGCGGCGCTGCTGCTGCTCGGCGGCGCCGTGCTCACGCCGCAGGGATCTGTGCTCGCCGACGACATCGACGACGCCATCGCCGAGATGAAGGCCTTCGCGAAGGCCAAAGACGACGGCAAGTGCATCGCCAAGATGGTCGAACTCCAGGACAGCCTCGACGGACGCGTGACGAAGGCCTTCGGCAAGCTCGTGAAGAGCCGTCAACCGAAGATCGCCGCCGCTGCGGTGCGCCAGCTGGCTGCGCGCAAGGACGCCGCGTTCGGCAAGACCGTCGGCAAGAAGATCACCGACAAGAAGCTCTACAAGTCCAAGGACGGCGTGCTGCGTCCCGTGTACATCGCGTACCTCGACGCAGCCGCGGACTACGCGAACCCGCGGTACGGCGACGACCTCTCCGACATGGTCAGGAAGTTCCTGCAGACGGACTCGGAGTACGCGACGAAGGCCATCAAGGCGTTCGGCATGGTGCAGTCCAAGGGCGTCGTCGATCAGCTCATCAAGTGGCTGACGCAGACCGAGAGCCGGGGACAGAACCAGGGCGGCAAGTATATGGGCAAGGAAGCCCGCGAGAACTACGCCAAAGCCAAGCGACAGATCATCGCGACACTCGAGGAACTCACGGGCGAGTCCATCGGCGATGCGCAGTCGTGGACGGAGTTCTGGGACAACGAGCGCAAGAAGTTCGAGTTCCCGGACCTGAACGCGCCGGAGGTCGATCCCTCGACGCTCGACGAATGGACCGACGCGGCCTACGGCTACACCGTGAAGAAGCCGGACGGCCCCGGCTGGGCGTTCAAGAAGACGGAGTGGGACGCCATCCGCATGCGCCTCGAGAAGGCCGACGACGACGAGATGGTGCTCGCGCGGGTCGATTTCCAGATCCACAACCTGTCCTCGCAGTCGCCCAAGACCATCAAGGAGCTCGCGGAGTGGTACGCGCAGGACTTCAAGGACAACCGCTTCTCGGACCTGCGGGGCAAGGAACCGACGATCGAGGAGCGCAGGATCGGCGGCCGCGACTTCTGGATCATCTCCGCGAAGGGCGACTCCGGTGGGAGCTACAGGGGCTGGAGCACGGCCGAGATGCGGGCTTACCTCACGAAGGTCGGCCGCATCGTCGTGCGCATGGAAGGTACGGCCCGTCTCGGCGCCGAAGAGGCGGACCGCGAAGCGCTCTGGAACGTCATCGAGAAGGCGAGCTGGTCCAAGTAGCGGCCGCCCGCCGCTTGCGGCGCCCGCCGGGCGATCACGCGCCATAGCCGAACGCGTCGATGTCGCGGCCCCACGTGCGGGCGACGATCGCCCGCGTCTCGTCGTCGTAGAACGTCTCGTACGGATCGTGCGCGTACGCGTTCACGTGCGGCACGACCGCGGGCGGCGTGACGCCGATACGGGCGCAGACCGCGCGGAGGTCCTCGTCGAAGCGCTCGAATCGTCCGACGAAATCGACGCCGAGCGCGCCCGAGCGATCGGTCAGCATGTCGATCTGCAGCCCGACGATGCGCGGCGCCTCGCGGAGCAGGTACGCACGGAAGCCCATCCGCGCCACGCGCTGATGGCGCCGGTGGCCGGGCTTCGCGAGAACGGCGTTGTACTCCGACACGAGACGGTCCCACGGGTTGCGTACGAAGGCGAACTTGAAGAGCGTGGCGTAGACCGCGCGCGGGATGCGACGCTCCGCGTCGCGTAGCGAAGCGTGCTTCGTGAAGCGGAAGCGGCGGTGGTCGCGCGGCAGTCCCAGCGGTCGCAGCGTCCGCAGCCAGAGCGCACGCCCCCGCTTCAGCGCGTACGGCTGGAGCGCCTGCGTGACGCTGCTGCCACCCGTCTTCGAGACGTGGACGAACAGGAAACGGTGCGAGTCCGAGAGCAGCACGGTGCAACTCTACCGGGTGAGCTGCGCGCGCGAAGGCACGGCGACGCGCCCCGCGGCGGTCTACGGCGCGGCGGCGCAGCGCGCGAGGGAGGCGCAGAGGCCGTCCAGCCAGGACGCCGCGTCGCGCCCGCGCGTGGCATCGCGTGCCGCCGCCGCCGCCGCCGCGCGGTGCCCGGCCGAC
>JAJRVY010000339.1 GCA_024277065.1 Planctomycetota bacterium
GCAGGTGCAGGTGCAGGTGCAGGTGCAGGTGCAGGTGCAGGTGCACATGCAGGACAGTCGAGAACACGGATGACCCATATGTATGGGTTTATTGATATGGCTGCCCATACTCGTGCTATCATGAAGGAGATGAAGACCACCGTGAACATCGACGACAGCCTGCTCACAGCGGTCAAGAGCCTGGCGCGCGAGGAGCAGACGACGCTGCGCGCCCTGATCGAGGAAGGGCTCCGCGGCGTGCTGCGCACGCGCGAAGGGCCGCGGAAGCCCTTCCGACTGAAGGACTGCACGTTCCGCGGCGGAAGCGGAATGCGCCCAGAGGTCGCCGCCGGCGGCTGGCCGGCGATCCGGGCCATCATCTACGAAGGGCGCGGCGGATGATCGCCATCGACACGAACGTCCTGGTGCACGCGAGTCGCGACGACATGCCGGCGCACGACGTGGCGCACGCGTGCCTGCTGCGATTGGCCGAGGGGCGCATGCGCTGGACGCTGCCCTGGCAGTGTGTCATCGAGTTCCTGGCCGTCGTCACGAACCCCCGCGTGTTCGACGTGCCGACGCCGCTCGCACTGGCGCTGGAGCAGGTCGAGGCCTGGTTGGCCTCCCCTTCGGTCATCCTGATCTCGGAGCCTCCGGGGTTCTGGGAGGCTCTCGCCCGGCTCGTCGCCGCCACGCGGACGACGGGTCCGCGCATCCACGATGCCCGCATCGCCGCCCTGTGCACGTCAAGTGGAGTCGAGGAGATCTGGACCGCAGATCGTGACTTCAGCCGCTTCCCCGGGCTCCGCATTCGCAATCCGCTCGTGAGATGAACCCGGAGGTTCCGCGTACGGACATGCGGTCACGGTTCGTCGCGCGCCGGTGCGGCGTCATCCGGTGCGCCATCATCCGGTGCGCTATCATGTCGCGATGAGCAACCAGGGATGGGCGGCGATCACGCGTACGATCAGGGGCGCAACCACGGGCACGACGCTGCGGGCGGCGGTCGTGATCGCAGGACTGGGCGCCGTGGCGTGCAGCCCGGCATGGGCCGGCGCTCCGGGTAGAACGATCGTCGTGCGCTCCGTCGGCGAGTTCACGGCGACGACGGCGCGGCCGGCAGGCGGCACGTTCGAGTTCGTGGAGCGCATCCGCGGCGACGGTCGCACGCGGCCCGGCTACCGCATCGCAGCGAGTGGCCTCGACGCGTCGCGCGACGAGAACGGACGTCGCGTGGCGCACGGCGCGTTCCTGCTGCCGGCAGGAGGCGGCGACGAGGTCTTCCTCGGACGGCTCGAGGTGAGCGGCAAGGGCGACGGGCGCCTGCGCAAGCGTGACGCGGCGGAGATCCTGACGGGGGCAGGCGCGCCGCTGCGGGCGCTGGCCGGCAGCACCGTCGAGGTCCGCGGTCCCGCCGGCACCATGCTGCGCGGAACGCTGCCGGCGTTCGCGCTGGACGGGGCGAACACCTCCACCGACCGCCGCGAGACGTACGGCCTGTTCGTCCCGATCTCGAGTTCCACGCCGAAGAGCGGGCCCGGGCGTTTCGCGTTCCGCACCGACGAGCACGCGACGGGCGAAATCCGCAATCGCACCGTGATCGAGAGCCCCGGACTGCCGGTGACATCGACGTACACCGTGTACCTGTTCGGACCGCGCACGATCCTGCTCGGGAGGATGGTCAACAACGCCAGGCTCGGAGCGAAGCTGTCGCTCGACTCCCGCCGCGCCCCCATCCCCGGCGGCATCGTGCGCTGGAGCGAGTTCGACGGCGGGCGTATCGAGGTCCGCCGCGGCGGCACGGTCATGCTACGCGGCGCGATCACGATCTTCCGCGCGGCATCCGAGCGCGTCGCCGACGCGGGCTGGGCCCGCTCGCGCGCGACCGTCGAACTGATCGCCGCGGAGGGCGCCGGCGCCGCGCGCGGGCTGCTGACCGCGTCGGTACTGACGAAGCCCCGCCGCCGTCTGCAGGAGATCCGCGTGCGCACGTTCGATCTTCCGGCCGCCGATGCCCCCTACGTCGTCGCCACACTGGAGCCCGACGGCGTGCGCCACGAACTCGGCCGCTTCTACGTCCGCGGCACCGCGGCCGCCGGCGGGTTCCGCCTGACGACGCGGCGCGGCGACGCCACACCGCCCGGCGGCGTCCTCGGCCAGGCCGGCCGCCCGATCGAAGTGACGAACGCCGCCGGGTCGGTGATTCTGACGGGCACGTTCCCGGCGCTGGACTGAGAAGGTGTGGACAAGAGAAAAGGGAGTGTCGGCTTGTTCGTGGAGCCTGCCGGCAAGGCGCGGTTGCGAACGTGACTCCCCTGACCGAGTCATCGAGCGAGCGCAACGCAGTCCGGCGGGCTCCACGGACGAGCGGGGCTGCGGCGCGTTTCTCTTGTCCACACCTTCTGAGAGGGTTGCGCGCCGGGCCGCGAGCGTCAGCGAGCGGTGGCGCGTGGCGAGGCGAGCCACATCAGAGCCCGTCGAGCGCATCCGTGAGCCGCGCGTTCAGGCTCTCTGTCACGGATGCGAGCCTCGGATCCCGCTCCTCACGCTCACGCGTGTACGAGTTAGCGAGCGCGATGAGCGCCGAGTCGAGGCCGAGTACACCGAGTTCCCGTCCCTGTCTGGAGACGGAAACGGTAGCGTCGTAGAATCGCCTGGATTCGCGCGCCGTCTCGCGCTGACGGAACCGCTCCACGAGGGCGACGGCGCGTGCGTGGATGCGGTCGCGTCGTCCGAACCGCCCGCGCCGCGCGGCGCGCTCGATGCGCCGTGCCCGCCGCTCCACCTTGCGCGTCAGTCGCTGCACGCGACGCTCGTGGCCCCGCGTGACCCACTCCAGTATCCGCGCGAAGACGTCGGCGGCGACGGGGAACTCGGGCAGCAGGTCGAGCCGGAGGAGTTCCACGCGGGGAGAGGGCCCGCCCCGTACGACGCCGTAGACGTAGCCGCCGTACTCGTACGCGGAGATCCCGTAGATCGCCGACTCCCGCGACTCCAGTGCCCCGTGGCTGGCGAAGTTCGTGCCCTCGGCAACTCCTGGCTGCGTCTGCGACTTCGGCCAGTCCACTCCGGTGACTCCGAGCACGGTAGGGAGGTTGCGGGAGACGGTCTTGTTCCGGACGGTCTTCGTCGGCTTCTCGTGCTGGCCGTCGAATCCTGCGGGCGCGATCCACAGCCGGTCGTTGCCCTTCTTCACGGCCTTGATCATGCTGCCGACGGACACGGCGTAGTGGTGTCCCAGCCGGAGAGTGGCCGACATCACCTTCACATACGGTGCCCCGCAACTGACAGTTCCGACCTCGTCGTCCGTGGCTGCCGCGATGACCCCGGCAACCACGGTCCCGTGAGCGCATCCGTTCCAGCGCGTGTTGATCGCCTTGTACGGGTCTCTGTCGCGGCCCCGCGGCGCGGCGGGCGCCTGTGACGCCGCGATCGGCTGGCCGTCCTCGTCGTAGCCGTACTGGAAGTCCTCGTGATCGACAGCGACGCCTGTGTCCATCACGACGACCGTCACGTCCTCGTGCTCACCGCCCATGTCGGCGGCGTCGTCGTGCCATGCGCCGGCGCAGTCGGCGCCCGCGATCTTGAGGCGCGTCATCGCTCGGTCGTCCACACCGGAGGAATCTGGCTCCAGGAGTACATCTCTGGGCCGCCGCACACCGTCGATCTCGCACTCGAACAGCCTGGCCGCCGGGGGCGCGACATCGTTGAAGCTCACTTCGTCGATGTCCGGCAACGCCGGTAACTCCGAGACGAGCACCCTCGTGCAGTTGTAGTACGCAGAGTCAGGTCGGGTTCCGAGGTGGAACCACGCCTCCGGATCCTCCAGTCCCGGTGTCGGAGGGTCGAAGTCTGCGTACAGGATCTCCAGACCGAACCGACAGACGATCTCCCGGACTCGGCAGGGTCGCGTGCCCGGTCGGAAATCGACCAGCAGCTCGTTCGCGACTGCAAGCCCGTGGTGCGGCTCGTCGTCCTCGGGATCGAACTCCGTGTACGGAAGCAGTGTGAAGCACTCGTCGTCGTCCTCCGGCTGCCAGGGGGAGCCGTCGCAGGTCTGTCCATGCTCGTTGACGTACCTGGGCATGAACTCGTTCTCCCACTTCGACTCGGGCAGGAGCGTCCAGTTCACACGTCCCTGAGCCTCCTCGACGCAGGCTGATCGCGCCTGGATCTGCGCCGGCGTCGGCAGTGCGGAGTAGCGTCCGCCGATCCCCGTCGGCGTGCCCGACGTCGTGCGCGCCGTGTTCTCACTGATGTCGCTCATCGCCGAATCGACGAAGGTCATGCTGTCGTTGGACACCTTCGCGGAGACGGTGAGCGCCGGTATTGCGACGGTCCTTGGCCCGAAGCGCGTCCTCCTGAGTCGCGCGCCCAGGGGCTCCGTACTCGCGCCCCGCCGCGCCGAAGTAGAGGATCATCCCGAGGATCGTCGCGCCGCCGACGGCCCACTTGACCGGCGGCGGAAGATGGGACGGCGAGACGAGTCCTTCGAGTAGCCCGGCCATGACGAGCATGGCCGCCACGCCCCCGAGCAGCGCCACGGACTCGCGCGCGGTCTCGACCAGCGCCGTCATGCGACTGCGGCGCCCCGGCAGGAAAGGGGCCAGCCCGACGCGCATGCCGGCGCCGATGCCGATGAAGATCGCGGTCAGTTCGAGAGGACCGTGCGCCGCAGCGAACGTGAGCATGACGTGCGCCACGCCTTCGTCGGCGTACACGGCGAGTGCACCGCCGATGGCGAACATCCCCTGCCAGAGCGCGAAGAACAACCCGCCGATGCCGAAGAAGGCTCCCAGCGCAAAACCGATCAGCGTGGCGTTGACGTTGTTGGCCATGATCCCCCAACTGAACAGCGGTCGCACGAGCCCGGGGATCTCGATGTAGTGCTCGTCCACCGCCGCACGCAGAGCGCCGCTGCGCACGTGCGCGCCGAGCATGCGATCCGCCAGCGCCGGGTCGTCGCGGAACACGAGGAACGCGCCCACCGCGCCGAGCACGAACGCCAGCGCGGCGGCGGCGTGATACCCCGCCGTGCGGCGCGCGAGGTCCGCGAATCCGCCACGCAAGAGAAAGCGCCGGGCACGCGCGACGCCGCCCCGTGCGCGGCGCGCGTAGACGAGGTCGTGGGACGCTGCGCAGAGGCGATTGAGGTGCGCCCGCGTCTCGGGCGACAGCCGCAGCGTGCGCGCCGTGGCGAGATCCGCCGTGGCCGCGCGGTACAGCCGCCCGAGACGCCGCACGTCGTCGCCGCCGAGGGAGCGCAGCCCGGCCTGGCTCGCACGATCGATCAGCGTGCGCAGTTCCTCCCACCCTGCGACGCGGTCGCGGACGAAGCGCTCCTCGTTCACCCTCCACCACCCCGCTCGGCGCCGCCGCGACCCACGTCAGCGCCCGGCTCGGATCGGAGACGGCCCCCCGAGATCGCGCAGATCGGACGGCTTGCGCCCGCCGGCGAGCATCACGATGATCGACTCCGCGTCCGCCGGCGGCAGTTCCCAGCGCTCGCGCAACTCCGCCACGAGAAGCTCCGCCACCTCCGCGCGCCGCTCCGCGCGCAGTTCCCGGCGACGCGCGACGAAGCGCTTCAGGCGCGCGCGGTCCTCGCTCCCGAGATCATCGCCGTCCAGTTCGTCGAGCACGCCACGCGAGAGCCGGTCGAGGGAGAGTTCCACCTCGCGCTCCTGCACGACCACGGTCCCGGCCGCCAGATCGCCGATGCGCTTCGAGCGGCGGCTCACGAACATCACGACCCCGCCGAGAACGTGCACCAGCACGAGCGGCAGCATGTCCGCGACGCGCAGCACGTTGCGCACGACGATGGCCGCCGCCGGCGCCGGTCCGCCGTCCTCCGAGACGACGCGCAGGCGCATGACGCGCTTGCCCGGCGTCTGCCCGTCCCACAGCAGTTCGAAACCGAGGTAGTACGCCCACACGACGGCGAGCGCGACCCCGTAGGCGGCGAGCGTGATCGCCCGCCAGCCGTCACGGAAGTCGTTCATGGTGACGTCGAGGACGAACAGCATCACGATGCCCAGCGCGACCAGCACGAAGCCCAGGATGGCGACGTCGAGCGTGCCGGCGGCGAAACGGCTGCCGATACCCGCCAGTTCGTAGCGGATGGGCACACGCTCGGGCGTGTCGATCGCCAGCGTCTGTTCGAACAGCGATGCGGTCTCCGCTCCCGGATCGGGAGCGGCACCGGGCCGGGTGGCGGCATCGCGCTGGCTCATCGCTCCCCCATTCTGCCCGTCACCAGTCGATGCTCAACCGGAACGTCACGAGTGAGCCCGCGACGCGGACGTCGGACACGGCGTCCGCAGGCCACGGCGCGGGCTCCGAGGCGCCCGCCGACGACGGTTGAGCGCCCACCGGCGAGTCCGGCGCGGCGACGTCGCTCTCCGCGCTCCCGTGCAGGCTGCACGACGGCTCCCCCGTCACGGGATGGAAGCGATACGCCCCTCCCCGCGGACAGACCGGGCGGCGGCCGAACCAGACGAACGCGCGCTCGGCGGGATCGGATGCGCGCGGTTCGACGAGTCCGAGGGGGGCCAGCTCCCGGAGGTTCCCGAGGCACGCGCGCTGCGCTCCGTCGGCCGGCAGCAGCCGCGAGAACGTGCGCGCCGCCGCATCCGTCGCCAGCCGCACGTTGACGGTGGCGCCCTGCGCGTCGGTATCGGCCACCACCGCGACGACGGCGCTCCACGGAGAGGCCACGCGACGCGGCCGGGGCTCGTCCCCCGCCGCCGGCACGGGCCCCGCCGCAAGCCCCAGCCAGCGTTCCGCCAGCCGCCGGGCTCCCTCGAGCGCCCGCGCGCGCGGCGCCCCGGCGTCCACGTCGATCTGCGCCGCGTTCGCCAGCGTGAAGGCGCGCGAGCGATCGCCCGCCGGCAGCCCGCTGCGCGCCGCCACCGCCGCGGGCGTCCACCACCTCGCCGGCCGCCCCGGGCCGGCCAGCACGCGCTCGAGCAGCGCGGCGTCGGTGGCGACGACCTCGCAGTCGCCCGCCACGGCGCGCACGGCGGTGCGCACACGCTCCTCCGGGAACGGATCGCCCGCGGGACGCCGGCGGTGCCCCGCGCTGGTCTCGAGGGCCACGCCGGCGCGCGTCTCGTGATCGTGGAGCACGGGATCGACGATGCGCAGCACGAGGGCCGCCCGCAGCACGCCGCGGCGCAGCGGCGGCGCCACGATCAACGCGCATTCCGAGACGCCCTTGCGCCCGCCCGGGTTGGCCTTCCAGATCGACGGCAGGAGCAGGTGATGGAGCGTCAGACGCAGCGTTCCGTGGTCGCGGCCGTCGCCCCGGGCGGCGGCGACGGCCCCGCCGAGCCGGTCGGCCAGATCGGTGAAACGGTACGCCGCCGCGACGCTGCGGAAGTGCACGACGATCGTCCCCGGCGGCGCCCAGGCCATCAACGGCGTGCCGGCGGGGAACGCCGCGTCGCGCCGCTGCGGCGGGGCGGCGCGCGGCGGAGGCAGCGACGGCACGGGCGGAGCGGGCGCGGCGAGGGCGGCGTGCACGGCCGCCGCGAACGCCTCGGCGACGTCGCCGCCCATGCCGCTCAGATCCGCGGCGGCGGCCGCATCGCGCACGCGCTCGCGGTGCGAGCCCGCAACGCGCTGCAGCGTCGGGCGCAGCGAGTCGAGCATCCCGTCGCGGCGCGAGATCAGCACGGGCGCGTCCCCCGCAATGCGCCCGACGAGGTGCTGCCCGTCGGTGGCCCCACGCGGCGGCAGCAGGCAGGGCATACCGAATCCCGCGAACCACGCGCCGCGCACCACGTCCGAGGAGACGAAGAAGCCGTCCGCGTCCACCTCGAGCACGATCGCCGGCGGCGATCCGTCCGCCGCAGCGCCCGGCCCACCCGCCGGTCGCTCGCCGCAGGCCGCCGCGGAAACGACGAGCGCAGCCAGGAGCGCGACGGGGCTATTTCCCGTCGTCGCCGGCTCCGTCGTTCCCGGCCCCATCGTCGTCGCCGCCGCGTGGTGGAACCGGCGGCGGCAGCACGGCGCCGCCGGTGCGCAGAGGCGGCTCGGACGCCCGTCGCGCGGTGGGTCTCGGACCGCGGCGCGGCGGCGTCTTCGTGGCGATGTCGCGCAGCGTGCGCAGCGCGAGCATCGTCGTCGGGCCGTGCCAGCGCGGACCGCGCAGTTCGCCGGGCCGGTCGGTCGTCCGCCACGTGATGAGCGACTCGCGGTCCACGGACGCAGCGCCGGCGGCCGTCAGGGGCGCCAGCAGAACCTCGCGCTCGACCCCGGGAATCGGGGGCGGCACGCGGCCGCTCGCCCACGCGCGCAGCCAGCCGAGCCGCGTCGCCGCCCCGGCGACGAGCATCGACGCGGCGGACCTGGCGGCCGCCTCGTCGAAGGCGTCCGCCGTGCGGGCGACGGCCCATACGCCGCCGAGTTCCAACCACTGCCCGGTGGTATCTGGCGGCAGACCGGGTGTCGTGGCGCCGGCCGGGCTCGTGCCGCAGACGGCGAAGCCCCCGCGGCGCGACAGCGCCACCAGCCGCGCCGCCGTGCCGCCGCGCGGCAGATCGGCCAGCCACGACGGGGCGGGAACGGGGAACAGCGGCGTGTCGTGGGCGTCCGGCAGGGCGACGGCGACGACGGGATCCAGGCCCGCCGGGAGCGGCGCCGACAAGGCCGCGGATGCCGCGCTACGCCACGAGACGGACTCGCGCTCGCCGTACGTCCAGCCGGTCCACGCGTCGTCGCCGCGGCCGTGCGTCACCTCGAGTACCATCGGCCCGGCCGCTTCGGGCTCGCCGGCCTGCTCGAGACCGCGAAAGAACAGCCCGAGGGCCAAGGGGTGGTCGCTCGCGACGACGAGCCCGTCCTGAATGAGCACGTAGAGTCGATCGCGCACCCCCGAGAGCGCGATGACCGCACGGCCGCCGACCTGCTCCTCGCTCGGCGCGCCGGGGTAGGAGAGCGAGAGGCCACCGTCGATCAGCTTCGCGAGCGCCTCGCGCAGCGCCTTGGCGCGGTGCGTCGAGCGGAACGCGAACAGCGTGGCGCGCTCGGGGCCCTCGAACGGCGGCAGCGGCAGGGACGCGAGGAGGGCCTCACCGTCGGCCGCGGCAAGCATGCTCTCGGCGCCGGCGACGAGGGCCTCCGGGGCGCCGGTGCGCGCACCCCAGCGCTGCATCTGCTCCCGGAACGCCGTGCGCCAGGCCTTGCCGTCACCGAGTCCAGCGGCGGTGGCCGAACGCAGCAACGCCGGAAGGTCGGGCGTGTGGATGACGAGATCGGCGCGCTTCGGCAACGCGGCGCGGAGATAGCGGCCGGTCGCGAGGACGGCGGCGCCCGGCCCCAGATCTCCCGCGGCGGCGCCGCCCGAAGCGGCGTCGCGGGGAACCGAATCCTGCGCGAGCGCGAGAGCCGGAAGGAGCAGGAGTGCGAAGAGTGTTCTGCGAGTACGCATCGGTCACACGAGGTTACCCTGAGGTTACCCTTGAAGATGGTTGGTTGCGGGCTTCCGGGGCCGGTCACGGGCGAGAATCCCCACGGGGGAGCCTCGCGGCCGGCCGCGAGGCGATGGCAGGTGTCGCTCCGCGAGGGCGCGCTTCGAGCGGAGCGCGCGTTCGCTGGTAACATCAGGGATTGCCGATCAGAGATGCCTGCAAACGCGCGCTGAGGGCCTCGCGGCCCCGTTCCCCGCGCCGCGCACGAGACCACACCACCATGAAGCCGATCTCACCGAGCCACCCGCCGTCCGCGCATCCCGCGCACCCCGCGCACCCCGCGCACCCCGCGCACCCCGCGCGCGCCGCGCGCGCCGCGCGCGCCGCCGCATTCGTCGCCGCCGCGCTACTCCTCGTCCCGAGCCTGCTCGCAGGGCGCACGCTGGCCGAGGACCTGCCGATCGTGACCGGCGACAAGGCCACCGTCACGGGCGGCATCACGCCCGTCGGCGACGTCGATGCCTTTCGCCTGGAGCTCTTCGCAGGCGACAAGGCCACGGTGAAGGTCAAGGACGCCGGCCCCCGCCGCGGGCTGCTCTCCACGCTCGCGCTGCGCGACCCGGACGGCGACCCCATCGCCGTCAGCGTGGCCAAGCAGGGCACGCGCAAGCCGTCGCTGTCGTACACCGCCACCGAATCCGGCGTGCACGCCGTCACGCTCTCAGGGGATCCCGGCGGCTTCGGCGGCGCAGAGGGCAACTACACGATCTCGACCAGGATCAAGCGCGTCAAGGTGCCCAAGACCCAGCTCTCCGCGCCCGGCGGCGGCGAGTTCGTCATCCCCGTGCGGATCAGCGAGGGCGCACTGCTCACGGTCAAAGTCATCGCCAAGAAGGGTGGCTTCGACCTCCTCGGCCTCTTCCGCC
>JAJRVY010000340.1 GCA_024277065.1 Planctomycetota bacterium
GCGACGACGAGAACGCCCACCGCCTGCGCGTCACCGCGCGGGTGGTTGCGGCGCAGGTGCGCGATCACGGCCGCGGCGGCGTACACGCCGAGGAGCACGTTGGCATCGCGAACCGTGCCGGTCCCGAGCGCCCCGAAGCGCGGGAGCAGGGCCGCGAAGAGTGCCGCGCCGGCCGCGACGTTGCGCACGCGCGCCGCCAGCACGCGCGGCTCCTCGGGCGCCAGCGCATGGAACGCGGGTCGCAGGACATCGGCCCAGAACGGAGAGAAGCGCACGGCGGAAGGCTACACCCCTCGTGGGCGGCCGAGAGAGTCTGGGACGAGACGGGAGGCGCCCGGAAGGAGCGGGCAGCACGAAGACCGCCTCGAGCCTGTTAGTTGCGCTCGAGCCTGTTAGTTGCGGCCGTCCCTCTAGTCTGCGAAGCGCCAGGTGGAGGGGGCGTCGTCCACGGGCAGTCCCAGCACGCGGGCGCGGATCAGGTCCACGGGCATCGAGCCCTGGCGCAGGACGAGTTCGTGGAACTCCTCGTCGGTCATCTTCCCGTCGCCGACCGCCTCGCGCTGCAAGGCCCGCAGTTGCAGGCCGCCGATCAGGTAGGCCGCCTGGTACAGCGGGCCGTACCCGCCGCCGACGTAGCGCCGCACCTCGGCTGTCGCGCCGTCCTTCTCGAGTCCCACGCGCGTCATCAGGAACTCGACCATCTCCTCCGTGCTCATCTGCCCGAGATGGTACTTCAGCGAGACGATGACGCGCGCGCAGCGGTGTCGGCGCCAGAACAGCATGCCGATGCGATCCTCGGGGCTCGTCGCCCAGCCCTCCTCCCAGAGCCGCATCTCCCAGTAGAGCGCCCAGCCCTCGACGAGGAACGGCGTCCCGAATCGTGCACGGTGCGCGGCGTTGCGGCGCGCGTAGAAACCCTGCAGGTGGTGGCCGGGGATGAGTTCGTGCGGCACGACGATGCGCGAGAAGTGCCGGTTGTTGCCGCGCAGACTCATCTCCTTGGCCTCTTGCGTCATGCCCTCGGTGGGGTACGCCACGAGCATGCGATTGCCCGAGTAGGCCGCGAACGGCAACGTACGCTGGCCCTGCGCGGAGATCATGTCGAGGCGCCACAACTCGGCGCAGAGCGGCGGCACGCGCACGAGACGCTTGGCAGTCACGAACTCGATCGCGTCCCGCGCCTGCCGCGCGACGAGATCGTCCATCTCGCCCGGCGCGACGTGCAGTGCCTTGACGGCGTCCACGGCGGCCGTCCAGTCGTCGCCGAGGCCCATCTCCTGCGACGCGCGACGCCCCTCCTCCTCGCACCACGCGAACTGCTTCTCGGCGATGGCGATCAGTTCCTCGGGCGTGTACGCGATGCGCTCGTGGCGCAGCGCGTCGGCGAGGGCGGCGGCCCCGATCGGCTCCCCGACGAGAGGCGCGTCGTCCCCCTTCTGCCCGGCGACGTCCTCGCGCAGGTACTTGGCGTACGCGCCGAGCGCCTTGTCGAGCCGTTCATACGGCTTGCGCACCCACCACGAGAACTGCGGCTCGTAGCCGTCGCGGTAGCGGAACCAGTCCCCGAGGGCGCGCTCGACGGCGAACACCGTGCGAGCGGCGCGCAGGGCGACGGGCCGGTCCGGACGCAGCGCGTCCGCGGCGTCCTTCTTCTTCCCCGCGCCCTTCTTCCCTTCGCCCTTCTTCCCCGCGCCCTTCTTCCCCGCGTCGAGTTGCTTGCGGACGTCCTCGAGCGCGCTGCGCGCGGCGTCCAGCGTGGCTGCCGCCGCCTGCGGCTCGACGGGTTCGAGCGCGCGCCGGGATTCTTCGAGCCGCACGAGATCCGCGGCGAACGGCAGGAGAGGCGCCGCGCGCTCGTTCTGTGCCCCCTCCCACGCGCGCTGCTTGCGCGCCTGCCGCACGTGATCGAGCAGCAGCACGACGTCTACACGCTCGTCCCGGGTCAGCGCGTCGTCCAGAAGCAGCGGCGCCGCAGCAGCTTCCGCGGCATCGTCGAGTGCGGCGACGCGCCGCGCGCGCACCGCCGACAGCGGCACCGAATAGAATGACCGCAGCTCGCCCGAGTCAGCGCGCCAGCGCTCGATCAGCTCGCGCACGGTCGCGGGTTCGTCGTCGGCAAGGGCCACGGGCATCGCGGCGACAGCCAGCGAGAGAGCCAGGGAGAGAGTCACGGACAGGGCTACGACGCGTCGCACGGTCACCTCCGGGAGGCCGCCAAGGGTACGCGATGCGCCGCGAGCGACGCATGGCTCACTCCCACGCGTGCGCGCCACGAAGTCCACCCGCTCCGCTACACTCGCGCCATGCGAGTCGGCGGGTTCCTGCTCGGAACGCTGGTCGGAGTGGCGCTGGGCAGTGTCACGACGGCGTTCGTGATCGCGCCGCGTGAGGGCGCCGCGCCACGGATGCAGGAGATGTCGAGGCCGCGCGCACGCACCGTCGCGAGTACCCGCGCGGCGGACGACGGACGCGCCACCGCGGACGACGCGACGGGCGCGACCACGGGCGGTGGAGACCGTCGGCGAGATCCTCGTGAGCGGCCTCGGGAACCCCTCGCGGATCGATCCGTCCGACGCGTCGGTCGCCATGATCCTGCGCACGTTCGTCGATCCCGTCCTCGCCCGGCACGCGGACCTCCTGGAGCGGCTGGGTGACGACGGAACGAGCCGGCTCCTGGCCTGGGCCGCCCGCGCCGGTGCGGCCCAGCGGTTGACGGCCATCGTCCTCGACCCCTCCAGGAGCGGTCCCCTGCGTTACACAGCGCTCGAGGAGCTCGCGGGCCCCGACGAGAGCGCTGCCCACGTGTTCACCGTCGCGCTGCGCGTCCTGAACGAACGCCTGGAGCCCGCGACGCTGCGGACGCTGGCCGTGAGCATTCTCGACGGCGACTACAGCGACATCCCGCAGCCCGGACCTCCGTCGCGGACCGCGATCCGGGCGGCGATCGACGCGGCGGCCACGGGCGATCCCAATCAGTGGGTGCGTGCCGCCGCAGACGCGGCGCGACGGCCGGATTGAGACCGGAGACTCGCACTCGTCGCCGCCCTCACGATTGCGGTGATCACGTTCGATGACATAACGGTCGCCGGCCCGTTCTCGGTCTGAGCGGCGTCTTCTTCCCGGTCCTACGCGCCCGCTACCCGCCCGGGCCGTCGGCGCAGACGAACGACTCCAGCGAGAGCAGTTGGTCGAAGAGGTAGGAGAGGTGCTCCTGGAACGCGTCGCGGCTCGACAGCAACCCGACGACCTTGTCGGCGTCGTCGATGACGGCGAGATGGCGGAAGCGGTTGCGCGTCATGATCTCGATGGCGCGGCCGGTCAGCGTATCCGCACTGACACTCTTGACGGGCGTGCTCATGATCTCGGAGACCGGCGTCGCCGCCGCATCGAGTCCCTCGCGCACCGCGCGCAGTACGATGTCGCGCTCGGAGACGATGCCGACGAGCGCTTCGTCGCGAAGGACGACCAGCGCCCCGCAGTTGGTGTCGGCCATGACGATCACCGCGTCGCGGATCGTGTCCGCAGCCTGTACGGACGGAGCGGGTGTGCGGGCGAGCTTGAGTACGTGCATGGTGTCCTCCGGTGCGACGACCCAGGGGCCGCCCCGTCTCGTCATCAGCGGTCAGAGTACACTCCCCCCGAGGCTCGCCCTGTGACCGAAGTCGCACGGAGAGCCACGACCACGGTCCAGCGGAGAGGCGCTCCCGTCGCACATGGGAACACGCCCCCCGGGCGACGGCCACCTATCGGGATGGCGGCGGCAGGGCAGTACGGCCGACGGCGGCAGATCGGCAGCCTTGACACGTGCCAAGTTGACCTCCCTCGGCGGGCGGCGGCAGCGCCTGCGCCCGCGAAGCAAAAACGTCACCGCGGCGACGCGCCACCCGGTCCGCGCCGCGGACACGCGGACCGGGCAAGAGTATGATCCTGGCCGTCAAACCCCAGCCCCCGTCAAACCCCAGCCCCCGTCGAGCCCCAGCCCCCGTCCGTCAGGCCGGGACGCTGCCACCGACGGCCGCTGGCAGTGTGAACTCCACCGGCACCTCGGCGGCCTGGCCACGCAACCACGCGGTGAAGAGCTGTTCGCGCGCGGCCTCGTGATGTCCCTGCGTGTACTCTGCCGGCTGCAGCCGCTCCACGCAGACGACGTGGTACAGACCGTCCACGTCCACGGGCCCGACGATGTCGCCGGCCTGCGCCGCGAAGACCGCCTCCGACACCGCCGGCGGGAGCTGCCCACGGTACACGAAGCCCGCGTGTCCCCCCGCGTCCCGCGTGCCGCCCTCCATGGACTCCACGCGCGCCACGGCGGCGAACGCCGCGGCGCCCGAGCGCGTGCGCTCTGCGATGTCGGCAGCCTGCTCGCCGTCGTCCACGACGATACGGCTGATCACCGCGCCGTCGAAGTCCTGCCGATGTTCGCTGAAGTAGGCATCGACGCGGCCCTCCGTCACCTTCTCCTTCAGCTTCGCGGCGGTCGCCAGGCGCAGCGCGTACGCCTCGAAATCGTCCACCGAGCTGCCGCGCGCCGCAAGCCAGCGATCCGTGTCCTCGGACCGCAGCAGTCCGAGCGACCGGCGCACGCCGTCGGCGTGGGCCTGCAGTTCCTGATCGCTCACGGTCACGCCGAGGCGATCCGCAGCGCGCATCAGCGCCGCCTCGTGCAGCGCCACCTCGAGCGGACGCATCCGCTCGCTGATCTTGAGCGTGTACAGGAGGTCGTGCAGCGTGACGTCGTGGTCACCCACGCGCCCGGCGACGATACTGTGAAGATCTGACATGTCGAGTCCCCTTCATCTCGGAGTGTCCCGCCGACGCGGTGTCGCACAGTCCAAGCCGCAGGCGGGACGCGGCCCGAACCGGGATGAAGGAGAGAAGAAGGCAGCAGCAGCGCCCGGCTACGGAATCGCGATCGGCGTCGCTCCCGGCATCGGGATCGGGATGGGCGTAACTGCCACCTGGGGGATCGGGATGGGCGTAACGGCCCAGGGCGAGTACGAATAGCTGTACGCCGCTGCGAAGGAGCTGAAGCCCCAGCCCCCCGCTACCTGATCCAGTTGTGCGTCGCTGAGTTCAGCCGTCACCTCGGGGCGTAGCGGCAGGTCGGCAATCGTGATACGGGACAAGATGCACCTCCCTCGATGGCCGGCAGCGCCGACGGCGAGCGCCCGGCGAAGGGGCTCGGCGGGTGAGACACCACGCACGCGCTACGGATCGACCACCACCGATTTTGCGGCAACACGAATCCAATGCGCAAGGCAAATTATTCTTCCGCCGGACGGTATGACAACGTCTCACGCCGCGGATGACGGGCGGTCGCGAGAGCCGACGCGCAGCGCGAAGCCCCACACGTGACGAGCGTCTCGTTCCGCGCACGCAGACGGCGCGCGGTGCCCGCACCCGAGACGGTCTATTCTCGGGGGACTCGGCGGCACTCGGCGCCAGGAGGCACTCGACATGCGCGCATCACGTCTCGTTCCCATCGCCCTCGCGGGCATCATCGGCGTCGGCGCATCCGTGGTGACGAGCCGCGCGAACGACGAGCAGGCCGCCGCCCGGCGGGGCCCCGAGACCGTGACGAGGAAGCCGCTCGACATCGCGGCCGTGGCCGTGCTCACGCCCGGCAAGGAGTACCTGGGCGTGCCGACGATGGAGCACGTCGAGCGTTGGTACAAGACGCTCCCGCTGCGCATCTTCAGCAACGAGGAGGAACGTGCCAAGGGCGCCGACGCGGTCCACGACGCACTCAGCGAGAGGGGTTGCGAACTGACGATCGTGCCCGGCAAGGGCATCCATGGCACGCGCATGTTCGGAAACGTGCCGGGCATCGAGGACGACCTCGCGCAGTGGCTCACGGCGCGCCTGCTC
Source organism: Planctomycetota bacterium (assembly GCA_024277065.1). GTDB lineage: Bacteria > Planctomycetota > JAJSAM01 > JAJSAM01 > JAJVHW01 > JAJRPF01. Next base: position 5,869 of record JAJRVY010000340.1, read on the forward strand.
GGGCCGATCCCGGACGGCAAGATCGAGGACGGTGAGACCGAGGGCGCCGTGACGGCGACCTTCGCAGGCCGCGAGATCTTCGCGCGTTTCGCGAACGGCCGCCTGTACGTCGCGACCCGTCGCACGAGCGCCGGCGGCATCTCCAATGACACGGTGCGGTTGCGCGTGACCGACGCCTCCGGAGAGGTGCACGACATCCCGGCCGACACGGGCATGGGCATGAACCGCATCGATATGTCACTCGCCGGCGGGTCGCCGCAGAGCTCAGCGACCACCGAAACGTCCCTGCTGCCCAGCGAACTCGGCGTCCCGCCCGGCACGACGATCGGCGTGCAGGTCACGTTCGACGACGAGAGCGAGGAGAACGCCGTGTTCGGTCCGACGGAACCCCTGCGCATCACACTGGAGTAGCGCCGAGCCGCGCCGACACACCGCCGACACCGGGGTGGACGGGTTACTCGTCAGTCTCGATGATGTCGCCCCCGGGCACGCGGCGGCGGGCCGCGGGAGACGAATGCGGCGAACCGATTCGGAGGGTCGCGGGGACTACTCCTAGAGAGCCATGACTCACCGCAGCGTGCCCCTCGACCCCGAGACCCTGCTCGCGCACGGCGACTTCGTGCGCCGCGTCGCCCGCTCCCTGCTCTACGACGAGCATGCCGCGGAGGACGTCGTGCAACAGACCTGGCTCGCCGCCCTCGGCTCGCAAGCGAAGGTGTCGCGCTCGTGGCTCGGCGCGGTCGCGCGCAATCTCGCCGTCAAGCGTATCCGAGGGGACGTCCGCCGCATCGCCCGCGAACGGCTCGCCTCGCGGCCCGAGGGCGCTCCGTCGAACCACGACGTCCTCGAGCGCGAACGGCTGCGGCGCAGCGTCGTGGATGCGGTCCTCGCCCTGCGCGAGCCGTATCGGGGCACCATTCTCCTGCGCTACCTCGACACGCAGCCTCCGCGCGAGGTCGCACGCCGGATGGGGGTGCCCGTCGAGACGGTGCGCACGCGAACGCGTCGTGGTCTCGAGATCCTGCGACGAAGCCTGGATGCGCGACACGCTTCCGAGCGCGTCGTGTTCTCCGTCGCCCTCGGGTCGTGGGCCGGACCGCGCCCGTCGCGCGGGGCGCAGGTCGCCCTGGAAGGAGCCGCCATCATGGGGAAGAAGACCGTCGTCGTCGTGGTCTGCGCGATCGTGCTGGGGCTCGCCTCGATGTTCCTCCTGCCCGACGACGCGCCGCCGGCGCAGGATACGGGGGCGCCCGGGGCCGGGACCGCTCCGAGAGAGTCCGCGACACGAGAGCGCCGCCCAGCGCCCCCGACGGACGACGACGTGGCGGTCACGGCAACGCCCCCGGTGCAGCCGTTCATCCGCGGACGCGTCGTCGATGAGGCAGGCAGCCCCGCGGCCGGGATGAGCGTCATCGTGATGGGCGACGGCGTTCTCGACCCGGACGCGGCGGGCGAGGTCAAGAGCAACATGATCCGTTTGACGACGGACGAGGGGGGTCGCTTCGAGACGACGGTCGGATCACGCCGGCCGTGCAGCGTGATCCCCATGGCCGGCCCCGAGTTCCAGCCCGGCCGCGGCGTGCGGCGCGACGTGGAACCGCCCGCCGACGACATCGACTTCGTAGTGACGCGACATCCCGTCGCCACACTTCTCGTCACGGCACACGACTACGAGACGGGTGCGGCGTTCGAGCGCTTCTCGTGCGAGATCTCGCGCGACGCCGGGCGCGCAGCGCGCTGGAGCACCGCGGACGGGCAGGTCACGGCCCTCGTGCGCCTGGCGGCTGCCGCAGGCGCGACGGTGCACGTGATCGTGCGTGCCGGTGACGCCACGGCGGAGCGCGACATCGCGCTGGGCTCCGGCGACCGCGTCGCGGTCCGCATCGACATCGGGCGCGACGACGGCGGCGTCGCCGGCCGCGTCACCGACGCGGCCGGCGCCCCGCTGACCGGAGCGATCGTGTTCTTCGGCGAGGAGGACGTGGCCCGCGGAGACGAGCCGTTCAAGCCGTTCGACGAGAGGCGCGTCCGCGACCGCATGCGGTCCGACGCCGAGGGGCGCTTCGTCCTCAGCGGAAGCGGCCGCTGGATCACCGTGTGGCACCCGAGCGCCAGCCCGGTGACGGTGCCCGCGGAGAAGGCGTCGGAGATCGTGCTCGCGCCGCGGGGCACGATCAGCGGCACGCTCCACGCCCCTGACGGATCGCCGCTCCCGGCCACGGACATCTACCTGGATCGCGTGCGCAAGACGACCACCGACGTCCGCGGCGCATTCACGTTCGACGCGGTCGAGGCCGGCACGCGCGGGCTCTCGCTGGAGCCGCGCGCCAAGGCGTACTTCGCCGTGCGGGTCGTCGGTGGCGAGACGGCGGACGTGGAACTCCGGCCGGGGCTGGCGGAGGTGCGGATCGAGTGGCCCGGGCGCACGGAGTTCGGGCGCTTCGTCGGCCTCGTGCCACTCGACGACGTCGGATCGCTCGTGGTCGCCCGATCGGTGGACGGCGAGCTCGTCGCGCGAAGCGTGCTCCCGGGCCGGTACCTGTTCCTGGGTGAGAAGGGCCTCGTGGCGACGGGGACGATCGACGGCGGACGGACGACGGCTCGCGTCGGGGACGGGGTGATCGTCGTCCACACGGAGCCGAAGACGCGCGTCTACGTCGTGCCCGCAGGCGTGGGCTACCTGGCCCGGCTCCTCGCCGGCCGCATGGCCACGGTCACGGCTGCCGACGACGGCGTCGCCCGCTTCCACGGTCTGGCACCGGGACGCTACGACGTCGGCATCGAACGCGACGGCGTGTGGAAGACCGTCGAAGTGGGTGACGGCGAGGTCGAGACGTCTCTCGAGTGACGGAGTCCTCAGCACCTCGGCGGCCTGGCCGCTCGGCGAACAGCAGGTCGCGCGCAGCCTCGTGGTGGCCGCGCGTGTATTCCGCGAGCTGCAACCGCTCCACCCGCACGACGTGGTGGAGGCCGTCCACGGCGATGGGCCCGATGACGTCCCCGGCCGGTGCGATCTCGCGACGCCGCTCCAGCCCACGGACGTGTGCGCTACGGCAGGAAGTGCAGGCGCAGGTCGCCGAAGGGCGGGAACGGGAAGAAGGTCAGGAACGCGCGGCCAACCAGGTCGCGGCGCCGCACGAACGGACGGCGCACACCGCGGTCGATGGTCGAGCCCTCGGTCGGCACGCGGCGGAAGATGCCGTCCACGTCGATGAACTCGTAGAACATACCATCATCGCTGGTGCGGAAACGGACGGACGAGTTGTCCTCGAGTTTCACCTCGCTCTCGCCCTCGTAGACGCGACCGTCCGCCGTGGTCACGCGATTCACGTCCCACAGGCGGCTGTCCTTCGAACGGCCGGTGTTGTCGCCCAGCATGATGAACCCGTCGTCGGGGATGTCCCACGCGCGACTCCGCCCGTACTGCAGGTCGCGCATGACGCGCAGCCCGCTGAACGTGGCCGCGATGCCCGAGAGACCGATGGCGACGCGTGGCATGCGCGCGCCGCCGTTCTTCTCGTCGGCGTGGGGCACGCGCGCCACGAGGCTGCCATCCACCCAGACGCGGATCATGCGGTCCGCGACCCCGAGCGCCACGCGGCATGCGCGGCGCGGCAGCATGACGCCGGGCAGCGTCCGTCCGCCGATGCCCGGCGCCGTCAACCACGCCCCCTCATGCCCGATGGCCAGGTCCACACGGCGCGAGGCGCCCTCGACGCGCAAGAGGACGCGGCCGTCCTCGTCACTCCGCGAGACGTCCACGTCCACGCCGACCCGCAGGTCGCTGTCCGTGCGCGCCAGGGTCTCGTCGTAGTAGACACGGCTCTGCGCGCCGGCCGGAACGTCGGCCGTGGCGCTGCTCTCGCGCAGGTCCCAATCGGCGTTCTCGTCGGCGGGCGCGAGCGTGCGCGACAGCGGTGTCGCCTGCCCGGCCGGCGGATACTCGGGGAACCAGAGCTGGTCCTGGACGGGCTCGGGCTTGGCAACGCACGCGCCGTCGATGTAGACGTCTCCGTCGCGCAGTTCCATGTGCTCACCGGGCAACCCGACCAGCCGCTTGATGTAGTTGACGCGCCGGTAGAGCGGGTACTTGAAGACCACGATCGACCAGCGCGGCGGATCGCCGAACAGCAGCGGGACCTTGCTCGCCAGCAACCGATCGCCGTGCTTGCGGCCCTCGCGTAGATTCTGGCCGAGGATCGTCGGCTTCATCGAGGCCGTCGGAATCAGGAACGCCTCGTAGAGGAACTCGCGGCAGGTGAGTGCGATGAGCAGCGCCATGGCGATCGACTCGACGTTCTCGCGCACGATCTCGATGCCGGACAACTTGAGGTCGGGGTGGTCGGCGACGGCGACCGCAGCGGGCCCGCTGCGCATGCGCAGCAGCGACAGCGTGGCGTACCCGACGCCGCCGGCCGAGAGCACCGCCGCCCAGGTGGCACCGAGGAACAGTTGCAGCGCGCCGTGCAGCATGAGCACGACGAACGTGTGCGCCGGCAGGACGCGCAGCGCGAGTCCCGAGGCAGCGAGGAGACCGCCGGTCACCCAGCGGTCGAGCGGCACCTCGGTGCCGGCCCGCGCCGTCGCCGGGAACAGGAACAGCACGAGCAGCGCGAGCGTGATGAGGATCGTCGAGAGCCGCCGCGCACAGCGTTTCACGGTAGCGGGCAAGAACATGTCGATCATCGGCGCTTCTTCTTGTCGTCTTCGCCCACCTCGCCGAGTACCGACAGGAACGCCTCCTGCGAGATCTCGACACCGCCCACGGCCTTCATGCGGCGCTTGCCGGCCTTCTGTTTCTCGAGCAGTTTGCGCTTGCGCGAGATGTCGCCGCCGTAGCACTTGCTCGTGACGTTCTTGCGCATCGGCGAGATCGTCTCGCGCGCGATGATCTTGCCGCCGATGGCCGCCTGCAGCGCCACGGCGAAGAGATGCCGCCGGATCTTCTTGCGCAGCCGCTTCAGGATCTCGCGCCCGCGGCGCTCGGCGTCGTCGCGGTGGCAGATGAACGACAGCGCATCGACGTCCTCGCCGGCGACCATCAGCCGCACCTTCACGAGGTTGCCCGCCTCGTAGCCCTTCAGCTCGTAGTCCATCGAGCCGTAGCCGCGCGTGGCCGACTTCAGGATGTCGTAGAAGTCGTAGAGGATCTCCGCCATCGGCACTTCGTAGACCAGCAGCACGCGCTCCTTCGACAGGTACTCGGTGCGCCGGTAGCTGCCGCGGCGGTCCAGGCAGAGTTGCATCACCGTGCCGATGTTCGTCGCGGGGCAGAGCACGGAGAGCTGCACGATCGGCTCGCGAAACTCCTGGATCACCGAGGCGTCGGGCAGGTCGCTGGGGCGCTCGACCTCGACCACCCTGCCGTCACGCGTGACGACCTCGTACGTGACGTTCGGCGCGGTCTGCAGAATGTCGAGCCCCGACTCGCGCTCGACGCGCTCCTGCACGATCTCCATGTGCAAGAGCCCCAGGAACCCGCAGCGGAAGCCGAAGCCGAGCGCCTCGGACGACTCCGGATGGAAGGTGAACGACGCGTCGTTCAGCGACAGTTTCTCGAGCGCCTTGCGCAACTCGTCGAAGTCCGCACTCTGCACCGGGTAGATGCCGCAGTGCACCATCGTCTTGGGCTCGTGGTAGCCGGCCAGCGGCTCCATCTCCGACGCCTGCCGTTCGAGCACGACGGTGTCGCCGATGCGCACCTCATGCAGGTCCTTGATGTTGCACCACAGGTAGCCGGTCTCGCCGACGTCCAGCGTGTCGCACGGCGTCATATTGGGCCGCATGGTACCGATCTCGAGTACGTCGTGCGTGGTGGCCGTGCCCATGAAGCGCACCTTGTCGCCCTTGCGGATAGCGCCATCCTTGACGCGCAGATAGACGATGACGCCGCGATAGGTGTCGTAGATGGAGTCGAAGATCAGCGCCCGCAGCGGCGCGTCGGCCGAGCCCGTCGGCGCCGGGATGCGCGCGATGATCTGCCGCATCAGTTCGGGCACGCCGAAGCCCGTCTTGGCCGAGACGTGGATGATCTCCTCGGGCTCGGTGCCGAACGTCGTCTCGAGTTCCTCGGCGATCTCGTCCGGCCGCGCCGCCTGGAGATCGACCTTGTTGAGGACGGGGATGATCTCGAGGCCCGCCTCGATGGCGAGGTACGCGTTGGCGACGGTCTGCGCCTGCACCCCCTGCGCGGCGTCCACGAGCAGCAGCGATCCCTCGCAAGCGAACATGGAGCGGCTGACCTCGTACGAGAAGTCCACGTGGCCCGGCGTGTCGATGAGGTTGAGGCGGTACGACTCGCCGTCCTGCTCGAAATCGAGCGCCACGGCCTTGGCCTTGATGGTGATCCCGCGCTCGCGCTCGAGATCCATCGAGTCGAGCGTCTGGCCTTTCATCTCGCGCTCGGTCAGCGCGCCGCACGCGAGCAGGATGCGATCCGCGAGCGTGGACTTGCCGTGGTCGATGTGCGCGACGATGTTGAAGTTGCGGATGTTCTCGGGCTTCATGCGCGGCACTCGGCAGCGAGCGCGTCCACGAGCCGCGTGCGCAGATCGTCCAGGGCGCGTGAGCGGTGGCTCATGCGGTTCTTCTCGGCCGCCGTGACCTCCGCGAACGTCTTGCCGAGCGCGGGCACGAAGAAGTGCGGGTCGTAGCCGAAGCCCCCGCGGCCGCGCGCGGCCGCGATCAGCACGCCCTCGCAGAAACCCTCGCCGCGGCAGAGGATCGTGCCGTCGGGACGGGCCACCGACACGACGCACCGAAAGCGCGCCAAGGGCTCGACCAGCCCGGCGTCGCGCGCCTCGGCGAGCAGCCTGCGGTTGTTCGCCCCATCGGTGTCCCCGGCAGCGTCACCGCCCACGTCACGATCAGCGTCACCGGCAACGTCACGATCAGCGTCACCGGCAACGTCCGCGTAGCGCGCCGAACGCACACCGGGGCGGCCGTCCAGCGCGTCGATCTCGAGCCCCGAGTCGTCCGCGATGGCGTACATCCCCGCCGCGCGCGCGGCGTGAGCGGCCTTGATGTCGGCGTTCTCGCGGAACGTCGCGCCAGTCTCCTCGGCGCCCTCGAAGCGGCACTCGGCCGGCAGTTCGGACGGCGCGTGGAGCCGCAGCGGCAGGTCCGCGAGCAGCGCGCGCAGCTCGACGAGCTTGTGGGGGTTGCCGGTGGCGATCACGCAGTCCATGTCGGCGCCGCTCAGGCAGGCAGGCTCCGCTCGAGAGCAGCGCGCTGCAGAGCGAAAATCTGCTCGCAGCCCGCGAACGCGAGATCCAGCATCTCGTCGTGCTGGGCGCGTGTGAACGTACGTCCCTCGGCCGAGCCCTGGAGCTCGACGATCTCGCGCTCGCCGGTCAACACGACGTTCATGTCCACCTCGGCCGCCGCGTCCTCGACGTAGGGCAGGTCCAGCCGCGCCTCGCCATCGACGATCCCGACCGAGACGGCCGCGAGCTGCGCGCGCAGCACCGGCTCCTCGACCACCTCGTCGCGCAGCAGCGTGCGCTGCGCATCCGCGAGAGCCACGTAGGCGCCCGTGATGGCCGCCGTGCGTGTGCCGCCGTCCGCAACGAGGACGTCGCAGTCCACGTGCAGCGTGCGCTCGCCGAGCGTGTCGAAGTGCACGACCCCGCGCAGCGCCCGTCCGATCAGCCGACCGATCTCGACACCGCGGCCGTCAGGTCGCCCGCGCCGACTGTCACGCTGCTTGCGCGGTGCGGTCGAGCCGGGGAGCATCGCGTACTCGGCGGTCAGCCAACCCAGGCCGCGGCCCCGCCGCCAGAACGGCACGGAGTTCTCGACGCTGACCGTGCAGAGCACGCGCGTGCGCCCGGCCTCGACGAGCACCGAGCCCGCCGGAACGTCCGTGAAGCCTCGCGTCAGCCGCAAGGGGCGCAGTTCGTCGTTCTGTCGTCCGTCGGGTCGCGGCAACGTGCTCTCCGGGTGCGGTCGTGTGGCGTTCGGCGCCCACCGCCGAGCGCCAATCCGACGATCATCCCGTTTCGACGCCCGAGGGCCACGGTTTGCACCGGCGCCCGCGGCTCGGAAGCCGCCCGGAAGCGCCCAGCACGGCGCCCGGCGCGGTGCTGGGCGCGGCGCGTCGGGCGGTCCCAGGCCGGGCCCGGGCGGCCGCTCGGGCAGCCGCTCGGGCAGAGCCAACTCGCCACCGACTGACTCCGCCGACTCCGCTCCGGCCCCACTTGCCCCACGTTCCCCACGTTCCCCGACAGTGGCGCCAACAGTGGCGCTGACTGGGGCGCTGACTGGTCCCGCCACCCGAGCAGCGCCTCCGACACGGCTTCGGGCAACACGTCCGGGTTGCACCGACCGGCGTGCGGCTCGATCACCTCGCCCGTGGCCGCCAGCACGAAGGCCACGCCCCGCGCCGTGCGCTCGAAGAACGCGATGCGCCCCAGGTCCATCATCGTGTGGTGCTGCGAGCAGAGCAGCACCAGGTTGCCCGGCTCGCGGTCCCCGTGGGCCACATGTGCGCGGATGTGACAGAACTGCAGGAACGTGCCGTTCGTGCACGCCGGGTACTCGCAGTGCCCCAGGGCACGCGTCATCACGAAGCGCCGCACCTCGGCCGGGATCCCGCGCCTCGCTGTGTCCTCGGAGGTCGGCCCCTTGCGCCGCTCGCGCGGGCTCTTGCGCCCCGACAGACCGTCGCGGTCGTGCGGGCCGCCGATCCGGCTGCGTCCGAACCCTCTCCGATCCCGCGGCAAGACGTCGGCGTCCGCGTCGCAGAGCGCGGTGACGAGACCGGCCCGCGGCGCGTCCGTCGTGGGCGCCGCGTCACGACGGAGCACGCGCCTGCGCCGCGTCCCCGGTCGTTCGTATACTGTTAGCATGCCCTCGACGCTCTTCCCGGAACTCACCACGACTACAGCCTCCGGCGCATCCACCGCACCCGACTCATCCGGTGCACGAACGTGCTCGTCACCGCACGGCGGCAGCGCAGGCCGCGGCCTCGCACGCGACCGCCCCTCGAAGGCCCGTGCGCTCACGCGGGACACGCGGCACTGCGCGGACGAGTCCGGGAGTTGGTGCGACTGGTGCGCGACCCCCTACCACGGGGACGAGACCATCGCACTTGCGGGCGCCGCACGGGTTGCCACGCGGGTTGCCACGCGGGTTGCCGCACGGGGTACCGACGGCGTCACTCCGTGGGCCGACGACGCACGCGATGGCTTCGTCGCCGCGCTGCGCCGCGACCTGCGAGACCGCGTGCGGCCCGGCGAGCACGTCGCGTTCGGCACCGCCGTGGATCCCTACCCGCCGCAGGAGAGCGAGGAGCGAATCACCAGCCGCGCGTTGTCCGTACTCCTCGACGCCGACGGACTGCGCCTCTCCATCACGACCCGATCCGCACTCGTGGCGCGCGACGCACGACTGCTCGCACACCTCGGTGAGCGCCATGCCGTCCACGTGAACATCGCCCTCGCGACACCGGACGCGCGGCTGGCGCGCATCCTCGAACCGCGCGTGCCGGCGCCAGAAGAGCGCCTGGCCGCGCTTCGCGCGTTGCGCGAGCACGACGTCGAGGCAGGCATCGTCCTGATGCCGCTCCTCCCCGGCGTCTCCGACACCGATCAGGATCTAGACGCGCTGCTCGGCGCCGCGGCCGCCGCCGGAGCACGCTGGGTGGGCGCGCGCGTCGTGGTGCTGCGCGAGCCGTCGCGCTCGGAATTCCTGCGCGTCCTGCGGCGCTCGTACCCGCGCGTCGCGGCGCGCTACGCATGGTGGACGTCGAGCCGCAACAGCGCCCGCGGGGGCCGTTCTCGCAGCGGGCGCGGGAACACACGTCGCGCGAACGCCCACTACGGGCAGTTGCCGCCGGACGTCTGCCATGAGGCCCTGGCCCGCGTGCGCTCCCTGGCCGCGGCGCACGGGCTGCCGGCGACTCCGGACCTGCGTCTCCCGTCCCCCCGTGCCGCGCCGCGGCGCCAGGCGACGTTCTCGTTCGCGGGCGACACGTGGTGACGCCTGCAACGCGCTACGTCCCGAAGCCGCAACGGCGAAGCGCCCGTCGGCGCGCGCGTGTACGCGTACGGACGAGCACGGGCGCACGAGCACGAGCAGGTGCAGGTGCAGGTGCAGGTGCAGGTGCAGGTGCAGGTGCA
>JAJRVY010000341.1 GCA_024277065.1 Planctomycetota bacterium
CGCGCCGTCGGCGTGACCAATCTGGAGACGGCGGACGCCGTCGCGGCGCTCCTGGCCCGCACGATTCATGACGACTCACACACCTGAACGGACCAGAGCGCCGATCTCCGCGTTGCGCCTGCTCCACGAAGCTACGGCTGGGAATTCGCAGACGCGCCTCGATCCCGACGCTCTGTCCTCGTTCAGGACGGGCCTCGCGCTGAGGGTGATGGCTCCCGCATCCGCGCCCCGCCTCGGGTTCGCTGCGACCGTCGTCACGAAGTGCGCGAGCCTCATGAATGGTCCGGACCTCTAGAGCCGGGTGACGCACACGATCCGAGAGGAGCAGGTATGAGCAAGGAACTCGACGGCAAGACCGTGTTCGTGACCGGAGCGTCGCGTGGCATCGGCCGCGCGATCGCCGAGGAGTGCGCACGACAGGGAGCCGCGCTGGCGCTCTTCGCGACGACCGAGGGCGGCCTCGCGGCGACGGCGGCGGCGTGCCGCGAGGCGGGCGCCGGGGCGGTATCGTGCCACGCCGCGGACGCCGGGTCATCGACGTCGGTCGAGGCCGCCTGCAAGGCGGCGATGGCGGAGCACGGCGCGTGCCACGGGCTCGTCAACAACGCCGGCATCACGCGCGATGGGTTGCTCATGCGCATGAAGGACGAGGACATCGACCGCGTCATCGACGTCAACCTGAAGGGCGCCTTCTACTTCGTGCGGTCGCTGAGCCGACCGCTCATGAAGGCCAAGGGCGCGATCGTCAACGTCTCCAGCGTCGTGGGTATCACGGGCAACGCCGGCCAGGCCAACTACGCCGCGAGCAAGGCGGGCCTGATCGGGTTCACGAAGTCCGTGGCCAAGGAACTCGGCGGACGCGGCGTCCGCGCCAACGTCGTGGCGCCGGGGTTCGTGCGCACGGACATGACGGCGGACCTGCCGGATGCCGCGAAGGATGCGATGGTGTCGGGCGTCCCCCTGGCCCGCGCCGCCGAGCCGCAGGAGATCGCGCCCGTGGTCTCGTTCCTGCTCTCGGACCGCGCGAGCTACGTCACGGGACAGGTCCTCGCCGTGGACGGCGGCATGGTCTGAGCCGGTGCGGCCGGCAGGGTCCGTCGGCCACCGGCTGCGCGGTGCGCCACCGATCTTCCGCGGTGCGTCCGGATAAGTGGACGGTTGCGCCTCCGCCCAAGTAGAAACCCATTCGTCGCGGCGGGCCTGTGGGCAGACCCGACGCGGATCTGCGAGCGCCGGCAACACGTGGTCCGGACGACGTCGCGAACGAAGGACCGAACGAGACCCAACGACAGGAGAGTCCCCGTGGCGGATGACAAGAACAGCATCCGGGAGAAGGTGACGGACATCGTCTGTGAGCAAATGGGCGCATCGCGCGACAAGATCACCGACGAGACCTCGTTCATCAACGACCTGGGCGCCGACAGCCTCGACACGGTCGAGCTGGTCATGGAGTTCGAGGACGAGTTCGATCTGAACATCCCGGACGAGGACGCCGAGAAGATCCAGACCGTCGGCGATGCGATCGCCTACATCGAGTCGCACACCTGATTTCAGGTTACGTTCGCAACGCGCCGGTCCGGCTCCTGCCGCGGCCGGCGTCTGCATCGGAGCCCATCTGACATGAGTCGACGTGTCGTCATCACGGGTGTTGGATCGATCAACGCCCTCGGCAACAGCGCCCGCGAGTCGTGGGCGCGCATGCTCGCGGGTGCGTCCGGGATCGAGTTGATCACACGTTTCGACGCCTCCGAGTACGCATGCCGGATCGCCGGCGAGGTGAAGGGCTTCGATCCCGAGTCCGTCGTCGGCAGGACCGAGGTGCGCAAGCTCGACCCCTTCACCGTGTTCGGCGTCGCCGCCGCCGGTGAAGCGCTAGCGGACGCGGGGATCGCCGAGGGTGCGAGCGCCGAGGACGCGGTCGGCATCGACCCCGACCGCGCCGGATGCATCATGGGCGTCGGCATCGGCGGACTGACCGACATCGAGGCGACCAAGGAACTCCTGCTCGCCCGCGGCCCGCGACGCGTCAGCCCGCACTTCATCCCCAAGATCATGATGAACGCGGTCGCCGGCCGGATCTCGATGAAGTACGGGCTGCGCGGACCGAACTTCGTGACCGCTTCGGCATGCGCGTCGGCGAATCACGCGATGGGCCTCGCCATGCGCTCCATCAAGGTCGGCGACACCGACCTGATGCTCGCGGGCGGCGCCGAAGCCACCATCACTCCGCTTGGGATCTCGGGGTTCTGCGCGCTGCGCGCCATGTCCAAGCGCAACGACGATCCGCACGCGGCGAGCCGCCCCTTCGACAAGGGACGCGACGGGTTCGTGATGGGGGAGGGCGCCGGGGCTCTGGTGTTCGAGGAGTTCGAGCACGCGCGGCGCCGCGGCGCGCGGATCTACGCCGAGGTGAGTGGGTTCGGCATGACCGCGGACGCGCACCACATCACCGCGCCGGCCCCCGGCGGGCTCGGGGCCGTGAAGGCCATGCGCATGGCCCTCGAGGAGGCCGGCGTCGATCCGTCCGAGGTGGACTACATCAACGCCCACGGCACCTCGACGCCGGTCAACGACGCGCTCGAGACGACGGCGATCAAGACCGTGTTCGGCGAGCACGCCACCAAGGTCGCCATCTCTTCGACGAAGTCGATGACCGGACACGTGCTCGGCGCCGCGGGCGCGATCGAGCTGGTCGCGACGGCGCTCTCCGTCTACGAGGGGCGCATCCACCCGACGGCCAATCAGACCGACAGCGATCCGGAGTGCGACCTCGACTACGTGCCCGGCGCCGCGCGCGAGCGCTACCTGCGCCACGCACTCTCGAACTCGCTCGGCTTCGGCGGCCACAACGCCGCGATCGTCCTCAGTCACGCCTGACCGGATTGCGCCTGACTGGACGACGTGTGAGCGGGTTGCCCCTCCACCCGGGCACGTCTCATCCGAACCCGGCCCGCGGTGTAGATTCGACGTAGGACACCAGCCGGATCGGAGGGCGTACATGGCAGTCTCGAGGACGGATCTCAGTGCGGCGGACCGGGAGGTGATCGCACGCTTCGAGGCCGCGGGCCAGGGCCATGTCTTCCGCTTTCTGGAAGATCTCTCCCCCGAGGGAGCCCGCCGCCTGCTGGACCAGGCCGCCGCGATCGACCCACCGGCCGCGAGAGCGAGCGCCGCGGCGGCGACGGCCGACAGCACGACGGCGGTCATCACACCACCCGGCGACGAACTCGTTGCGCTGACCGCGGACGCGGACGGCACGCGCCGCCGCGCGGCACGTGAAGCCGGTCTGGAACTCCTGGCGGCCGGCCGCGTCGCCGTCGTCATCGCCGCCGGCGGGCAGGGCACGCGCCTCGGCAGCGACCGCCCCAAGGCACTCTTCCCGATCGGACCGCGCACCGGCCGCTCCCTGCTCGCGTGGCACGCGGCGAAGATCCGCCACGTCGCGATCCGCACGGGTCACGCCGTCCCTCTCGCGCTCATGCTCAGCGAGGCGACCGAGGCCGCGACGCGGCATTTCCTCGCCGACTACCAGTTCTTCGGCCTGGACCCGCAGGCCGTGCACACGCCGGTGCAGGGCTCGCTGCCGCCGATCGACGACGACGGCCGGCTGCTCCTCGAACGACCGGACCGCATCGCGCTCGCGCCAAATGGGCACGGCGGCGTGTACCGCGCGCTGCTCGCCGACGGGCTCGCCGACGAGCTCGCCGCGGCGGGGATCACGACGCTCGCGTACCTCCAGATCGACAATCCGCTGATCCAGCCACTCGACCCGGTCTTCCTGGGGTACCACGCACTGGCCGCCAGCCGCATCTCGAGCAAGAGCGTCGCCAAGACCGACCCCGCCGAACGCGTCGGTGTGTTCGGGCGCGTGGACGGTCGGCCGGCCGTCGTCGAGTACAGCGAGCTCAGCGACGAGCAGGCGTCGGCCAGAGACGGCGACGGACGCCTGCTCTTCGGCCAGGGCAACATCGCCGCGCACGTCATCGAGTTGGACTTCGCCTGCGAGATGGCGCAACAAGGTCTGCCGCTGCACGGCGCCCGCAAGAAGGTCGCGTACGTCGCGGAGAACGGCGAGACGATCCGGCCGAGCACGCCGAACGCCACGAAGTTCGAGAGCTTCCTGTTCGACGCGATCCCACTCGCGGCGCGCTCGCTCGTCGTCGAGACGCGCCGCGAAGACGAGTTCTCGCCCATCAAGAACGCGACCGGCAGCGACAGCGCGGCGACCGCCGCTGCGGACCTGCAGCGATTGTTCGTGCGCTGGTACGAGAACGCCGGCCTGCCGCTTCCCGACGGCCCGCTCGAGATCGATCCCGAGGAGGCCCCCGACGAGGCCGCGTTCCGGGAAGTGAAAGGGCTCGCGGGGAGCGCATGACGCATCCGCCGCGCCGCGTGGCCGTGCTGTCCGGGGTGCCGTCCCGCGAGCACGACGTCTCGATCGCCAGTGGGCGCGCCGTCGCGGCCGCCCTGCGTTCGCGCCGCAGCGACGTGCTCGAGGTGCACGTCGCCGCGGACGGCCGCTGGTCACTCGCCGACCACGCTGCGGTGGCGGACACCCCGCGCAGTGCTGCGATCACGAGCCTGCTCCACGAGGACGACACCCCGCGTGTGGACGTCGTGTTCATCGCGCTGCACGGCGCCTGGGGCGAGGACGGCACGCTACAAGGCTTCCTCGAGACCCTCGGACTGCCCTACACGGGCTCTGGCGTGGCAGCCAGCGCGCTGGCCATGGACAAGGAGCGCAGCAAAGAGGTGCTGGCCCACCACGGCGTGGCCACGCCGGCGTGGTGCGGCATCGACGCGGCATCGTGGTCACGCGATCGCGCCGGGGAACTCGCGCGCGCCGCCGCGCTCCCCGGTCCCTACGTCGCCAAGCCCGCGCGCGAGGGCTCGAGTTTCGGCGTGGCGCTGCCGGACGACGTCGGCGGGCTCGCTGCGGTACTGGACGCGGCGCTCGACGGGCCCGGCGCCCGCGTGCTCGTCGAGCACCGCGTCACGGGGGTGGAGGTCACCTGTCCCGTGCTCGGCAATCACGACGCCGCACTGCGCACACTGCCCCTCGTCGAGATCGTGCCCCACGAGGGGACGTTCTTCGACTTCCACGCCAAGTACGAAGGCGGCAGCGACGAGATCTGCCCGGCGCGCGTCTCCGACGACGTGGCGGCCCGGGTGCAGCACGCCGCCGAGTTGGCGCACCGCGTGCTCGGCTGCGACGGGATGTCGCGCAGCGACTTCATCGTCGATGCCGCGGATACGCCGTGGTACCTCGAGACGAACACGATCCCGGGCATGACCCCCGCATCGCTCTCGCCGCTCTCGGCCGCCGCCGCCGGGCTGCCCTTCCCGGAACTGTGCGAGGCGCTCGTCGAACTGGCGATGGCGAGGCACGTCACGGGCGCGAGTGGGCTCGGGAGCACGGCGACGGGCATCCTGTAGGCGTGTCCTGGGGGCGGTTCCTGCTAGTGTTCGCCCATGACGAGCAACGCTCCCGTGCCGGCCGACGAACCGGCATCCGCGACCCCCGACCCGCGTGATCGCCGCACGGGAGATCGCCGCAGCGGCCGCGACCGCCGCGCCGGCACCGCGCCTCCGCAAGGCGTGGAACGCCGCCAGGGAGACCGCCGCGGCCACGATCGCCGCCGCGGGCCGTCCGTGCCCGACCTCTATCGCGGGGGCGAGCGCCGCATCAACGAGTACCCGTTGTCGGCCGACGAGCTCTAGTTCATCAACGCCATCAACGGTTACAAGAAGAAGCACGAGCGCCCATTCCCGACATGGAGCGAGGTGCTGCACATCGTGCGCTCGCTCGGCTACCGCAAGAACGGCGGGGCGCGCGACGGGGCGCGCGACGGCGCGCGTGGGAGCGGCGCACACGGAACGGGGCAGAGCCGATCGTGACCGACCCGGAGACCGCCGCCGCCGCCCGTCTCGACGCCATCGTCGAGGCGTTCGACGGCTGCGAGTCCTTCCTGATCCAGACCCACAACAATCCGGACCCCGACTCCATCGCGTGTGCCTTCGCGCTGCGCTACCTCGTGCAGCGCTACACCGGACACCAGGCGCTGATCGCCTTCGGGGGCATCGTCGGACGGTCGGAGAATCGCGCCATGGTGCGCGAACTCGACATCCCGCTGACGCCCGGATCCCTGGTGGACTACGATGCCTACGACTTCACGGCGGTGTGCGACACGCAGCCGGGCACAAACCACACGAGCTTCCCCGACGGCTTCGTGCCGACGGTCGTGGTGGATCACCACCCGCAGCGCGAGGCGTCCGCGGGCTGCAACGTGTGCATCATCGAGCCCCGCTACGGCGCCACGTCCACGCTCGTGGCCGAGATGCTGCTCGCCAAGGGCATCCCCATCCCGACGGATCTGGCCACGGCCCTCTATTTCGGCATCCGCACCGAGACGCAGGATCTCAGCCGCGACACCACGGAGGCCGACGTCGCCGCGTACCGTGCGCTCGAGTCGCTCGTCGATCGGCGCGCACTGTCGCGAATCGAGTCCGAGCGCGTGCCGCGCGCGTACTTCTTCGACCTGCGCCGGGCCCTCGATCGCGCCACCAAGCGCGACGTCGTCGTGACATCGGAGATGGGGCGCGTGCGCGTGCCCGACATGGTGCCCGAGATGGCCGACTTCCTGCTGCGTGCCGACTGCCTGCGCTGGTCGTGTGTCTCGGGCGAGTACAAGGACACGCTCTACGTGTCGATCCGCACCGTCGATGAGGCCAATGACGCCGGCAAGGCGATGATGGCGGCCCTGCCGTCGAACGGCTCCGGTGGGGGACACCCCTCGATGGCCGGCGGACAGATCCCACTCGTGGACCTGGACCGCGAGGAGCGCCGCGCGGTCAGCGCCGCGTTCGTACAGCGCTTCCTGGCGGGAGCCGGCGCCGACGCAGCCGACCCCGAGCCCCTGATCCTGCCCGACGAGTAGGGCAGGGAGCAGCGGACGGCCGGCGCGCAACGCGCCGTCAGGAGAGTGAATCCCGAAGTTATTCCTGTGCGGGCCCTAACCGCAGCCGCTCGGCGAGGGCGCTCGTCAGGACGCCACCCGGGTCGAGCTCGCGCTTCCACTCGCGAAACCGGGCGATTCCCGGATACGCCGCGCGAAACGTCTCCGGGGACGCCGTCAGGTCCTTCGCGAGGTAGAAGTGGCCGCCGGCGCCCAGCACCACGCGGTCCATCTCCCCGCAGAGCCGCCAGAGGCGTTCGCGATTGGCGTCCGTCACGCGGAAGTCGAGCGCGAGCGAGAAGCCGTCGATGCCGTGGGAGAGCAGGAAGGCGTCCGGGCGGTGCCGCTTGCAGACGGCGAGCCACGACACGATCCCCGCGGCGCGGCACATCGCCAACAGCTCGCCGTGCACCTCCGCGGCGGCCGCCGCGGGCACGAAGCTCTGGTGCTGGATCAGACCGCCCGGATCGTAGATCGAGCGCCACCCCGGCACGTGGTCGAGCAGGAAGTGGAACGCGGCGAGGGACTGACGGAAGCGGTGCTCGCCGCGGAGCGCGGCCACGCGGTACTTCGCAGCGTTGACGAAGCGCATCCCCGGCCCGTGCGCGAACGGCTTCATCAGGAGCGCCACGCGGTCACGAGGCACCACGCCCAGGAGGCGCTGCGGTAGCTCCTGAGCGTCGAGACGGAGCGAGTCCGCGCCGCTCGCGTCCTCGCCCTCCCGCAGGTGACGCGCCGAGTGCACGACGCCGCGACCCGACCGGCTGAAGCCGTCGATCCAGGCGACGACGTAGTCGCTCCCGCCGCAGCGCCGGTCGAGATCCTGGGCGACCTCGTCGAGGGAGCCGTGCGCCGCGGCGCAGACGTCCAGGAGCCCCGACGTGATGCGCAGGAGGCGCAGCGTGACCGACACGATCACGCCGAGCAGGCCGGCGCCGCCGACGACGGCGTGGAAGAGGTCCACGTCGCGTACCGCGCTCACGACCCGCCGCGTGCCGCGGGCCGACACGATCTCGATCTCCTCCACGTGCTCGCCGATCGACCCGGCGCAGTACTGGTTCTTGCCGTGGACGTTCAGGGCCACGCAGCCGCCCAGCGTGGGCCGCATCGTCCCGGGCACGACGGGCGGCCACCACCCGGCGGGCAGGACCGTGCGCCAGAGCTGCTCGACGGTCACGCCGGGCTCCACCGTGATGCGGCCCTCGTCGCGGTCGAAGGCGAGGACGCGTCGCATGCGGCCGGTGTCCAGCACGAGCAGATCCGCGGGCAGCGCCGCGTCGCCGTAGCTGCGACCGGCGCCGCGCACCGTGACGCGCCGACGCTGCTCGGCGGCGTACGCCAGCAGGGCCGCGACGTCGTCCGCAGCGCGCGGCCGCGCGACCCGCGCCGTGGCCCACACCGCGCGCCCCCATCCGGCGAGTGCGTGCCACTCGTGGAACGGCGCGGCGGGGGGTGATCCGGGCGTCACGATCAGATCGACAGCTTCCGGAAGATCCACGACGGGATGCTGCGGATGACGGCGGACACCAGCCACCAGCGCGCCGGAACGTGACGATCGCGGCTGCGCCCGGTCCGCGCGTGCCGCAGGATGATCGCCGCCGCGCGGTCCGCGGAGATGAGCCAGAACAGCCCCTTCATGCCACGGGTCATCGCCGTGTCCACGAAACCGGGCCGGATCGTCACGACGTTCACGCCCGCGCGCGCAAGCCGGTTGCGCAGCGCCTCGAGCAGCGTCGTGAAGCCGGCCTTGGAGGCCGCGTAGGCGGGGGCCCCCCGCCGGCCGCGGTCCCCGGCAATGGACGAGATCCCGACGATCGTGCCGCGTCGCGCCGCCTCCATCCTCACCGCCGCCTGATCGCACCACGCCGCCGCCCCGAGCAGGTTGACCTCGAGCATGGCGCGGTCCTTCGCGAACGTGTACTCGTGTTCGCCCACCGGGATCATGGCGCCGGCGGCGAAGACGAGCAGGTCCACCGTCCCGATGGCCGCCTCGATGTCATCCCAGAGGTCCGCCACCCCGGCGCCGTCCCCGACGTCCCGCACGTCGTGCACGCGCGCGACGGCGCGCTCGCCGCCGATCTCGCGGGCGATGCGCTCGATCTCGTCCCCACGCCGCGCGAGCAGCGCAACACGCACGTCCGCCGCCGCGAGGCGCCGCGCCACGGCCTCTCCGATGCCGGACGAGGCGCCGACGACGATTGCGCTGGTCCAGTTGTCCACGACGCGATGCTACAGCGCGAGCCGCCCTCTGACGCGGACGCGCGCACGGCGACGTCCCCCGCGATCGCCGTGTCGCGATCACCGTGAGATCAGGCCAGGACGATCCGGTCCAGATGTCAACGCTCGGTGGCCGCGGCGCGATGGGGGAGAAGTGTGATGGGGGAGAAGTGTGACGCGGCCGCCCCGCCACGCGGCGCGGGGAACTATACTGGGAGCATGTCCTTCCGCACTCATCGCAGCGCGACCGCTGCCGGCCGCCGCCGCCTCGTCGGCGCGGGGCCGGCCCTCGCCCTCGCCGCCGTGCTCGGCGCGGTGCTCGCCGCCGTCGTACCCGGCGTGTCGCCCGGGACCGTGCACGCTCTCGACCGCGGCGCCGTCAATCCGCTCACGCGCCACTTCGCATCACTCCAGGTGGGGCCCGGGCACGAGTTCAGACTGCTGACCATCCACCCACTCTTCGCGAACTCGCTCGCGCGGGGCCCGGAGAAGGCCCGGCTCGCCGCCGGCGCCAATCCCGACACGCTCGGGTTCACGGCGCCGTCAGGCGGGCGCGTCCTGCCGCTGCGGCTCGACAACCTCCTGGAGAACAGGCTCATCGTGTTCCCGGGCCAGATCGTGCGCTCGGATCGCTATGACCTGGCGTTCACCGAGCACGTCGTCGTGCGCTCGCGCAGCGGCACGGACGCCCCGCTGACGACGATCTCCGAGCCGGCGCCGGCTGCTGATCCGCGACCCGAGCGCCGCGTCCTGGGTGCTTGGCTGCCGCCGACGCTGCGTTTCGCGATCGGTCCCGATGCGCCGCACCGCGACCTCCCGTTCACGTTGCAGGCCTGGGCGCGCGACGCGGGGATCACCACCGGTCGGGTCTCCGCCGCCGACCTAGCGCGCGGGACCGTGGTTCGCGCGCGCGTAGCCGACTACGTGCGCGCCCTGGGCGCGCTGTCGCGGGCACCGGCGGGGCTGCAGACGGTGGGCTACGCCGTGGTCGTGGACGGCACACCACTCATCGTCGAGTCCTTCGCCGACGGCACGATGCTCGACGCCGTCTGGCCGGGAATCATCGAGTCGCTGGCGGTCGAGGCGGCCGTCACAGAGGCCCGCGAAGGGCTGCTCGGCGAGGAGATCGCTCCTTCAGGACAGCCGGATCGCTTCCTCGCCGCCGTCCGCGCGCTGCTCTTGACGTTCTACGAGCGCCGCCCCGAGTCCCACAAGACCCGCCAGACCGGCACGGTCCTCACGGTCACGACGCCGCGCGGCACCGTGCGCGGCCTCGTACTCGACAAGGACGTCTTCGTGCATGCCGTCCTCGTCACCGACCCGCGACGCCGGGGCAAGAACCCCGAGGACGACTTCGAGCCCGGCGTCATCGGCCGCAAGGCCCGCCCCACGCAGGCCGAGGAGCGCTGGCGCGACCGTCGCAAGGACCGCGACCCGACTCCGCCACGCCCCAAGCCGCCTGACATCCCGGCGCCACCCAAGTAGGCGTCCTGCGAACTGCCACTGGGAGCTACGCAGTGCGAGAGAAGCGAGCGCACAACGGCTCGCCGGGCGCCACAGCGTCGCAATAGCGCCCGCGATAACGCAATTGCGACATAGCTATGCAGGATCGAGGCGGCGTCGGTGACGCAGAGATCCCGACAACGAACGTCGTATAATCCATCTTATGTAAAATGGGGGGGGCGGCCCGGGGAAAACGACGTCTGCAACGTGTGCTCAGGGTGTGCTCAGGCGCCCGCGGACGCCTCGCCCGTGGTGCGTGCAGGTGCCCCGGCCCCGGCGGTCCGTGACCAGAGCGACCGGAAGCGCGCGAGCCCGCGGCGTTCCTCACGCTCGAAGTGGAACGAGAGATGGTCGCGCAGATAGCGCCGCATCACGTCCTGGCGCAGCCCGAGCTGACGCGCACCGACGGCCGCGATCTCGTCCAGCCGCCGTCGCCCGCGCTCGGCGGCGCGGTCGAGGAACGGCAGCGCCTCGCGGGCGACCGACTCGTCGCGCGCCAGCCACGTCGCGAAGACGAACGGCAGCCCGGTCCATGCCGTCCATACGGTGCCGAGATCGAGTGGGGCGGGGCCGTCCCAGACGGCGCGCAACGCCGGATCGCCGATGAGCAGCGCGGCGTCCTCGGCGAGATGCCGCAGATCGGGGTCCGGGGCGCGCGGGACGAATGTCGGAGAACTCCCCCACCGCTGCTCGAACAGCACCCGGACCATGGCGGCGCTGGTTCGTGACGAGACGTCGAGCCCCACCGTCCGCACGTCCTCGATGGGGCGCCTCGCGAACAGCAGCACGCTCTTGACGGGGCCGTGGGCGACGACCGCGGCGGAGGGCACGATGACGAGCGACGGGTGATCGAAGGAGGCCACGACCGGCGCCAGCGCCACGTCGAGCTGCCCGTCTGCGAGGAGCGCCGAGAGCACGCCGGGAACCTCGAGTCGCAGCGGGCCGACCTCCTCCGCCAGACCGCAGAGGAGCGGCCGGGCGTTGAGGTAGGGCACGGACCCGTAGCGCAGCGGCATCGGAGAACCGTAGCCGCCGCCCGGCGCGGACCGAAGCGTCAGACGAGCCGCTGGCGGCGCAGCCACAGCACGCCCCCGCCGAGCACGATCAGCCATCCCGCGAGGATCCCGGCGATGAGCTTGCGAAGGCGCGCGTCAGCGGCGAGCAGGAGGCGCCGCTGCTCCCGTTCGCCGCGCAGCAATTCCTCCTCGACCTCGAGGTCCGCGCGCACCTCTTCTCGCTCCCGCCCGACGGGCGCTGCCGCGACCGCGGCGAAGCCCGCCGTGAGTGCCCGCTCGGCAGCGTCGTAGTCGCGCTGCACGTCCCACAGGAGGCGCACCTTGATGACGTGCGCGCGCAGGTCACTGCCCAGCGCGATGACCTCGTCGTAGAGCCGCACGGCGTCGTCGATCCGGCCGTCGAGCTCCCGCAGGAGGGCCTGGACGTAGTGCGCGCGTGTGTCGGACGGGACCTGGCGCAGGATCTCCTCGCACTGGGCGTCGGCAGCGGCCGGCCGGCCGGAATCGAGGAACAGGTCCATGAGGTAGTAGCGGAAACGGATCTGCTCGGGATAGACGGCGATCATGGCGCGCAGGAACGGCTCGCCGTGTGCGAGATCGAGACCGTCCATGACGCGGTCGCGTAGCCTGAACGCGAGCGTCCATGCGTCGGGCTGCGAGCGGTTCTCGCGCAGCACGTCGAGGATGAGATCGGACGCGACGCCGTTCCCCATGTCGAACGGGAGCGCGTCGAATGCCACGCGGGCGCCCCGCACGCGCTGCTCCGCCGTCCCCCCCACGCGGGCTGCTGCCGCGTCGCCGATCAACGAGCGCAGCGCCGCCGCGGCGGCCGCCGCATCCGTCGCGGCGACGGCGCCGGCCGTGGCGAGTGCCTCTTCGGCCGGGTCATTGAGTGGCGACGACGAACCATGCGCGAACGCCGCCGCCGGCACGAGCGCCGTCACGGTCGTCGTGGCCAGGAACACCACGAGCCATGCGACGGCGAGACGAAGCGCGCGGGGCCGTTCGCTCGGCATCAGTCGCCGCGGATCTCCGCCTCCTTGCGATCGATCATCTCGTCCATGAGCGCCTCGAGCGGTGCATGGTCATCGGTCAGCACGAGTTCTCCGGGCGCCGCCCGCACGACGGCGCTCTTGCCCGGCACGCGCTCCGCCAGCGCGACCAGGTCATCCCACTCGGACACGTCGCGGCGCTCGCCGAAGCGCCGCGCGATGCGCAGCGGCGCGAGGCGTGTGACGTCCGGTGGCGCGTCGCCGTTGCGCGCCATGAGGACGAAGTTGCCGGCCCACGCCTGGCGCACACGCACGACCGCGCCGAACACGGTCGCGAGGGTGTTCTCGAGCGCCAGGAGATTGGGGGAGTCCGGACGGTACGCGTAGACGTTCATGGCGAGGATGCCGCCGGGCGCCATGCGGCTCTTGCAGAGTTCGAAGAACTCTCGCGTTCCGAGGTGAAAGGGGATGTACAGCTCGTTGGTGAACGCGTCCACGACGATCATGTGATAGCCGCCGCGCCCGTCGCCGTCCGACGACGCGGCAGGGGGCGTGGCGGCGAGCATCTGCCGGCCGTCCATCACACGAACGTCGAGCCATGGCTCGGCGGGGTCGGGCAGGTGGAACCAGCGCTTGCCCCAGGCCACGACCAACGGATCGATCTCGGCGCCATCGACGTGCAAGCGGTAGACGTCGCCCCAGAAGTGCTTCCACTGGTGCGCCGTGACGCCGCCCGCGAGGCCGACCACGGCGCCGCGCAGCTCCTCCCCCACCGGAACGTCGAGGAGCATCGGAAGCAGCGCGTAGTCGTCGTAGTAGCGGGAGTTCGTCAGGACGCGGCCGAGCACCTGGAACGAATGGTACGTGTAGACGCCCTCGTTCAGCGTCAGCAGACGGTACGTGACGCCGTCGGAGCTGTCCTCACGAATGCTCACGTACTGGTACGGCGACTCGTCCTCGGCGAGCACGGTCGCCGTACCTCCGCCCGGCAGGGACGGGACCGAGCGCTGCGGCGCCGTGTGCGCCACGGCCGCCGTCGGCAGCGCCACGATCAGCACGAGCGCCCCGGCAACGCCGCCGCGACGCCGCCCGAAGACGGCGAGCCCCACGAGCGCGGGGACGAGGAGCAGCCCCGCCGCCGCCATCAACGCGGTCCGCGAACCCCACTCCGGGATCAACCAGTACGTCGGCAGGTACGTGCCGAGGATC
>JAJRVY010000342.1 GCA_024277065.1 Planctomycetota bacterium
CCCCGGCGGCGGTCCTGACGGCGGCGCTCGTCGTCGGCGCGGCGCTCTGGTCCGCCCAGCCCGCGGCGCCGCGTCCGGCCGACGTGCCCGTGACCGAGTTCTCAGCGGCGCGGGCGCTGCCTGTCGTCGAGCGCCTCGCGCGCTCGAAGCGCGTCGCCGGTACGCCCGCGGCCGACGAGGCGCGGCGTTTCCTGGAGAGCGAGCTGCGCGCCATTCCGGGTCTCGAAGTCGATGTGGGTCCGCAGGGACGGCCGCAACTAACAGGCTCGAGCGCAACTAACACGCTCGAGGCGACTGCCGCGCGGCGGCGCCGGTGGCTGTCTCTCGGGCTCGCGCGCAAGCGCGACCGGGCGACCGGGCGGCGCATGCCGGATACCGTCGTAGGGGGCGCCCCACGTGGCGCCCCCGAATGTCCCTGGCGGCGGCCGTGTTCCTGGCGGCCTCGCGCCCGACCGGGAGCAAACCGCGGCGGCCACGCAAGATCCGGGGACGACCACGTAGGGTCGCCCCTACGACGCCGGCCGTGAGGTCGGGCCCGCTGGGGACGGCCGTGCGGCGGCGATCTCTCGTGGCCCGCGTGCTCGGGCGCTGACGACTCGCATCGGCTTGCCCCGCCCCTCGGCCGCGACCCTGTGCGTGGCGCTTGGCCGGGACACGCGTCAGTCGAGCGTGATGCGGTGCGCCCTGAGGTGCTCGTAATGGGGCCGGCAGCGGGCCTCGATGTCACGGCAGTGGGGCGGGACGCCGCGGCTTCGCGGCTCGCCGCTCGGGCGTCGGCGGACGAAGCCGGTGGACTGCCGGACCGCGTCGTACCACCACGGGGCCCAAGGCCCGTCGGTGTCGCGCGAGCCGGCGGGCCACGCGAGCATGTGGTCGTCGAAGGGGATGCGCAGCGCCGCGCAGAGAGCGGTCAGGGTGCCGCGCGGGTCGCGCAGCACGTCGGCGGCGTCGATGACCGCGGGCGTGCGCCCCGTCACGGCGACGACGTGGTCGAAGATCTCGGCCTGGCGCTCGAAGCCGATGTCGGCGGCGGTCATCTCCGCTCGGCGCTGCAGGTAGGAACGGATGACGTCGGCCGGATCGCGGATCAGGAACGCGTTGCGGACGTGGCGCGTCCAGTCGAGGGGCACGCCGTCCACCATGTGGTGGGTCATGTGCTTCTGATAGTGGATCGCGCGGCCGCCGGGAACGGGATCGAGCACGCGAGTCGCGATGCATGCCGCGTCCGTCTCCAGCGCCGCGAGGCACTCGTCGCGGCCGGAGTGGTCGATGCCCGTGAGAGCGAGGAAACAGCCGTAGAAGGGCTCGTCCCACACGGCCGTGTCCGGGCGGTTCTCGAAGGCGCGCATCAGCGCCGTCGAGACGTTGCGCGGCCCGCTCCACATGGCGATCCGGATCGGTTCGGTCATCGCGTCTCCCTGGGGCTACCGTCGCGGCTGCGCCCGCGTGTAGGATCTCCCGCATCGCGCCCTGGCGAAAGGGAAGGGGCTTCCGGACGATGAGCTTGCACAGAGCACGAGCGATGTTGGTCGTGGCGACGCTGGCGGTCGGTGTCTGCGCGGGCGCCCTCGTCGCACTCCGTCTTCCGCCGGCGGTGCACGCCGCGGAGGACGCCGTCGCGCGCTCGCTGCTGGACTCCGGCAAGGCGGCTCTCGGCAAGCGTCGCTACGACGACGCCGTGCGCTTTTTCCGCAAGGCGCTGGACGACTCCTCCGAGTTGATCGAGGCCGCGTACTGGGAGGCGCAGGCGCACGAGAAGTGCAAGCGCACCTCGCAGGCGCTGGCTGCGTATCGCCGCTACGTGGCGCTGTTTCGCGAGAAGAAGGCGCTCGACGAGGTCTCCAAGGGTGAGACGAGCCTGGCCGGCAAGGCGCAGGGACGCATCTAGAAGCTGGCCGCCGGTGAGCGCGCGCTCGCCGTGCTGCAGCAGGCGTTCGTCACCAAACTGATGGCGTTCGCCGACAACCACGCGGACGACGACCCGGCGGTCGCCCGCGATGCGCTCGAGCGGGTGCTCGTGATCGATCCGGAGCATCCGGACGCCCGGCGGCGCTTCGGCGAGTTCGGCGGAGGTGACGACACCGGACGCGACGGCGGAGGCGCCGGGGCGCCCGTTCCGAAGGCTCCTCCCGGACCGTTCGAACGTCTGAGGAAGGGACCTTGGCACGATCTGCTCGCGCGCAAGAGCCTCGGCACGAAGAGCGCGACGTACGGCCCCGGCGGGTCCATGTTCGTGGACGCCGCGGGCGGCAGCATCATGACGCCGACCGAGCGCATCAAGACGGGAGAGCGCTTCGTCGTGGAGATCGACTTCCGGGTGCTGGAGGAGCACCAACGTTCGTGGCTACTCCGCGAGTTGCCGCATGACGTCTCGCCCGCGGCCCGTGAAGCGCAGGTCGTCGGCGCGCGCGTCGCGGGCGAGGTCCCGCGCCTCGTCGCGCGCTCCGGTCGCGGCGAGGATCTCGGCGTAGCGCCAGACCGCCTGCGGCCAGCGCGGGGAGAGGGACCAGGCGTCCTCCGCCTGCTCGCGCGCCTCGGTGTCACGGGCCAGGGCGCGTAGCAGGTCGTAGCGCGCGACGCCGAGGTCCGCGCGCGTCGGCGCCCACCCGAGCGTGTCGTCCAGGCGTGCGAGGGCCGGCGCCAGAAGATCGTTGCGGCCGCAGCGCGCGGAAGCGGCGACCGCGAG
>JAJRVY010000036.1 GCA_024277065.1 Planctomycetota bacterium
CGAGAAGTCGGGGCACCGCGTCTTCGTGCGCGGCAAGGGCCTGCACAAGCTCGTGGTGACCCTCGTCGCACCGGTCACGCCGCACGACGGCAACCGCACGGTGGCCTTCCCCTCGGCCGGCGCCCCGGTCTCGCGGCTCTCATTCACGGTGCCCGGCGAGGGCGTCCGCGTGACCGTGCAGCCCAATCTCGCGACGACGCGCACCTACGAGGGCAGCGGCGTCACGCGCGTGATGGCCTACGTGGGCGCCGCGCGGCAGTTGTCCCTGACCTGGCGCCCCAGGCCCGTCGAGACCGCGGGCACCGAAGCCGTCGTCCACGCCCAGACCGAGGTCCTGCACCGCATCTCCGAACAGACCATCGAGACGCGCCTGTACGTGCGCTTCGACATCCTGCGTGGCGCCGCGCGCACGTTCCGCGTCGCGTTCCCGAGCTCCGAGAAGGTCCTGCAGGTGCAGGGCGTGTCGATCCGTACCTGGACCGAGGAGAACGGCGACTCCGGCACGCGCGCCGTGCGCGTCGAGCTCCACGAAGACGCCACGGGCAGCTACGAGCTGCGGCTGCTCCTCGAACGGCCGCGCGAGGACGGCTCGCCCGCGGCGGAGCTGCCGGCGCTGACCTTCCCGGACACCGCGCGCGAGGCCGGGCTGGTGGCCGTCCAGGTATTGCCGCCGATCGCCGTGCGCCCGTCGGTCGCGGAAGGGCTCTACCGCGTCCCGACGACGGAGCTGTCGTCGTGGATGCAGAGCGGCAACAAGACGCTCGCCCCGGGCCTCACCGTGCTGGCGTGGCGCTACGCCGGGCGCGACCGACGCCTCGTCGTGGCCGTCGAGACCGTGGCCCCCGAGGTCTCGGTCGCCGAACGCAGCGTCCTGGATCTGGCGCCGGGCGAGGCGCGGCTGCGCGTGGCTCTCGACCTCACCGTCGAGCGCGCAGGGCTCTTCCAGACCGCGGCGACGCTGCCCGAGGGCTGGGAGCTCGAGACATCGCGCATGGCGACGGACGGCGGCTGGCGCGCGGTGGACGCACGCATCGTGGGCGAGGGCGCCGCCCGCCGCGTCGTGCTCGACCTCGGCGCACGGCGCACCGGGGCCGTGCCGCTCCTGCTCGTGCTGCGCCGGGCTCTCGCGCTCGGAACCGAGGCGACGTCCCTGGCACTGCCCGTGGTCGGCGTCCCGGGCGCGGCGCGCACGCGCGGGCTCCTGGCCGTCGCCGCCGACGAGGCCCTGGACGTGCGCACGGGCGACGTGACCGGGTTCGTGCCGGCGCAGCCCGCCGTCCTCGCGGCGACCCCGCTCCCGCCGCCGACCACGCAGGGCGTGGCGGCGCACCCCGTGCTCTTCGGGTTCCGGCACAGCGGTGAGGAACGCTCGGGAGCGCTCTCGATCGTGCGCCGCAAGCCGCTGGTGACGGCCGAGACCGTGACGGTGGCCGGCGCCCTCGAGGACCGCCTGCACCTGCGACATGCCCTGCGCTACACGATCCGCTACGCGGGCGTGGACACGTTCCGTTTCGCGCTCCCCGCGGCGGTCACCGACCGCGTCCACATCGAGGGGACGGCGATCAAGGAGCGCTCCCACGCGCCGCTCCCCGGCGACGAACAGGTCGTCGTGCACACCGTCGTGCTCCAGGCCCCGGCCCTCGGCGTCGTGGATCTGCGCGTGCAGTACGACCTGCCGCAGGAGCCGCTCGCGGTCGGTGGCTCGCGCGAGCTGACCGTCCCCACGCTGCGCGCAGAGGGCGTCGAGCGCGACCAGGGCTGGTACGCCGTGACGCGCGACCCGGCGCTGAGCGTCGAGGGCACGGCAGAGGGGCTGCAGTACGCCGACGCCCGCGAGGTGCCGGCGTGGGCCGGTGCCGCCGACGCGTTCCTCGCGTGGCGCCGGGTGCGGCCCAGCCACGGGCTCACGCTGTCCGTCGCCAAGCACGAACCCGTGCCCATCCTGCAGGCGGTGGTGAACGCGCTGGCCCTCGACACGCTCGTCGGCGGCGGCACCGTCGCGCTGACCGAGGCGCGCATGGACGTGCAGGTCAACGGCCTGCAGTACCTGCGCGTCGAGCTGCCCGCGGGCGCGTCGGTCGAGAGCGCCGAGGTGGACGGCCGCCCGGTCTCGCCGCGGCGCGAGGGCGACGTCCTGCTCCTGGCGTGCCCGGCCGGCAAGAGCCGCGACGACCGCTTCGCCGTGCGCCTGGTCTACCGTCAGGACACACCGGACGCGGACGACCGCTCGTTCGCCGTTGCGCTCGAGGCGCCGCGCATCCCGCAGGCCCTCGTGCAGGCCACGGCCTGGACCACGTGGGTGCCGCCGGACGCCGTGCTCTTCAGCGGCGGCGGCAACCTGCGCGCGGCAGAGCGTTCGGGCGTGCTCGGCGCCATCCTGAACTCACTCGATGCGATGTTCGGCGCCCGGCGGCAGCGCGGCCGCCCGACCACGCGCGGCGGCGCTCTGCCACCCGAAGTCACGCTCTCGCTCGCCGGCCGCAGCCCGTACTCGTTCCAGCGCACGGGCGAGGCCGCGCATCTCGAAGCGCGCTTCCTGTCGCGCACGACCGTCGGCGTCATCGCCGCCCTCGCCGCGCTGCTGGCGCTGGCCATCGCCTGGTGGCTGGCGACGCGCCGCGGCGTGCGCGCCGGGTGGTCCGCGCTCGGGGCCGCCACGCTGGCGCTCGCACCGTTCCCCGCAGCGGCCCCGGGGCTGCGTGCCACCCTGGCGGCCGTCGGCGGCGCAGCGGTCGTCATCGCCCTCGGCGGCGCGGTCGCCGCGCTGCGACGGGCGCGACGCGCCGAGGCGCCGACCGGCGCTGCAGCGCCGCCCACGCCCGCCACGCCGCCCACGCCCGCCGACGCCCCCGCCGAAGCTGGCGACGAGCCCACGGACACGTCGCCCGCGGATGACGAGGTGCAGTCGTGAGACGGCTCGCGGCGACCACGCTGCTCGCCGCCGCGGCGATGGCGCTCGCCGCGGCGGGCGCCGCGCGCGCGGCCGACGATCGTGAGCCGGGTCCGTGGGAGGAGGTCGTGTTCCTGCCGGAGTCGGGGCTCTCGGTGCTGCTCGAACGCGATCCGCGCGGCGTGCTGCTGGAGCGCCGCGCGTACCTCGCTCTCTTCCGCCGCGCGCGGGCCGCGGGCAGCGCACGGTCGGGCGACCTCGCGGGCCTCCCGAGCGGCGTACTGCGCTGCGACGTCGAGGGCACGATCGAGGGCGACGTCGCGCGGTTGCGCGTGCGCCTCGCCGTGCTGTCCCGCGGTCCCGGTCGCCTGACCGTGCCGCTGACGCTGGGCGGATCCGTGGTCCGCGCCCGCCTCGACGACGCCCCCGCGACGCTCGGCGCGCGCGACGGCGCCCTGGCGCTGGTGGTGCGCGGCGAGGGACTGCACGAGGCGGTCATCGACGTGCGAGCGCCGGTGCAGCAGGGTCAGGGCGTCAGCTCCGTTGCGCTGGCGCTGCCGGCTGCCACGGCATCGCGCTGGACGCTCACGATCCCGGGAAGCGTGACCGCGGAGGCCCGCGGCGCGCTGTTCCGCAGCGAACGCCTGCGCGACCCCGATCGCACGCGCCTCGTGGCCTTAGGCGCCCGCGACGCGCTGCACGCGTCGTGGCGCGAGGGCGACCTCGGCAGCGGCCTGCCGCCACTCGTGCGCGCCACGGTGCGCACGATCGCCGAGGTCGGGGCGCGCTCCCTCGACGTCACGGCGCTCGTGCGCATCGACTGCGCGCGCGCCCCCCGCAACGCGTTCCCGCTGCTGCTGCCGGGCGATCTCACCGTGCTCGGCATCGACGGTGAGGGCGCCGCGCTCGGCGGCGCGGACGACGCCGGGAGCGGCAGCGCGCGGACGCTGCGCTTTGCCACGCCCTTCACGGGCTCGCGCACGGTCGTGATCCGCGCCACGCGCCCCCTCGACGGTCCGGGAGCGATGATGCTGCCGGTCATCGACATGCCGGGCGCCGCGACGGTCACCCGCCTGCTCGGCGTACGGTTCACGAACGGTCTGCGCGGATTCGTCACCACGGGCGACGGCGTCGAGCGGCTGGACCCCACACTCTCCGAGCAGGGCGCCGTCGATGCGCTGCTACGCGTCACCGCCGACGCGCGCCCCGCCGTGCGCACCGAGCGACCGACCGGTCGTCTGCGCGCCGAGATCCGCGCGCTGCTCGACCTGGCCGACGACGGCCCCTGGTTGACGGTGTCGATCCTGTACACGCCGCGCGGTGACCGCCTCTACGGCGTCGATCCGCTGCTGCCCGAGGGCTTCCTGCCCGAGAGCGTCGAGATCGTGCCCCCGCGCGACGTCCTGCGCAGCTCGACCCCCGACGGCCGCCTCGCGCTCACCTTCCCGGGCGCCGTCGAGAGCGGCGCCGCGGTGACCGTGACCGTGCGCGGCCGCTGGCCCGTGCCGGGCTGGACCGACGACGCCTGGGCCGAGGGCGGCGCGCAGCGCGATGCGCCGCTGCCACGCCTCGACGCCGGCACGCGCGCCGAGACCGAGGGCTTCCTCGGCGTGGCGGTGCCCCCCGGCACCGAGGTCCGCGACGAGGACTCGGCGGGGCTCACGCCGGCCGCCGTCGGCGAACTGCGCGACCGCGCGTCCTACGCGACCGACGGCCTCGCGCTCGGTTGGCGCTTCCGCGGCGCGGCCCCCGGTGGCCGGCTGCGCATCACGCGGCCCGCGGCGTCCGTCACGGCGTCGTCGGCGTTCCTGGTCGTGCCCGCCGAGGACCACGTCTCG
>JAJRVY010000037.1 GCA_024277065.1 Planctomycetota bacterium
CCCGTCCTGAACGAGGACAGAGCGTCGAGATCAAGGCGCGCCTGCGAATTCCCAGCCGTGGCTTCGTAGAGCAGGCGCAACGCGGAGATCGGCGCTCTGATCCGTTCAGGTGTGTGAGTCGTCATGAATGGTGCGGGTTAGTTGCGGCCGACGCGAAGGCGGGCCTGGATGGCCTTCATCGTGCGCAGCACGTCCTCGACGGTCTCGACGTCGCCGCCGCCGAGTTGCACGAACTTCTCGTAGTGCGTGAACGCCTTCGCGAGGTTGCGGTGCATGGGCTCGCTCTGGTAGAAGCGGCCGAGCGACAGGTGCACGGGCGCGTAGTTCGCGTCCACATCGATGATGCGCTGGTAGAGCGCCAGTTCGCGGGCCGGATCGCGGCTCTTCTTCTCGTTGAGGAGCACGGCGAGGTTGTGCATCGCCTCGATGTGGCCCGGAGCGATCTCCGTGGCGCGCTCGAAGCTCTGCGCCGCCTCGTCCACGCGGCCGTCGGCCGCCAGCGCGCAGCCCAGGTTGTAATGCGCGAAGGCCGCGTCCGGAGTCAGCGTGATCTCCTTCTCGAACACCTCGCGGGCCTCATCGTAGCGGCCGGCGCGGAAGAGCACGAGACCGAGGTTGTCCCAGGCCTTGGCCATCTCGGGTTCGATCTCGAGGCAGGCGCGCAGGGCGCGCTCGGCGCGACGCGTGCTGCCGGCCGCGAGGTAGAGGATGCCCAGGTTGTTGAGGGTCTCCGCGTGGCGGGGACGTAGCGCGTCGGCCTCCTCCATGTACTCGAGGGCCTTGGCGTCCGCGCCGCGCTTGTGCGCGAACACGCCGAGGTTGAACCAGACGTCCGCTGTCCCGCGCCCGGCCTTCACGAGGTTCGCGAGACGCTTCTCCGCGACGTTCTCGCGATCGCCTTCGAAGTCGAGCACGGCGTTGTTGACGAGAGGCGAGACGTAACTCGGGTCGAGCGCCGCAGCCCGGGCCCAGGCCCGCGAGGCCGCCTTGCGGTCGCCGATCTCGTAGTACCACGCGCCGAGGTTGTTGTGCGGCGCCGCGTAGCCGGGGTCGATCTCGATGGCGCGCTCGAAAGCCTCGGCGGCCAGCGCGCCCTCCCCCATCTTGTCGAGGGTGACGCCGCGGTTGTTCTGCGCCGGCGCGTACGCGGGATCGAGGGCCAGCGAGCGGTCGTAGGCGGCGAGCGCCTCTTCGAGCCGGCCGCTGTCGTCGAGCGCCGAGCCGAGATTGTTCCACGCCCGCGCGTCTCGCGGACGCAGCTCGACGACGCTCTGGTAGGACGCCGTCGCCCCTTCCGCGTCACCGCGCTGGGCGTGTACCCAGGCGATGCAGAACAGCGCGTCGGCGCGCCAAGGATCGCCCTCGGGCACGCGCGCAGCGGCTTCGAGCGCCACGTCGAGATCGCCCTCGCGCACCGCTGAGAGCGCGGTGTCGAGGTCGTCCTTCGAGTCGGCTGCCGCCGGCAGGACCACGGCGAACGCCAGCAGCAACGCCGCCGGCACGGTGAATCGACTGGGGAATCGCAACATCTCGAATCTCTCCCGGCTGGAATCGGGCGAGGGTGCGCACCGCGCCCCCCCGCCCTCCTCATCGGTTCTCCGGCGGTGCCCCTTGACCCCGATTCGGCGAAGCCCTCTAGGGCCGGGCGCCCCCGGGGCAGGCGCGAGCGGCCTGCCGCGGCGATCGGCCGCGGGCGGTCGTCAGGTCCAGTCGGTGTGGGCCTCGTGGTTCTGCACGAGCCAGCCCCAGAGGAGCCGGCGGTAGGTGCGGCTCGGATGGCCGATGCCGTCCCAGAACGGACGCATGGCGCGGTTGAGGGCCGGCAGGCGATACAGCGGTACGCCGGGGAAGTAGTGGTGCTCGAGGTGCAGGTGGGAGTTCAGGAAGAGCAGCCCGATGAGCGGCCCGCCGTCCACGCGCGTCCCCCACTTGGCGGGATCGGAGGCGTCGATCCAGTAGTGCTGGCCGAGGCGGTTGACCATGAACGCGATCGGGAAGAACGCGAACAGGGGCAGTACGTGGGCGCGCAGCGCCACCTCCCAGCCGACCGTCCGCACCAGCGCGGTGAGGAGCGCGACGTGCAGGGCCGCGTTCAGCAGGCGCTCGACTCGGATCGTGCGCCGCAACGCGGGCGGATACCCCGCCAGCGCGCGCGCCGCGGCGCGCGCGTAGATCACGAACAGGGCGGGCGTCATGTAGGCCAGCTTGAGGAGCCGCGAGTTGCGCCCGGGAGAGAGGTACGCGCGCTTGGGATCGCGGTCGGAGGAGCCGAGCTCGCGGTGGTGGTCGAGGTGCCAGCGCGTGAACTGCGAGGCCGAGATGGCGCTCGGCAGCGCGTAGATCCGGCCCAGCAGGCGCAGCGCCCGCGGGCGGCGGCGGCGGAACACGCACTCGTGTACGACGTCGTGCAGCAGGATGATGAACGACAGGATCACGGTGCCCTGCAGCGCCGCCACCGGCAGCCAGATCCACGGCTGCTCGAACGTCAGCAGCGCCCACCAGCATGCCGCGTAGAGCGCACACTGGCGCAGCGCGACGGCGGCGTGCCGCAGGCCGCTGCGGCGGTGGAGTCGCTTCAGCTCGTCGCGCGCCACCGCCCGCCGCAGGCGGTGTGCGAGGTCGCCGCGGTGCGCGTGGAAGTAGCCATCGCCCGGCGCCGCGGGGGAAGGCGGCGCGCGCGAGGCGGACGGGCCGGTCGTGGTGGTCATCGGCGAGGAGCGGTGCGGGGACGGTGGGGCGACGGCCGGGCAGTGTACTGCGCGCCGGGCGCCGCGCGACGCAAGGTGCGTGGCCGCTGACGCGGCGGTCGAACTGGCGTTCGAGGGCGCGCGGCGCGAGGGCGGCACGAAGCGCGTCGGCGGCGCGGCGCCTGCGGTACCCTTGGCACGATGCCCGAGCCCCTCACCGTGGCGGTGGTCCTCGCCCTCTCGTACCTGCTCGGCTCGATCCCGTTCGGGCTCTGGCTGGCGCTGGGCGTGGCCGGCGTCGATCCGCGGCACAAGGGCCGCGGCAACGTCGGGGCGACCAACGTCGCCCGGCTGGTCGGCAAGCGCTGGTTCCCGGTGGTCGCGCTGCTCGATGCCGCAAAGGGCGCGATCCCGCCGATCGTCGTTCACATCCTGCAGCTCCCGGACCCGCAGTGGGCGCCGATGCTGAAGGCGGCGAGCGCGGGTGCCGCCGTCGCCGGGCACGTGTTCAGCGTGTTCCTGCGTTTCCGCGGCGGCAAGGGCGTCGCGACGACGGCAGGTGCGCTGGCCGCTCTCGCCCCGCCGCCGCTCGCCGGGGCGGTCGTCGTCTTCGTCGGCGTCCTCACGCTGACGAGCTACATCAGCCTGGCCTCGGTGCTCGCCGCCGTGGCCGTACCGCTCCTGGCGTGGTGGTACGACGCAGCGAGCGAGACACTCTGGTTCTCGGGCACGGTGGCGGTCGTGATCATCGTCCGCCACCACACGAATCTCATCCGCATCGTGAAGGGGGTCGAGCCGCGGCTGCGACCCCGCGGGCGCTCCCGCGAGGGCGCCCAGGGAGGCTCTCGTGACTGACACACAGGGCGCGGACGGCGCACACGGCGGGGCGGTGGACGGCGCCCCGGTGATCGCGATCCTCGGCAATGGCGGCTGGGGTACGGCGTTGGCGCTCGTCGCGCATCGCAACGGCGCACGCACGCGCCTCTGGGGCATCGAGGGCCCGTACGTCGCGGAGACCCGGCGGCTGCGCGAGAACCCGCGCTACCTGCCCGGCGTCGCCCTCCCGGACGATCTCGTGCTCACCGCGGACGCGGCCGAGGCCGCGCGGGACGCGGACCTGCTCGTGAGCGTCATCCCCACGCAGTTCCTGCGGCCGGCATTCGCGGCCGTCGGGCCGGCGCTGCCCCGCAGCGTGCCGCTGCTCTCGTGCAGCAAGGGCATCGAGCGTGGCACGCTGCGGCGGCCGTCGGAGATCCTCGCCGAACTCGCGGGCGAACGTCCGCTCGCGGTGCTATCCGGCCCCAATCATGCCGAGGAGGTGGCTCTCGGCCGTCCGGCCACGGCCGTCGTGGCCTGCCTCGACGGCGCCGTGACCGGCGAGATCCAGAAGCTGTTCTCCGATCCGGGCTTCCGCCTCTACGGCAGCGCGGACGTCGTCGGACTCGAGGTCGCCGCGGCCGTCAAGAACGTGATCGCCATCGCTGCGGGCATCCTCGACGGCCTGCACCTCGGCGACAACGCCAAGGCGGCGCTCATCACGCGCGGCGCCGTCGAGATCTCACGCCTCGGTGTCGAGCTCGGTGCCCGCGCAGAGACCTTCGCCGGTCTGGCCGGGATCGGTGACCTCATCGCGACGTGCGTGAGCCCCCACGGCCGCAACCGCGGCGTCGGCGAACGGCTCGGGCGCGGGGAGCTGCTCGCGGACATCCTGGCCACGATGGTGCAGGTCGCCGAAGGCGTCGAGACCACGCGCGGCGTCGTGGAACTGGCAGCGCAGAACGGCGTCGAGATGCCGATCTGCGCCGTCGTCCACCGCATCCTCTTCGAGGGTCTGCGGCCTCGTGATGCACTGCACGAGCTGATGACGCGGGAGCTCAAGGAGGAGTCGGGGAGCTGATCCCGGGAGACGGCGGGGGCGACCCTCGGAGGCCCGCCGCGAAGACGGTCCGGATTCGCGGCGGTCAAGAGCACCCCGTTCGGCCATGATCGGAGCATGTCGCGCACATCCCTTCTCAGGGCGGCGGGTGTTCTGCTCCTCGCCGCGACCGCCGTCACGGCCTTCGCGCCACCCTCCGCGACGGCCGCCGACGACCGCGCGAAGAAGCTGAAGTCCAAGGACGTCGCCGAGCGTCTCGCGGTCGTGCGGGACCTCACGCAGAACGGCGGCGAGGGCGCCGAGAAACTCCTGCTGACGGCGCTGAAGGACAAGGACTGGGAGGTCGTGGAGAACGCGGCGCGCGGTCTCGGCGAACAGGGCGGGGAAGACTGCGTCGCGGCGCTGACCAACGCGGCCCTCGGCGGCCCTATCCACCGCGTCCGGCTCGCCGCCGCAACGTCGCTCGCGCGCGTCGGCATGGTGGATGGCGCGGACCGCCTGCAGAAGAAGGCCGGCGGCAAGCAGGCGGAACAGGCGACGGCGGCCTGCGAAGCGCTCGCCGTGCTGGCGGCGGCCCCCGGGGAACGCCCGCCCGCCGCGCTGGCCTCCATCCGCAAGGGCGTCGAG
>JAJRVY010000343.1 GCA_024277065.1 Planctomycetota bacterium
GGCGGCGGGGCGGGGGGCGGCGGGGCGGGGGAGGGCGAGGCGGCGGGCGGCGCCTCGCGCACCATCCCGGCCTGCTGCGCAGGCGGCGACGATCGCGCGTAGCCGGAGGTCTCCGCGCTGCGCCCGTGCGGTGCGTCGCGCAGCTCCGACGCTTCCCGCGCAGCCTGCGCCGCGGCGTGCCCCCCCGCCGCCGGCGCAGCGGCCGAGCGCGTGCCGCCGACGCTCTTCTCCTGCGCGGTCTGCGCGGTCTGCGCGGCCCTTCGCTCGGGCCCGCTCCGCTCCGCAAGCCCGATCCGCTTCTCCAGCACGGCGAGGTCGCGCACGACCTGGTCCAGGTAGCGCATGTCGCGGTGGCCGGCGAGCCGCGCGAGCGCCGTCTCGGCGAACAGACGCCCCTCGCCGAGGAGCCGGGCGTTCTTGAGCGCCTCGGAGAACAGCGTGACGGAGTACGCAAGCGTCGCCTCGGAGAAGCGCCCTGCCTGCTCCTCGAGTACGCGGCGCGTCGCCGGGTCGGCGACGACACCGGCCGCCCGCGCGCCCTGCATCTTGACGAGCAGGAGATCGTGCGCGTGGCGCATGCACTGCCGCAGGAGTTCGCCGGGGTCGGTGCCCGCGTCGAGCACGTCGGACGTCACCTCGAGCGCACCGGCGACGTCGCCGCCCGACGCCGCGTCGAACAGCGCGCGCATGCGTTCACCCGAGACGGTGCCGAGCAGTGCGTGCAGGTCGTCGAGCCGCACGTGGCCGCGTCCGAGCGTCGTGAGCTGCTCCATCAGCGACTCTGCATCGCGCACGCCGCCCGCCGACGCGCGCGCGACGGCCACGAGTGCATCCTCCTCGGCATCCACGCCCTCGCTCTCGCAGATGCGGCGCAGGAGGGCGGTGATCGCGGCCGGCGGCACGGGCCGGAAATCGAAGCGCTGGCACCGTGACAGGATGGTCGCCGGAACCTTCTGCGGGTCGGTCGTCGCGAAAACGAACTTCACGTGCGACGGCGGCTCCTCCAGCGTCTTGAGCAGTGCGTTGAAGGCCTCGGTCGTGAGCATGTGGACCTCGTCCACGATGTAGACCTTGAAGCGCGCTCGCGCGGGTTGGAAGGAGACGTTGGCGATCAGGTTGCGGGCATCGTCCACCTTGCGATTGCTCGCCGCGTCCATCTCGAACACGTCGAGATCTTCGCCCACCGCCGCCGCCACGCAGAGCGTGCACTCGCCGCAGGGCTCGGGCGACGGAGCGTCATGGGCGAGACAGTTGAGCGCCCGCGCCAGGATGCGCGCCATCGACGTCTTCCCCACGCCGCGCGGCCCGCAGAACATGTACGCATGTGCCACGCGATCGGCCTCGATCGCGTGGCGCAGAGTGCGCGCAACGGCCTCCTGCCCCACAACCTCCTCGAAGGTGCGGGGACGATACTTGCGCGCGATGACCTGATAGCCCGCCATGAGTCCCGGACGTTACCACGCCCCACCCCCCACGCGTCCGCCGCGATACGCGCGGCGCGCGTCGTCACGGGGTGCGGCACGCCGCCCGCGCGGGTGGGATTTGCGCCACGACGGGCGCGGCGCCCCCGTACGATCCCCGCCTCGTCGGCCCGAGGGTCGGCGGCCAGCGCGACGAAACGGCGCGGGGGGTAGGCGTCTCCGCACACGCGACGCGAGGACGCGAACCGGGTCAGGTCCTGACGGAAGCAGCCCTCAGCCCATCCGAGCGGGTGCGTGCACCCCGGGGATGCCGAGCCCCGCGCCACTCTCGTCCGCTTTCCCGTTCCCGCCACTCCCCGAGGCAGCGTCCGTGGCCCTCCATCCACCGCCCGAGCCCGACGTCCACTTCATGGAGCAGGCGCTGCGCGAGGCGCGCCGCGCGGCGGACGAGGGCGAGGTCCCCGTGGGCGCGGTCCTGGTCCGCGACGGCAGCGTGATCTCCCGCGACCACAACCGCCGCGAGCGACTCCACGACCCCACGGCGCACGCCGAGATGCTCGTGATCACGGCCGCGGCCGCGCACATCGAGAGCTGGCGCCTGCTGGGCTGCACGCTGTACGTGACGCTCGAGCCGTGCGCCATGTGCGCCGGGGCCATCGTGCTGGGTCGCGTGCCGCGCGTCGTCTTCGGCGCGAGCGACCCGAAGGCCGGCGCCGGGGGCTCCGTCATGGATCTGCTGCGGCACCCGCGCCTCAACCACCGCGCGGACGTGATGGGCGGCGTGCTCGCGAACGAATGCGGCGGCCTGCTCGCGGAGTTCTTTGCGAGCAAGCGGCGAGCGGGCAAAACGTCGCGGTCCGACTCGTGACCGGATCGCCGCGGTCGTCAGCGCCCCCGAGGCGTGACCACGGCAAGAACGGTGACGCGGAGGGGTGCCGGAGCGGTCGAACGGGCCGGTTTCGAAAACCGGTGTAGGCGCAAGTCTACCGCGGGTTCAAATCCCGCCCCCTCCGCCATGGCGATCGCGTCTCGACCGGACGCGCCGACACGAGTGGATCCTTGGCCCGCGGAGGGATGCCGGAGCGGTCGAACGGGCGCGCTTGGAAAGCGCGTGTGCCTTCACGGGCACCCGGGGTTCGAACCCCCGTCCCTCCGCCAAAGGGCCGGTCCAGGGGGACGGCCGCAGCCGACACGCTCGAGCGCCACCGCAGGCTCGAGGAGGCGGCCGCGCGCGCGGCGCAGCCGGTCGGCGTCGTCGGGAGGACGCTGCGTCGTACCCCCGGACGTTCCCGGGGCCCTCGCATGGCGTGCGCTACATCAGCGTGCGCAGGACGGCGCGGACGGGGGCGGCGTCGGCGCCGGGGATGCGCAGGGGGAAGGCCATCAGCTCGTAGGGGCCGGGGCGCACACCGGTCAGGTCGAGGTTCTCGAGGATGGCGACGCCGCCGGCGAGCAGCGCCTTGTGGGCGTCCAGCGTCTTGCTGTCCTGCTGGTCCACGCTCGGTGTGTCGATCCCGAACAGCACGACGCCCGCGCCCGCCAGCGCCTCGGCCGCGGCGGGATCGAGGTGCGCGAACGCGGCGGGCCAGACGTCCGGGTCCACGTGCGTGCGCGTGCGTACGACGTAGCGCATACCGCGCAGCAGGTTCCAGGAGCGCACGTCGCCGGCCGTGAGCGCTCCGTCGCCCAGGCGCTCGACGACGCGTACGGGACCGAAGTAGCGCTCGAGCGGCACCTCTCCGATGCCGTCCGCGTCCCTCGCGAAGTGGCTGGGGGCGTCGGCGTGGGTACCGACGTGCAGCGTCGTCTCGATGGTCCCGACATCGCAGGGCGCGCCGTCCGACAGGCTCGCCACCTTGCGCAGCGAGAACGGCGTGTCGCCCGGGAACACAGCGGAGCGCGGCGTCACGCGCTGGGAGATGTCGATGAGGCTCACGTGACCACCCGGTCCGCGCCCGCGTGGCGCTCCCACGCGCCGCTCGCGAGGATCTCCGCGATGGCCTCGATGGCGGCATCGAGCTCGTCGTCGCGCGTGTAGAAGTGCGGTGACAGACGGACGCCGGCGCCGGGGCGGTAGTCGCAGCAGATGTCCCGCGCGTTGAGTTCCGTCGCGACCTCGAGCGCGTGCGGCACGTCCACGGCCACGGTGCCGCCGCGCTTGCCGGGATCGCGCGGCGCGGTGACGTTCCAGCCACGCGCGTCGGCCAGCGTCACGAGCCGCGCCGTCTGGCGCACGGACTTCGCGCGGATGGGCCCCTGCCCCACCTCGGCCACGATGCGCAGGCCCGCCGTCGCAGCGTGCAGCGCCGGCACGTTCGGGGTGCCGGTGAGGAAGCGCCCGATGCCGCTCCGGAACTCGATCGGGCCCGGCTCGAAGGCGAACGGGCGCGGGTGCGCCTGCCACCCGGTGAGGCGCGGCTCGAGCGTGTCCACGAGGTCCGGCCGCACCCACAGGTAGCAGTTGCCCGGACCACCGAGGAGCCACTTGAGGCACCCCCCCACCGCGGCGTCCACGCCCCACTCCTCGAGCCGCAGCGGCACCGTGCCGGCGGCCTGGAAGACATCCAGGAGAAGGCGCGCCACGACCGCGCGGCAACGCGCGGCGAGCGCCGCGGCGTCCAGCACGTAGGCGGAGCGGAAGAGCACGTGGGAGACGGCCACGAGCGCGACGTTCTCGTCGATCGCCGCGTGCAGCTCGTCCTCGTCGATGGTCATGCCGTCGCGCGTCTCGACGGTGACGATCTCGGCGTCGGCGTGACGGCGGTGGAGGTACTGCAACGAGGGGAACTCGAGGTCCACCAGCACCAGTTTCCTGCGCGGCCCACGGAAGTCGATGGCCGACGCGAACACCGCGCTCGCGATGGTCACGTTCTGGTGCATGCAGACCTGGCCCGCGCCGACGCCCAGGATCGGCGCCAGGAGGTCGCCGGTGCTGGTCGCCATCTCCCACCAGCCTTCGGCCCACGCGCGCACGCCGCGGGTCGCCCAGGTCGCGGCGTAGTGCGCGAGCTCGTCGCGCGTGGCGGCCGGCATGGCGCCCAGCGAGTTGCTGATCTGGTAGTTGCTGCTCGCCAGGATCGGGAAGCGTTCCCGGTAGCGCAGCAGGGGATCGGGGATGGCCGCGGCTTCCATGTTCATCCTTCGTAACGCGAGGAGCGGGCCGTCGCCGCACATCGACGCCGCATGGCACGCGCGTCGCGCCGGTGCAGCACGCCGCGAGGCTAGCGGCGCTCCGCCGCGGTCTCCAGCACGGGCGGCGCGCGAGCGGCACGCGGTTCGCCGTGGGGCTCCCCGAGTGCTGCGCTCCGGAGGGTTTCGCGCAACGGGCCGTCGGCTCGTTCACGCCGGTCGGCGCAGCACTCGACCCTCTCGACGCGCCCCTCTCGACGCGGCCCCTTCGACGCGCTCCGGGCGCGCCGCGCCGTCACACGTCGAACGTGGCGACGACCGGCGCGTGGTCCGACGTCCCCTTGCCGCGGCGCGCGTCCTTGTCCACGACGCAATCGGTACACGCGGCCGCCAGCGACGCGGTCGCCAGTACGAGATCGATGCGCAACCCCATGCGCTTCTGGAAGGCGAGGCGGCGGTAGTCCCACCACGAGTAGATCCCGGCCTCCTCGTGATGCAGGCGCAGGCAATCCGTCAGGCCCCAGTCCATGTAGCGCGCGAGCTGCGCATGCTCGGGCTCGCTGAAGTGGATCTTGCCGCGCCAGGCGTCCGGGTCGTGGACGTCGCGGTCGTCGGGGGCGATGTTGAAGTCGCCGACCAGCGCGAGCTCGCCCGCGGCGTCCTCGGACGTCTCGCACACGCGCAGCAGCCGGTCGAGCCAGGCCATCTTGTAGACGAACTTGTCGGAGTCCAGCGCCTGACCGTTGGGAACGTAGACGTTGACGACGCGCACGCCCGCGAACGTCGCGCGCAGGATGCGGGCCTGGGGGTCCTCCTCCGCGCCGTCGTCGAAGCCGCGGCGCACGTCCTCGGGCGTCAGCGCGTCCTTGCGGTAGAGGATCGCCACGCCGTTGTAGGAATTCTGCCCGTGGAAGAGGCTGCCGTAGCCCGCAGCGTCGAACGCCGCCGCGGGGAAGTCGTCATCGACGACCTTGGTCTCCTGCATGCAGAGCACGTCCGGTTCGTGCCGGGCGAGCCACTCCGTCACCTTCTCCTGGCGCCGGCGGACGGAATTGACGTTCCAGGTGACGATTCGCATGCAGTCCTCTTCTCGCGACATGCGCGGGGTGCGCGCATCATACGGTGACGTGACCTCCATGCGCACAGCCACACGCTCCGCAGCCCCCCGCCTCACGACGGCCGCCCTCGCACTCGCCGCCGTGCTCGCGACGGCGTGCTCGACGGACCCCTGGAACGACCCCGCCATCGGCGCGCCGTTCGTGCCCGATCCGCGCACGGCGCGCCGCGTCGGACGTCTCCTCGAGGACGCCCCGCCGCGGCTCGTGAGCGGCTCTGGGGGCGCGTCCGTGGCCTGCGCCGACTGCACGCACTGGCTCCTCGCCGCGCCGCGCTTCGGCTTCGGGGAGCACGCCACGCACGTTCCCTACGCGATCGTCACGACTGCGCCGAAGGATTGGCCGGGCTCGGACGGCATGACGTTCGCGCTCGCGGCCGCGGACGCCGACGCCGAC
>JAJRVY010000344.1 GCA_024277065.1 Planctomycetota bacterium
AGCTGATCGGGCTGGTAGCCGCCGACGCGCGCGCGGTCCATCAGGCGATCGAGCAGGTAGCGCGCGCGCTCGGGACCATGGGCCGCGACGACGCTCTCGAGCGAGAGCAGCCATTCTTCGGTCTCGCGCGGATCCGCATCCTGCGCCTCGATGTAAACCGCCACCACACACCTCCGCTACGAACTCGCGCCATCCATCGACGCCGGCGCCGGGCTCCACACGCGCCATCCGCTCTCGTTGTATCGCCCCCGCGTGAATCCGCCCGTTTCCGCGTGGCCGCGTGCCACTGCGGCGGGCGTGCCGGGATCAGCGCGGCGCGGCGTCCGCCCGCCGCCCGTCGGGAGACGACGCCGTGCGCACGCATCGTGCGAGCAGCTTCCATGCCGAGGTCGCGAGTCGCTGCACGCCGTCAGCCGCGGTGAACGTCCACCAGTAGAGACCGAGCGGCAGCAGCATCAGGCCGGCGAGCGCACCGGCGGTCTGCGCGTGCTCGCCGGAGAACTCGGCGTGGCCCGCCAGCGCCGCGGCCGTCCCGGCGATGGCGACCAGGCCCACCATCGCGAGCGCCGCCAGCGGCATCTCCGTCCACCACGACCAGCGCAGGAGACGCCGCAGCGCCCGCGCGGCCGCCGTCGCCGGCAGCAGGAACAGCAGCACGATCACGGGCACGACCGCCACCGCCGTGAGCAACATCGCGAGGAGCGCGAACGGCCCACCAAGCGGTTCTCCGGCAAGGACCGCCCAGAGCAGCAGCCCCGTGTAACCGACCGCGGCGAGCACGAACGTCACGACGGCCACGACTCCCGTCGCGATCGCGTGCGACACGAGGGCGCTGATCGTCTTCATTTTGGGTTCACGCCAGTCTACCCGCCGGCCCCCTCTCCCTGCCGCGCCG
Source organism: Planctomycetota bacterium (assembly GCA_024277065.1). Lineage (GTDB taxonomy): Bacteria > Planctomycetota > JAJSAM01 > JAJSAM01 > JAJVHW01 > JAJRPF01. The sequence goes on from JAJRVY010000344.1 coordinate 896, forward strand.
ATGAGAACTACCGCGCGCCGAAGTTGTGCTGCGACGCCTCCTCGTTGCGGTCCGTGGCGAGCGCGGGAGCTCTGGACAGCGCCGAGATGCGACCGCGGAGCGCCTCGTCCATGTCGATCTCGAGCGCGCGCAGCGCCGGCGCGAGCTGCGCGGTGCTGCGCGCGCCGAGAAGCGGTGCCGTGACGCCGGGGTGTGCGGCCACCCACGCCACGGCGAGCGTCACGGGATGGTGGCCGAGTTCCTGCGCCAACGCGGTGAATGCCGCGGCGATCTCGTGGTCCGTCGGCGCGCCGTAGCGCGTCGCGTACATCGCGTTGTCCACGATGCGCCCGGTCGCGGGCCGCGCCTGCGGACCGTACTTGCCGCTGAGCAGCCCACCGGCCAGAGGGCTGTAGGGGAACACGGCGAGCCCCTCGGACACCGCCATCGGCAGGATCTCGGACTCCGCCTGGCGCTTCACGAGGTTGTACATCGGCTGCACGGCGACCAGTGGCGACAGCCCCATCAGGTCCTGCATGCCGCGCGCCTTGGCGACCTGCCATGCGGCGTAGTTGCTGACCGCGGGGTACAGCACCTTCCCAGCGCGCACGAGGTCGTCCACGGCGCGCAGTGTCTCGGAGAGAGCCGTGACGTCGTCGAAACGGTGCAGGTAGAAGATGTCCACGCGGTCGGTGTCCAGCCGGCGCAGGCTGTCCTCGACGGCGCGCACGAGGTGATAGCGGCTCGCGCCGCGGTCGTTGGGCCCGGGCCCCGTCGGGAAGTACGCCTTGGTGGCGATCACGACCTCGTCCCGGCAGCCCGCGACGAGACGCCCGAGGATCTCCTCCGAGCGTCCGCCCGCGTAGACGTCGGCGCAGTCGAAGTGGTCGATGCCGGCGTCCCGGCACGCGGCGAACAGGCGCGCGGACTCGTCCCCGTCGGCGTCACCGCCGAACGACATCGTGCCGAACGCCAGGCGGCTCGTGCGCACGCCCGTGCGGCCGAGGAACACGTGCTCCATCGCGACGTCCCCGCGCCCAGCGCCGCTTCCGCCGGCGTCCCCGCCGCTCACGACAGGCAGCTCCTGACCTCATCGCGGATGGTCTGCTGGATCGAGGACTTGAACGCCAGCGCGAGCAACGGGATCTCGACGCGCACGCGGACGCGATCCGGCGCGACGTCGGTAGAGCCCTTGATGCGGGCGCCGGACAGCGTGAACGAGAAGTCGCCGCGGTCCCCGCCCCACGACTCGTCCACGTCGCGGATGCGCCCGGCGTACGTTCGCCGCAGGCGCGTCATGAGTCCCTTGACGCGCTCGGACGCCTCGGGAACGGGAAGGGAGTGGGAGATCTCGGTGGTGATCGACGGCATCCCGGGATGCTGCCGCCCGCCGCGTCCGGAGGGGAGGAAGAACGCGGAAGGCGCGCACGAGCCCGGACTGTTCATGAGGCTCGCGCACTCCGTGACGATGGTCGAAGCGAACCCGAGGCGGAGCGCGGATGCGGGAGCCATCGCCCGCGCTGCGAGGCCCGTCCTGAAAGGGGACAGAGCGTCGAGATCAAGGCGCGCCTGCGAATTCCCAGCCGTAGCTTCGTAGAGAGCAAGCGCAACGCGGAGATCGGCGCTCTGGTCCGTTCAGGTGTGTGAGTCATCATGAATAGTGCGGGCTGGAGGTCCAGCCAGAAAGTCCGCTCGATTCCTCTGTTGCCTCGCTCGCGCGCGCGCGCGCTCGCGAGCGAGCGAAGAATCGTCTCCCGCCCGGACGATCATCTGAGTAGCGGGACCGAGGGCTCCGCGCGGGAGGTGAGATGCTCAGCAAGCGGAGTTCACAGGGAAGGCTCTTCGCCACCTCGACGTTGCTCGACGACCGCCAGCTCGACGGACTTCGGA
>JAJRVY010000345.1 GCA_024277065.1 Planctomycetota bacterium
ACGCGCCGCGAGACGATCACGTCGCGTTCGTCGGTCAGACCCCACGCGCCGAGATCCAGGGTTCGGTGGTGGAGCGGGCAGAGCGCGAGGCCGTTCGCGACCTCCGACGGTCCGTCGTGCGTGTGCCACCGGACGTGCGCGGCGTCGAGGCCGACGCTTCGTCCGTCGATCTGCATGTCCAGACCGCAGAGCGCACAGCGGTACTCGTACGCACGGAGCACGAGCATCGGAAAGCGCGGATCGCGCTTCTTGCGCGCCGTCCCCTCCAGGTGTGTCGCCAGGTCCAGTCCGACGTCCACCAGCAGGGCATCGTGGTATGTCGGCGGGAAGTGCTCGTCGAGGAGTGACTGCGCGGCCCGCGCAACCAGCGCCGCGTCGTCACGCAGGAGTTGATCGAAGCGCGGGAGGATGCCGCCCATGGCGCCGCCCCTGATCAGGGTCGATTTCGTGGGGCTGCTGCCGCCCTGCTCCTCACGGAACGAGGACGCCTCGGCAACCTGCCAGATACCATCGCCCTGCAGGTGCCAGAACGGGTACTCGGGGTGGTACGCGGTGCGCGACGGTCCGTACTTCTCGAGGAGGTTTCGGAGCGGCGTGTCGATGTCCGCGTACAGGACCTCGCGTCGCTTGCCGCGTTGGAGCCGACCGAGCGCAAGTAGGAGCAGGAGTGGCTTGTGCGGGGCGCGCTCGCCGCCGCGCGACCACGGCTTGATGCCGGAGATCGCAGTCAGTAGTTGCTCCGAGTCGCCGAACTCGCTGTGTTGCACGAGTGGATACTAGACTGGGGATGCCCGCTCTCGAGCAGCAGTCCTTCAGGCAGGCAGGAAGCGTAGCAGCCGGGACCCCGCGGTCTCGAGATCGCCTCGCTGCACGGCGGATCGTGTCGTCCCTGGCAACCGCTACCATCTGGTGGGTTCAGGGGCAGAGGTGGGAGGCCCTTCGCGTCTTGCAGCGTCAGGCGTTCGTCGATCGGTGCGCAATCCTCGACCTCGAGGTGGGTGCTGACGGGCGGATCCACGAGTGCGGGGCGCTCTGGTCCGGGCGCGAGCTGTACGCTCGGAACGAGGGCTCGTCCGAGGACCTCGTTCGGCGGCTGGACGCGTTCATCGAGGGCGCGCAGGCCATCGTGGGCCACAACATCGTTGCTCACGATCGGGCGTTCCTCGCGCGGCACCTGCCAGGGGCGCGCCTGCTCGAACTGCCGCTGATCGACACTCTCTACCTGGCTCCGCTCGCGCGCCCGCAGCGTCCGTACCACGCACTCGTGAAGGACTACAAGCTGGTCAACGCCGAGAAGAGCAATCCGGTCGGAGACTGCCGCCTGACTCTCGAGTTGCTCGAGGACTGCTGCGCGGAGTTCCTCGCCCGCAAGGCTCTGCACGCGGGCCTTCTGTCCGTGTATCGGAGCTGCTTCGATGACTCGGACGCGCCCGGCGGCACGTCGCACCTCCGACTGTCGGGGACGGGCGGTCTGCTCGAGAGACTCGGCGGACGTTCGCTCTCGCGGGACGAGGTCGTGCGAGGCTTCGCTCACTTCGCTGCGGCCGGGAATCGCGCGTGCCCCGCCGCGATCTCGGAACGGATCCCGGCGTACTTCGACGACGTGGCCACACGGCCGGTCGTCGCCTACGCGCTCGCGTGGTTGCAGGTCGCGGGCACGGAGTCGGTTCTCCCGCGCTGGGTGCAGCGCACGTTCCCGGGCGCGCTGGCGCTGCTGAGGGCGCTACGTAGCACGCCCTGCGGTGACAGTGCGTGCCGGTACTGCTCGCTGCACCACGATCCCGTGACGAAGTTGAAGGACTACTTCGGATTCGAAGGGTTCCGCGCGCAGCCGGCGACCGCTGACGGCGATGGCCTGCAGGAGCGGATCGTCACGCGCGGGATCGCGGGGCAGCCGCTGCTCGCGATCCTGCCGACCGGCGGCGGGAAGTCGCTCTGCTACCAGTTGCCGGCGATCGTGAACAGCGAGCGCACGGGGGCCCTGACGATCGTCATCTCGCCCCTGCAGGCGCTGATGAAGGACCAGGTCGAGAACCTGAACCGGAAGACCGAGTCGGTTGCGCTCGCGGCGGCGCTCAACGGGCTGCTCACGATGGCGGAGCGCCACGACGTTCTCGAGGGCGTGCGTCTCGGGCGCTTCGCCCTGTTGTACGTCTCCCCCGAGCAGTTGCGCAGCGCGACCTTCACGACGGCGATTCGCCAGCGCGAGATCGCGACGTGGGTCTTCGACGAGGCCCACTGCATTTCCAAGTGGGGGCACGACTTCCGAACCGACTACTGGTATGCGGCGCGCTACATCCGGGAGTTCTCGCAGCGGGAGGGGATCGAGGCGGCCCCGGTCGCCTGTTTCACGGCGACGGCGAAGCAGGACGTGCGCGAGGAGATCGTCGGGCACTTCCGACGGGAGCTCGGGCAGGACCTGGACGTCCTCGCCTCGGATCAAGTGGATCGCAGCAACCTTCGCTACGGCGTCGAGGAGGTCCTCGACGCGCGCAAGCCCGCTCGCATTGACGAACTCCTGCGCGAGCATCTCGGAGACCCGACCGGCGCCGACCTCCGCGGCTCGGCCATCGTCTACGCGGCGAAGCGCAAGCGGACGGAGGAGCTCTCCGACACGCTGCGCCTGAGGGGCTGGGATGCGCATCACTTCCACGCGGGTCTGGATCCGCCGGAGAAAAAGCGCGTGCAGGACGCGTTCGTGGGTGGGGACGTGCCCGTGATCGTCGCGACGAACGCCTTCGGGATGGGGATCGACAAGGACGACGTGCGCCTCGTCGTGCACGCCGACGCGCCGGGCTCGATCGAGAACTACCTGCAGGAGGCCGGCCGCGCGGGGCGCGACGGCGATCCGGCGCACTGCGTGCTTCTCTTCGCGAAGGGCGACATCGAGACCCAGTTCGACCTGGCCGCGCGCAACCAGCTCGAGCAGCGGGACATCGCGCAGATCCTCAGAGCCATCCGCAAGGCCCGCAAGAAGGGAGCGGATGAGATCGTCGTATCGCCGGGCGAGTTGCTCCGTGTCCCGGAGACCGACGTCTCCTTCCGCGAGCGCGAGCGGTCGGCGAGCACGAAGGTCAAGACCGCGATTGCGTGGTTGGAGCGGGCGGAGTTCGTCCTCCGCAACGAGAACCGGACGCGTGTGTTCCAGGGGGTTCCGGTCGTCCGCGACATGGACGCTGCGAGGGCGCAGATCGACCGCCTCGACCTGCCGGAGTGGAAGAAGCAGCGGTGGCTCGAGATCCTCGAGGTGATGCTGCACCAGGGGGATCGCGAGGGGCTCGACGCGGACGACCTCGCGCACCTTCCGTCGTTCAGCCGGATGCAGTCGAAGGTCGGTGAGGACAGTTGGAAGAAGGACCGCACCGCCAGTCGTGAGATCGTCCGCGCACTCTTTGACATGGCCAGGGCGAAGCTGATTGATCAGGGCATCTACCTGACGGCGTTCGTCCGCAACAAGACGGTGGACAGGTCGCTCGATCGGCTCGGCGAGATCCTCCGCGTGGAACACTCGATCGTCGCCGGGCTGCGCGAGGCGCACCCCGATCTCGTGCCGGGCGAGCAGATCTCCCTCGCCGTCCCGCTGATTCAAGAGAGGCTCCGCGCTGACGGCACGCCCGTCGCTGCCGACAGCGTCCGAAAGCTGGTTGGTGGGTGGGCACGTGAGGGAGCCCGTCAGCACTCGATTGCCGCCGTGAAGAGCGGGGGGCAGCGCGGGCTCCGCGCGACGTTCAGCGTGGACTGGGACGGGGTCGATGCCGAACTCGCGCTGCGCCGCGATGTCGCGAGGGTCGTTCTGCTGACGCTGCTCGACTCGGCCGATCGGCAGGCGCTCGTCGGCGAGGTGCTGATCCGCTTCTCTCTGGAGGAGGTGCGCACGGCGATCGAAGGGCAGCTCGGACTCAGGCAGCGCATCGGCGATCCGTTCGACGCGATCGAGAAGGCACTGCTGTTCCTCAACGAGCACCACGTCATCACGCTGCAGAAGGGGCTGGCGATCTTCCGGCAGGCGATGACGATCAAAATGCCGGAGAGTGCGAAGGGGCGCAGCTACTCGAGCAAGCACTACCAGCCGCTGAAGCAGCACTACGACCAGCGCGTGTTTCAGATCCACGCGATGGGCCGCTACGTCGAGGAGGCGCAGAACGGCCTGGACCGTGGGCGCCGCTACGTGCAGCGGTACTTCTCCGAGGGCGTGCGAGAGTTCGCGACGACCTACTTCCACGAGAACCCCGAAGTGCTCCAGCGGGCTACGTCGCGGGAGAGCTACGAGGCCGTCGTCACGAGCCTCGGACACCCCGTCCAAGAGGAGATCGTCACGTCGCCGACGGACCAGAACCTGCTGGTCCTCGCCGGCCCGGGAGCTGGGAAGACGCGGGTCGTCGTGCATCGTTGCGCGTACCTGCTGCGCGTCGAGCGCGTCCGTCCCGAGTCGGTGCTGGTCGTCTGCTTCAACCGTCATGCGATGCACGAACTGCGCACGCGGCTGCGCGACCTCGTCGGCAACCTGTCCAAGAGCATCGCCGTGCACACGTACCACTCCCTCGCACTGCGACTGACCGAGCGATCGCTGGCTGTGCGCGTGCACGCGGCCGGGGAGCAGCGCGTCAACTTCGATGAGATCCTCGACGAGGCCAACCGCCGCCTCCGAGGGGAGGAACACGTCGTCGGCGTCGAGTCCGACGAACTCCGCGACCGCCTGCTGGCCGGCTTCCGCTATGTGCTCGTGGACGAGTACCAGGACATCGACGGTCGGCAGTACGAGCTGATCAGGCACGTCGCGAAGCGTCGCGAGCAGGCCGAGGACGCCGACACGCGGGCGTCGATCCTGGCGGTCGGCGACGACGACCAGAGCATCTACGGCTGGCGCGATGCCAACGTCGAGTTCCTGCGTCGCTTCGAGGACGACTTCGGCGCGGAGCGGCGGTACCTGGTCGAGAACTACCGCTCGACGAAGCACATCATCGACGCGTCCAACGCGCTGATTCGCCACAACGCCGACCGTATGAAGACCGCGCACCCGATTCGCGTGAACGATGCGCGCGCGAGCGATGCGCCAGGTGGCGGATGGGGCGAGCGCGACACGCTGACGTCCGGCCGTGTATCGGTACTTCAGGTGGCCGACGCGGCGACGCAAGCCGCCGCGGTGCTGGCGGAGATCGAGCGCCTGCGGGGGCTCGATCCCGATCCTGACTGGCAGGACTTCGCGGTTCTGGGGCGCTCGCACGCGGAGTTCGGAGTCGTGCGGGCGCTCCTCGAGAGCAAGGGAGTGCCGGTCCGACGCGCCCTGCGCAGCGGCATGCCACCGTTGAGCCGCATCCGTGAACTCCGCCGCCTGCTGGCGTACGTCGAGGGCCTCGAGTCGCACGACGTGGCGGTTCCCGATCTCCGCGAGAGCCTTCCCGCCATCTGCGGCTGCGACTCTCTCTGGACCGCCATCGCCGACCGCGTGTTCGCGAGCGTCGAGTTGGAGTTCGGCGATGAGCCGGCGCCCGCGGACTACCTCCTCGAAGCGCTCCACCGGGCCCTCGCCGATCACACCCGGTCCCACATGATCGGCGACGGCGTTCTTGTGAGCACTGTCCACGCCGCGAAGGGGCTCGAGTACCCGCACGTCTTGGTCCTGGGCGGAGGTTGGGACGCATCTGGCACGCGCGACGAGCACCGCCGATCCGCTGCTCAGGCCGAGGAGGAGCGGCGTCTCTACTACGTCGCGATCACCCGCGCGCGCCGGTCGCTGACCCTTCTCGAGCGCGCAGACCAGCCGCTCGAGTACACGCACCTGATGGACGGTGGTTGGCTGCTGCGCCGTTACGTTCGCGTGGCAGAAGGGGCGCCCGACGCGGTCCGCGACGTGCAGTACACCGTCCTCGGCATGGCCGATCTGTTCCTGGACTACGCAGGCCAGCGGGCCGACGGTCAGCGAGTGCATGCGGCACTCGCGTCGGCGCAGACAGGTGCGCGCGTGGAACTCCGTGGCCGCCAGAAGAGTGTCTACGTACACGACTCCCGTGGCCGGCAACTGGCGCGACTGTCAGTAGGAGCAGCGTGCTACTGGCTTCCGCAGCTTCGGCAGGTAGACGAGGTGCGAGTCCTCGGCATCTGGGAGCGCGTCAGAGACGACAGCCGGCCCGGGTTCTGCGACGATCTCCGTTGCGACCGCTGGGAGGTGCCGATTCTGGAGGTCCGTCACCGCCTCGGGACCATCAGCTAGCCGGGAGAGTTCGAGCTGTTGCGCGAGACGCCGTCCCGTGGCAGGTTCGCAGTTCACGTCCGCTTGCATTGCGGCTCCACGCCTGGCACGCTATCAAGGGGCGTCGCTGTATCCTTTGATAACGTGGGCGGCCTCGACCCGTTGTTCAAGGCAATCGAGGTTCCTCATGAGGTCCGGCCGGTTCATCCGACATCCGAACGGCTACCTCAAGCGCCACCGCGCGGAGTACTACGACCGCCTGCAGGCCGTGCGGCTCGACGGCAAGTGGGAGGAGTGGGTCGCGTTCTTCCTGCGCGGGATCGCGGAAGTCGCGGCGGAGGCGCACGCGACGGCGCGGAGGATCGTCGATCTCCGTGAGAAGCACCGAGCGCTTCTCCAAAGCGCCGGCCGCTCCGCTGCCAACCTGCTGCGTCTCCTGGACCTCATGTACGAGCAGCCCGTCCTGACGCCGCGAGGTGTGGAGCGGCGACTGGGGGTGAGCTATCCGACGGCTGCCTCGCTCATCTCGCGCATGGCGGCGCACGGGCTGCTCCACGAGACGACCGGAAAGCGGCGTGGTCGCCGCTACTCCTACGGGCCGTACGTCGAGATGTTCGAGGACTCCGAGCCTGTGCGCCCGGACTTCTCCGGCGACGCGACCGGAGGGCACGACTGAGCCACTCGTCAGCATGACCCTGGCTGCCCGGCGACAACTACACCCGTGCGACCTGTGCCGAGTCGCCGGAGGCGTCAACTCCCGCGAAGCGGGGCGGGTCGAGGTCAGCGGGGAGTAGCGGGAGCTGTGACGATCGTCACCGTGAAACGCGATCTGGCACGGCAGTTCATCCTCAGCCGTGGTCTGGGATCGCCGCTGACCGTACGGTCGTGGACGAGAAGGGGGACGCCGTCTCCGTCCCCGGCTTGCTTCACCGTTCTGGAGGTGGCCATGTGGAAGGTGTCCCTTGTTCGCTCAGCGCTGCTCGTGGCGCTACTTGCCGTGTCGGCCCAGGCCGGCACGATCACGCTGTTCAACACCGGAGTCGATTCGTCTGGGGACGTCCTCAGCGCGGGATCGGCGGATGCGCACTGGTCGATCGTCACCGTGCCGGCGGGTTCGAGTTTCAGCACTCCGGCTGACGCCATCGCGCAGCAACCGCACTCTGCATGGCTCGCGAACGACGCCACGGGTTCTGCGGGATCCGCATGGATCGGCACCACGACATCAGGCGCAGCCAACGTGGCGCCGGGACGCTACATCTTCGAGACGACCTTCGACCTGACCGGTTTCCAGGCATCGACGGCGGTGATCACGGGCCGCATGGCCGCTGACAACATCGTGAGCCGTGTGTTCCTGAATGGCACCGATCTCGGGCTGAACGTCGAGGGCTTCGCGGCGTTCGGCAGCACGTTCACGATCAACAGCGGCTTCTCCTCGGGCTTGAACACGCTCACGTTCTGGCAGGAGAATGCGGGGCTGACGCCGACGACGAACTGGTTCAACCCGAGCGGTCTTCGTGTCGAACTGGATGGCACCGCGCAACTCGTGCCTCTGCCGCCCGCGGCCTGGATGGGACTCGGGCTGCTGCTCGTGCTTGCCGGCGCGCAGTGGGTCAAGCGCAAGGCGGATTACCGGACGGCACTCGCGTCCGGGCCGGCGAGTCGGTCGCCGGCAGGAACGGAAGCTGACCAGCGGAGTTGAGATTCCGAGGGTGGTGAAGATCAGTCAAGACGCACAGGCGCATGGTCGCCCCGCCCCGGAGTCCGCTATCCGTTGTCGGGCAGGGACGAGCGGATCTCGTCGGCAGTCGCAAGGACCGTGCGCGTGGACAACTCCTTGCTGATGGCTTCGGTCCGCGTGAGGTCGTCGATGCGCTGCACTTGCATGTGCTGCTTGCCGTCCTCCTGCCACGAGCCGTAGTAGCGCAGATCCGCAAGCCAACCCGCGTAGGCGCCAGCCAGCGGCCGGATGAGGTCGAGCCACGAGTCGTGGAGACCCCAGTTGAAGAGCCAGAGGCGAACGCGAGAATCGAGTTGCTGCTCGAGCGCCTCCTCCCAGGCCGGCAGGTTGCGCTGTACAAGGCGCGCGTAGGCGAGCCCCTGTAGGAGCAGCTTCTCGTCGAGCACGATCTTCAACTCGCAGATGACGAGGCGTCCGGCGCGATCCACGCACATCACATCCGACCGCCTCGGCCTCGGCTCGGCCTCATCGAGGTAGACCGTTCGGGCAATCGGCATCTGGTGTCCGACGAACTTCAGGCGCTCGCCGAACGCCTGCTTGCTCGCGCCCCTGTCACGCAGCAGCGCGATGAGCTGCGACTCCATGTCGCGCTCACTCTTGAAGTCGGTGTCGGACTCCGTCATCACTCACCCCCCCCTGGAGGCACCATGTTCACGATCACTGTGCGCCTCGATGAGACGCGCAGCACCACGTCACAGTACGAGAACAAGACCGTCGACATCCACCTTGGCTCCCGTCGGCGGAGCCGACAGAACGCAACACAGCCTCCACCTTGTCGAGGTGGATGAGGTCTGGCCGGAGCGACGGGGCTCTACGGCGGGTGCCGGAGCTGGAGCGGGTGAACGGATTCG
>JAJRVY010000346.1 GCA_024277065.1 Planctomycetota bacterium
ATCCGTGATCTGGAAGGCGCGCGAAGGCCCGTCGCAAACTGAAACGAGTAGCGCCGGCACGGCCGGGGAGTGGCTGAACGATGGGAAAGATGCACGATGCCCTGAAGAAGGCGCGCCACGCGCTGCCGATCGCCGTGGACACGGCCGTCGATTCGCCGTCCCAGGAGGGTCCGGCCGGTGAGCGCCCGACGTCGGCCGCGATCACGAACTCGTTCCGTTCGGACCTGGATCCGCACCTCGTGACGCTGCTCGATCCGGGCGGTTCGCACGCGAATCAGTACCGCATCCTGCAGCGTAATCTCGTCACGGTCGGTGAGACGCAGTCCGTGGCCGTCGTCATCGTCACGAGCGCCGCGAGTGGTGAGGGCAAGAGTCTCTCCGCCGCCAACCTGGCCTGCGCACTGGCCGAGGATGCGGAGCGCAAGGTCGCTCTGGTGGACGCGGATCTGATGATGCCGACGCTGCACGGACTGTTCGGCCTCGACAACCACCGCGGCCTGTCGGACTACCTGGCCGGCGGCACGATGCTCGAACTCGTCATCCAGAAGTGCCGCCTGCCGAATCTGTGGGTGCTCCCAGCCGGTCACGTCCCGCCGAGTTCCACGGATCTGCTCGGTGGCAAGCGCATGGACGACCTGCTCGCACGGCTGCGCCGCGACTACGACTACGTCGTGATCGACACGCCGGCGGTCGGTGCGTCGCCCGACGCCGCCGTCATCGGCCCGCGCTGCGACGGCGCTGTGTTGGTGGTGCGCATGAACGCCACGCCGGCCGAGCGCTCGCGCCAGGCCGTCGAGCGTCTCCAGGAGTCCGACACCGTCGTTCTGGGCCTGCTCCTCACCGGGCTCGAGAGCGCGGCCGCGTAGTTGTCGCGGCGCGGTGCCGCCGCCTCGACAATGACGGGGTGAGCGACAGGCGAGACGGCAGCGACGGCGCTCCCGACGTACGGGAGCCGCGGCGAGCGATCGGTGTGGCCGTCGTCGGGTGCGGCAACTGGGGCAAGAACCTGGTGCGCGTCGTGGCGTCGCATCCCGGGAGCGACCTGCGCTTCGCCTGCGACGTGGCCCCCGACCGTCTTGCGCGTGTCCGCGCACTGCATCCCGGCGTCCGGGCGACGCCTGAACTCGCACGTGTTCTGGACGATCCCGACGTCGAGGCCGTCATGCTCGCCACCTCCGCGGCGACGCACGCGGAGATCGCGTTGCGCGTCATCGCCGCCGGCAAGCACGTCTTCGTCGAGAAGCCTCTGGCTCTGTCGTGCGACGCTGCGCGGGCCGTCGTCGAGAAGGCCGCGGCGGCCGGCGTGACGGTGATGGTCGGGCACCTGCTGCTCTACCACCCGGCGGTGCGCTTCCTGCGCTCGCTGATCGACGGCGGCGACCTCGGCGACATCCTGTACATGTACTGCCAGCGTGTGAACCTGGGTATCGTGCGCAGTGACGAGAACGCCCTCTGGTCGTTCGGGCCGCACGACATCTCGGTGATGAACCACGTCATGGGCGCCCTGCCCGAGACCGTTGTCGCACAGGGACAGGCTTACCTGCAGCCGGGCGTCGAGGACGTCGTCTTCGTCAACCTGCGCTACCCCGGCGGTCGCATGGGCCAGATCCAGCTCTCGTGGCTCGACCCGCACAAGCTGCGGCGGATGACGCTCGTCGGCAGCCGCAAGATGGCCGTCTTCGACGACATGGAGCCCGGTGAGAAGGTGCGCGTCTACGACAAGGGCGCCGAGGTCTCGCAGGACTACACGACGTTCGGCGAGTACATGGGGCTGCGCCACGGCGACGTCGTCATTCCGCGGCTCCCCGCGGGCGAGCCCCTGTTCGCCGAGGTGGATCACTTCCTGTCGTGCGTGCGCGACGGTCGGCGCCCGCTCACCGATGGCCGCAACGGCCTCGACGTCGTGCGCGTCCTCGACGCGGCGTCACGATCGCTCGCGGACGGTGGAGTCCCCACGACGGTCGAGTCCGACACCTGACGTCGCGTCCGTTCTCGGACGCTCGCCGTCCGCAACCCCCTGAGGAGTATCCGAATGCAGGTTCCCCTGCTCGATCTTCGTCGTCAGCTCGAGAGCTACCGCGATGACGCGATGGCCGCCATCGCCCGCGTCGTGGACGAGCAGTCGTGCGTGCTCGGCGCGCACGTGAAGCAGTTCGAGGACGAGATCGCCACGTACTGCGCGACGCCGCACGCGATCGGGTGCGCCAGCGGCACCGACGCCATCCTTCTCGCACTGCGTGCCGTGGGCGTTGCGGCGGGCGAGGAGGTGATCACGACGCCGTACACGTTCTTCGCAACGGCCGGCGCCATCGTCAACGCCAAGGGGCGCCCTGTGTTCGTGGACATCGAGGCGGATAGCTACAACCTGGACGCGACGCAGATCGACGACGCCTTGAACGGCCGAACGCGCGTCATCATGCCGGTGCATCTCTACGGCCAGTGCGCCGCGATGGACGCGATCGGCGCCATCGCGGAGCGTCGCGGACTGGCGGTCGTCGAGGACGCCGCGCAGGCGCTCGGGGCCGAGGACGAAGGGCGCCGGGCGGGGACCATGGGCGATGTGGGGACGTTCAGCTTCTACCCCAGCAAGAACCTCGGCGGCTTCGGCGACGGCGGCATGACGACCACGTCGCGCGAGGATCTCGCCGCGCGCATCCGCAGTCTTCGCGCCCACGGTGGCTCGCGGCAGTACTTCCACGACGCGGTCGGCTGGAACAGCCGCCTCGACGCACTGCAGGCCGCCGTGCTCTCCGTCAAGCTGAGGAGACTCGAGGGCTGGACCGAGGGGCGGCGCGCGAACGCGCGATTCTACGACGAGGCGTTCGCCGGCATCGACGGTCTGACGACACCTGCCGTCGGGCGCGGCAAGCGTCACATCTACAACCAGTACGTCCTCCGCGCGGAGCGCCGCGACGAACTGCGCGCGCACCTGTCCGAGCACGGCATCGGCTCGGCGATCTACTACCCACTGTCGCTGCACCTCCAGCCGTGCTTCGCGGACCTCGGCTATCGCGAGGGCCAGTTCCCGGAGGCCGAACGCGCGAGCCGCGAGACGTTGTCGATCCCCGTCCATCCGGATCTTCGCGACGACGAACGTGCCCATGTTGCGGACTCGGTGCGTGCGTTCTTCGGCGCGTGACGTCCGCGATGGCCGCGACCTCGTAGAAGGGGGGCGACGCTGCGAGTTCTGACCGTCGTCGGTGCACGCCCGCAGTTAGTGAAGGCCGCGCCCGTGAGTCGCGCCCTGCGCCGCCGTCACGACGAGCGGCTCGTACACACCGGCCAGCACTGGGCCGACACGCTCTCGCGCGTGTTCTTCGAGGAGTTGCGACTGCCGCGGCCGGACCTGCATCTCGGTGCGTCGCACATGACGCCGGCGCCGCGACTCGCGTGCATCGTGCGCGG
>JAJRVY010000347.1 GCA_024277065.1 Planctomycetota bacterium
ACTCACGACGTTCACCCGCCCGCCGAAGCGGCCGAGCTCGCGTGCGGCGGTCTTGGCCAGCCCGACGAGGCCGGCCTTGCTCGCCGTGTAGGCCGCCTGACCGAATTTGCCGCGCTTGCCGTTGATGCTGCTGACGAAGACAAGCGCGCCGCCGCCGTGTGCGCGGATGTGCGGCGTGATCTCGCGCAGCATCAGGAAAGCGCCGGTCAGGTTGACGCGCAGCACGGCGTTCCAGTCGTCGAGGGCGAGCTTCCAGTGCAGCGCGTCACGCGCGATACCGGCGGAGTGCACCGCGAGCGTCGGCGGAGCGAGTTCCTCGGCGATCTGCGCGACGGCGGCGCGAAGTGCCTGCTCGTCGCCGACGTCGGCTGCGGCGAACGCGTCGCACTGCGACGCCTCCTGCACGTCGATGCCGCCGACGCGCACGCCGCGTGCCATCAATTCGCACGCCACGGCGTGTCCGATGCCCGACGCGGCGCCCGTCACGATCGCGACGCGCTCGTCGAGATCCTCGAGAGGGTGGGACGTCGTCATCGCGTGCTCACCCGGCCTTGGCCAGCAGCTTCTCGTGGCGGAACGCTCCCCACAGCGCGGCGCCGATGGCGCCGGCGAGGATCGACTTCGGGTGCGTCCTCACCTCGATCGTCACGCCGGTCTTGTCGAGTTCCTCGCGCGTCGCCTCGACGAGCCCGACGTCGGCGGAGAGCCCGCCGGTGAAGGTCAGCATGCCGTCGTCCGACAGGGCGCGCACGAGGCGTGCGAAGCGCCCGGCCATCGACAGGTGGATGCCCTTGAGGATGTCGGAGGTGGCAATGCCGCGGCTGACCATGTTGATGACGTCGGTCTCCGAGAGCACGGCGCAGATGGAGCTGACCATCTCGGGGTTGCGCGACTTCAGGGACAGCTCGCCGACCTCGTCGAGCGCCACGCCGAGATAGCGCGCGATGTTCTCGAGGAACTGTCCGCTGCCCGAGGCGCACTGGCTCGTCATGCGATAGCCGAGGGGCTTGGCGCGTGCGTCGATGTGGATCGCGCGCGCGTGGAGCGCGCCGGCGTCGAGCACCAGCGTCGTCTCGGGGATCAGGAACTTGGCCCCGCGCGCGTGTGTCGTCATCGAGTAGAAGTGCCCGCGGCGGAAATCGACGAGCTCGCCGTCTCCCGTCGTCGCCACGTACTCGATCTCGCTCTCGGGCAGCCCCGCTTCCTCGAGCGCGGCGTTCCACGTCTCGCGGATGACAGCCTTGGGATCCCGCCGCCGGATGCGCTGCACCTGCCCCGCGAGGAGCTCGTCACCGCCCTTGTTGTCGGTGCGCACGATCGCGGCCTTCACCGCCGCCGCGCCGACGTCCATGCCGCCTGCCGTGATCATGCCGCCACCTCCATGGGGTCCGTGACGTTCTCCGTGTCGCGGAGTGCGAAGAGCGCCGCTCCGAGCGCGCCCGTGTAGATCGAATCGGGAGAGATATTGAGGGTGCCGTCGCCGTAGTTCTCGGCAACGAGGTCGCGCAGGGCCTTCACCGCCGCGCCGTTGTTCGCGACGCCGCCCGTGAACGTGAATTCGTCGGCCACCCCGCCCGAGCGCGCGAGCAGACTCATCGCGCGCAGGACGATCGCGCGGTGCAGGCCACCGAGGATGTCCTCGCGCCGCTCGCCGAGCGCCAGCCGTTCGCGCAGCTCGGCGCCGGCGAACACCGTGCACGTGGACGAGATGCGCACCTTGCGCTGCGCGGTCAGGGCAAGCGGCCCCAGCTCGTGCAGGCCGAGGTTCATCTCGTCGGCGATGTAGCCGAGGTAGCGGCCGCAGCCCGCGGCGCAGCGGTCGTTCATCTGGAAGCTCGTGACGATGCCGGCGTCGTCCACCTGGATCGCCTTCGTGTCCTGTCCGCCGATGTCCAGCACCGTGCGCGTCTCGGGGAACATGGCGTGCGCGCCGAGACCGTGGCAGAGGATCTCGCTGCGGATCTGCTCACGGGGGAACGGCAGCCGCGCGCGGCCGTAGCCCGTGCCGACGACGCGGACCTCGTCGATCTCCGTCGTCTTCGCGATCTCCGCCGAGGCCCGGCAATGCTCGCGCGTGTCGTCCGAGGCGCGCGCGAGTACGCGCTCGAGGGCCGGTCCGATGTTGGCCTCGAAGCCGAGTTCGATCTGCTCGTTCTCGACGTCGATGATGGCCTTGTCGTAGAGCGCGAGCAGCAGGCCGAACGGCGCCTTCACCGGATCGGCGACCTTCTCGGCGGCGTGCTGGTACGAGGCCCCGGCGATGTCGCGGAAGAAGTCGCTCTTGCGCTTGGCGCCCTCGGTGAACAGCTAGGGTGCCTCGTCGTGCAGAGCGCCGAAGATGTCGCGCAGGCGCGGGCGCGAATCGGCGCGCCGCGAGTGGTAGCGCCGCGAGTCGAGGAGGTCCTCGGTCAGGCGCTCGAGCGTCGCGAGCTGTGTCAGGTACTGCTGCAGCCGGAAGCTGCGTTGCAGCGCGCCGGACAGCTTCGACAGCTCACGCTTGGGCGCGTCCGCGAGCCGTCGCCCGAGTTCGCGCTCGAAGAACGTGAAGCGCGTCGTCACGTAGGCCTCCGTGCGCGCCACGGCGCTGGCCATCTCGTAGTTCGAGCGGCTGTTCGTGATGCCCCGTCCGAGCGTCCTGCCGTCGGGGTCCAGCACCACGGCCTTCGACGTCGTGGAGCCCAGGTCGATGCCGACGAAGCACTTCATGCCGTCACTCCTGCCGAGCGCTTCTGCTCCACCATCTGGAGGTAGCTCTCGATGCGGTTCTTGATGTTGGCGCCGCTGAAGTAGCGCGGATCGACGAGGTCGCTCTCGATGAAACCGCCGGCGCGGCCGGTGCGCTTCTCGACCTCGCGCAGGATCAGGAGCTGGCCGGCGCTGAACGACGCGCAGCTCTTGACCGAGTTGATGAGGAAGCCGTCTGCGCCGTACTCCTCGATGTAGTCCGAGATCAGCTCGACGCGCTTGGGGAGCGAGAGGTTCGTGTAGCAGCCGAGGCAGTACTCGGCGAGCGACCCGAGGGGGTCCGCCGGGTCGTGGCGGAAGCCGCGGTCGTACAGGCCGCCGACCTTGGTGTAGGTGCTGGCGACGACCACGGCGCCCTCGTCGTAGAACATCTTCCAGAACTCACGGAAGTTGGTCCAGTTGGGCGGTCCCTCGACGACGAGCCGGAAGCGCTCCTCCTTCATCTCGCCTTCGGGGGTCATCGGGCCGCGCATCGCCGTGACGCGGGCCTCGACCTCCTCGCGCAGGATGCGGTAGTACTCGCAACCCTCCTCCGTGCCGCGGAACGCCGTGAAAATCGGGCCGATGTAGTACACGCCGCCGAAGTACGAGTCGATGGGCGATGGCCGGTTCTTGGCCGCCTCGAGCACCGCGACGAGGTCGTCCTCGGCGCGCCGCGACAGCTCGAGCTTCTCGCGCAGGCGGTCGATGTCGAACTTCACGCCGGACAGCTTCTCGAGTTCGGGGATGACCGTGGTCTCGAGTTGCTTGACGACGTAGCTCTTCATCTCCGGTGTGATCTCGCCACGCGCCTGGTAGGGCACCTGGAGCATCGTCGAGGGCCGGTCGAACTCCTCGCGCAGCAGCTCGAACCACTTCATGAACGTGAAGCAGCCCGTGTAGGACAGCAGCAGGTGGTCGGGTATCGGGAGCGGGAGGCCGGTCGGACCGATGTTGCCGTCGTGGAACATGCCGATGTCGCACTTGACGTACGTGCAGACGTCCTCGGAGTGGCCCATGCGTTCGGCTTCGTTGATGAACGCGCCGGAGCGCTTGCGCATCCCGGACTGGAGGGCGTTGATCTCCGGCAGGATCGGCACGAGATCGAAGCAGTGGATGAGCTCCGTGAGGTTGCCCGGTACGAACGTCGCAACCGTCTTCTCACCGGTCTCGGCGCACTTCGACAGGCGCTCGTAGTAGCCGCCGATCAGCTCCTTCTGGAGCGCCATCGAGCGGTCCTTCTCGACCTCGCGCGGATCCGTCTCGACGGTGCGCCGCGCGGAACCGGGGGGGGGCGGGGGGGGGATGCTGGTCATGCCACGCTCCAGAGCTTCATGGTGTCGGCGAACGTGCCCGTCTGCTCCCGGATGGGATGAAATTGACCGGCGTTCTCGGAGTACTTGAATGACGTGTACGGGATCTCCTGGCGGTCCAGCTCGGCGGTGAGCATGGGCTGGTCGAGGAGCGCCGGGATGCAGAACGAGGGGGCGGCGAAGATGACGCCCTCGGCGCGGGCCTCGCGAACGCGCGACACGAGAGCCTTGCCGCGCCCGGCCTCCGGCGCGTACATGACCGCCGTCGGCACGGTGTGGTGGACGAACGCGTGGGCCAGCGCGCGGAAGGGGTCGCCCGTCTCGGCCGCGTCTTCGGTGAACCAACGCGTCGTGAGCAGCATGTCGTCATCGACGACGAAGCAACCGCTGCGTTCGATGGTCTTGAGCAGACCGATGGGCGGCTGCTCGCAGAATGCGCCGCAGACGACGACGCGCGCGTTGTCGAGCTCGGTCGGGCTCTTGGCGCGCGCGGCGGCGATGTACTCGCGCACCAGTTGCGTGTGCTCCTCGACGTCCATCACGAAGCCGACGCGTGTGATGAGGTAGACCTCGGACGTCGGCGCGCGGTTGGGCTCGTCGCGGCGCAGCGCGTACATCTCGTTCACCGCGCTGCGGTTTTCGTTGAACAGCGCGATGGACGCGCGCAGCCGCTCGTCGGTGACCGCCGTGCCCGTCAACTCGCCGAGTTCCTTGCCGAGCGTGCGCAGTTCGTGCTCCCAGAAGTCACCTCCGACGCCGTCGTCGAAGTTCTGCGGCACGTCCACATAACGCACGTAGGTCTCGGGCTTGACGAGCTGCCACATGCCCGAGAGGTTGCGGATGACGTCACACGTCGAGGGGAACAGCATCCCGTCGAGGAAGTCGAGCCGTCCCGACTCGGCCATGTCGATCGTGCTGCGCGGGATGTGGCACAGATAGGACTGGTAGTAGGCGTCGCCGCGGATCACCTCCAGCCAGTCGCCCGCCCCCACAATCCCGACGGGCAGCGCGCCGGCCGCGTGGACGATCTCGCGGGGCGCGTACACGGGCATGAACCCGATGGCGAACCCGCCCATCTCCGCCTTCGAACGCTTGGCCTCCCGAAAGTCGAGGTCGTAGTAGACGTCCTCGCAGAACCGGGCGATCTCTTCGGTGGTGCGTGTCATGTGCCCTTCCTTCTGGCGTCCGCCCACACGGGGGCGCGCTTCTCGAGGAACGACCGCACGCCCTCCTGGGCGTCGGCGGTCTGCATCAGGTCGTCCAGGAACGTGCGCTCGACGCGGGCGAGGCCCGCGAGCGCGGCGTCCAGCCACGTGGCGCGCGCGGCGACCGTCGCCATGCGCACCGCCGTCGCGCTGCGCGGCAGGACGTACTCCTCGAACCACGCGACGCCCGCGGTATCGGGGTCCTCGGCGACGTCATCGACGAGGCCCGCCGCGAGCGCCTCGGCGCCCGTCAGCGTGCGGCCGCTGAGCAGCAGATCCTCGGCGGCGGCGCGGCCCACGCGGCCGGGGAGCAGCACGCTGCCCGCGGGCGCGAACATGCCGAGCGTGATCTCGGGTTGCCCGAGCTTGGCGCCCGGCGCGGCGATGATGCGGTGGCACGGCAGCACTAGTTCGAGGCCGCCGCCGAGGCAGGCCCCGCGCACCGCCGCGATCACGGGCAGCTCCGACGTCAGGAGCGCGCGCACGACGCCGTGCAGGCCCTCGATCATGTCCGCCGCGAGTTCCGGCGCGTGCTCCTCGACCGACGCCCCGAACGAGAAGTGCCGCCCCTCGGCCTCGAGCGCGATGCAGCGCAGGTGGCGCCCGCGCGTGAACGTGTCCAGCGCGTCGCAGAGCTCGCGCGCCATGGCCGTCGTGACGACGTTGCCCTTGCCTCCGGCGAGCACGATCCGCAGCCGCCGTCCCTCGTGGGTCTCCTCGACGCGGATCGTCTCGTAGCGGCTCGCCCCGTCTCGGCTCACGAGCCCGCCTCCGGCGCCTTCGGGATGAGCGAGTCGATGAACTCCTCGGTCCAGTCCTCGCCGGCCGCGAGACGCTGCCGCATGGCCGCGAAGTCCACCTGCCGCGCGCCGCGGGGGCCCTCGTTGAAGGCCCGGAAGCCGAGACGCGCCTCGGTCATCATGTTGAGGCCCAGCCAGGCGCGGTTCTGCTCGCGGTTCTTGTCCCAGTGCATGCGCTTGTGCTGACGGGCGCTCTGGAGCGTGCGCGTGACGCAGCCGGGGAAGGTCATCATGAGCTACGTGACCATGCGATCGACGGCGTCGTCCAGCGGCGTCAGATCGACGGTGCCGCTCTTCACCAGCGCCTTGGCCTCGGCGCGCGCGGCGCCGCCGACGAACTCGCCGTACACCTTGCGTCCGTTCTCGTAGGCCTTGTCCGTGACGACGAAGGGGTTCGGGACGAACGCGCCGTCCACCTTCAGGCAGGGCATGCACTCGGTGATGAGGCCCCAGTCCACGGCGCGGTAGGAACTCCACGGCGTGCAGAGCGCGAGGCTCTCGTTGGCGCGCTCGACACCCACGTAGAGCGGCAGGAAGTCCGTCGAGCCGCCGTCCGGCGCGCTGCCGTGCTTGGGGCCGGCCTGGCCGAAGTTCGCGAGGTCGCTGGCGATCGAGAAGTCGCACGCCATGCCGATCTCCTGCCCGCCCGCGATGCGCATGCCGTTGACGCGGCAGATGACGGGTTTGTCGCACTCGAGGATGGCCGTGACCATGTCGTTGAAGAGCCGCATGTACTGGCGGTACTCCTCGGGGCGGCCGGAGTAGTACTCGGCGTACTCCTTCGTGTTGCCGCCGGTGCAGAAGGCGCGGTCGCCGGCGCCCGTGAAGACCGCCGCGACGACGTCGCGCTCGGTCGAGGCGCGGCGGAACGCCAGGATCACCTGCTTGACCATGCCCGTCGTGTAGCTGTTGAGCTGCCCGGCGTTGTCGAGCACGATCCAGGCCTGGTAGAGGCCCGGCACGGTCTCTCCGTGCGCGTCCTTGACGGGCCGGCGCTCGTAGCGCACGCGGGGTTCACCCGGCGTGCCCTCGGGAAACGGGACGAGATTGTGGTCCTTGAATTCCATGACGTCCTCTCCTGTCGCTCTTGCGCTGAGGCGGTGCCTCGCTGTCGTACTCGGGTCGCACTCGTTGACGGGTCAGTCGAAGTCGGGGATGAGCACCGGGCGCCGCGTGAAGCGGTGCTCCTTCAGAGCCGCGAAGACGTCGTTGATCGACGACATCGGGCGCCGCTCGACGAACGGCGCGATCTGCACGCGGCCGGCCAGGATCAGCTCGAGAGCGGAGGGGTAGAGTTCGGGCAGACAGCCCCAGGTGCCCTCGGCGCGCGCGTCGAAGGCCATCAGGTTGGACAGCCGCACCGTGACCTTGGCCAGCGTGAAGCCGACCACGCCGAGGTACGCCCCGTGGTTCAGCAGACCGAAGGCCATCTCCTGGCCGGCGGCCGAGCCGCTCGTCTCGAACACCTTCCACTCGGTGCGCGGCAGGCCGTTCTCCTTGGCCCAGGCGCCGATCTCCTTGCGGACGTCCTTGGGCGCGCGGTCGCGCGTGTTGATCGTCAGCGCGGCGCCGTGCTCGCGCAGCGCGCCGAGGCGCGCGTCGTCGATGTCCAGTGCCACCACGCTCGCGCCCACGGCCGCGGCGAGTTGCACGCCGAAGCCGCCGACGCCGCCGGCGCCGACGAAGACCGCGAGGTCGCCGTCGCGCAGGCCGCTCTTCTTGATCGCCTGCCATGGCGTGGACACGGCGTCGGCCAGCACCGACAGGTCGGGCAGCGCGACGCCGCTCTTGCCGAGCGGCGCCTCGACGTCGCCCGTGAAGCCCGGCACGACGCAGATGCCCACCGACGGCACCGCCACGTGCGACGCGAAGCCGCCGTGCAGGTCGTTGCCGGGGAAGATCTGCGCGCGGCAGATGGCGCCCTTGCCACGCGAGCACGGGTCGCACCTCCCGCAGGGGATGACCGCCGGCACGACGACGGCCTTGCCGACGAACTGCTCGGCGCCGGCGCCGGCAGCCTGCACGACGCCGCTGATCTCGTGCCCGAGCGTCAGCGGCAGCGCGTGGCGCGTGCGCACGCCGTCGTAGTAGAAGCCGAGGTCCGTGTGGCACACGCCGCAACCCGCGACGCGCACCAGCACGTCTCCCGCGGCGAGCGCCGGCGCCTCGCGCTCGACGAGTTGAAGTGGCTCGCCCACGGCCGTCATGTCGAAGGCCCGGATCGTCCTGCCGCCTGCCGCTGCCGTCATGCCACGTCCTCCCGTCGCCCTGTTGGGGAAGT
>JAJRVY010000348.1 GCA_024277065.1 Planctomycetota bacterium
GACGTTCGTCTAGCCCGCGGGCGAGCGTCGCGCGCACGGCATCGACGCAGTCGATCGGCAGCAGCCCCCCCGCCGCACGAAGCGAGGCCTCGATCTCACCGGGTGTCGCGCCACAGCGCAGAGCGCCGCGGACGTGGCCGGAGAGCTGATTGCGCAGGCCGAGCGCACACAGGAAGACGACCGCGAGCCGCTCGCGCTGCGCGACGGCGAGCCCCGGGCGCGAGAGCACGCGTCCGTAGGCGTCCTCGAGCACCCACTGCGGCAACTCGCCGTCGAGTCGCTCGAGGCGTTCCAGGATGCGCGGCGCGTCGGCGCCGTACACGCGTGCGAACATGGCCCGGCCGGCCGCGGCATGCCGCGGGCGCGGCAGAGGTGCCCGCAGCGGCGGCGGCGGCACCCCCGATCGTCGCAGGGCGGCGCCGTACGCGGCCAGCGCGTCGAGCGTGCGTGGAAACCCGCCGAACGGCGCGAGCATGAGCAGTGCCTCACGGACGACGTCGCCGCAGCACCCACCCGCGAACGCTCGGTCGAGGGCGCGGACCAGAGCGTCCTCGCGCCCCGTCGCCGCAGCAGCAGCGATGGGCGCGAGCAGCCCTCCCGGGTCCGCTGCGGCATCCGAGTGCGCCGGGCGATCAGACATCGGCGCGGCCGAGCCGTGCGGACAGCCGATCCCAATCGACGTCGCGCGCCTCTTCGTCGCGGATGGCGCCCATCGCCCGGAATCGCGCGCGCTCCGCCGCGCCGCGGCAGTCGTCGCGGACGGTCCGCTCGAAGGTGCCGCGATCCGTGCGCGCGGCGCGTTCGGGCACCGCAGACGCCGCGCGCGGGGCCGGGCGGGCGACGACGTGGCGCACGGGAGACGACGAGAGCATGAGTTCCGCGTCGCGGTAGGGAGCGGGGAGCGTCCGGCGCAGTTCGCGGAAGCGCGAGGGGGCGAGATGCCGCGCGATGACGAGTTCGCGGCGCGCCGCGGCGTCCCGGCCCGCGGCGGCATGAGCCCGCGCCAGCCCGAAGTGGGCCCGGAAACAGGAAGGAGCCCGTGCCACCGCCGCCATGAAGCGGGCACGCGCCACGGCCGCTCGATGGCCGCGCATCGCGCGCTCGCCGCGCACGAGCAGCAGCGGCACGACGACGATGCGGTTCCAGACGGTGACGGCGAGGCGCACGGCGTGGGACATCGCACCCCAGCGTAGCCGTCCCGGCGGTTCCATGCCGCAGAACGCCCTGCCGCACGACGTCGGAGTCGTGCCGCGCAGAGAATTCCGCCAGGCTGCCGGCGACGAGGATCTCGGCACGTGCGGCGCGGGATTCTCAAGCCGAGAGAGAAGCGCTGCCGATACGTGCGCAGCGGGTCGGTCCCACGTGGGCCGGGCGCGTGTCGATGCCGTCGGGGCCGTTTCCTCGGGAGCGCCCCGCAACGGAGGAGCGCAACGGACGTGACGCGGATGCCACACAGCGAACGGCGGAGGACCGGGGCCACGGCCACCCCGACCGAGAGGAGTGCCGAGACATGACATCGCTGCGCGGCAACCTCGACACCGTCGATCTGGCCAACATCCTGCAGATGCTGCAGATGAACCAGAGCGAGGGCACGCTCTTCATCGCGAGCCGCGACGGGCGCAAGGCCATCTACTTCGCTCCCGACGGTGTCTCGACGCTGAGCCGCAGCCGGCACCGCAACGGCATCCTGGGCCGCATCCTCGTGCGGCAGGGACTCGTCACGGAAGAGCAACTCGACGATGCCGTACGGCGCCAGGCCGCCGGCAGCGGCCGGCTCATCGGTCAGGTGCTCGTGGAGCAGGGCCTCGTGCGCCGCGAGAACATCGAGGACGCCCTCCGCGTGCAGATCGAGGAGGAGATCTACGACCTCTTCATCACGCACGACGCCCAGTTCGAGTTCGTCGAGGGGCCGATCCCGGCGGAGTTCAACGAGGGCGGCGACGTCAACCGCATCGCGATCAACGTCAACAGCGTGATCATGGAGGCGGCGCAGCGCATCGACGAGTGGGCGTGGATCTGCGAGATCGTGCCCGACATGCGCGAGATCTACCGCTACACTGGAGTCAACGTCGAGCTCGAGGACCCGATCTTCGAGGAGCCGGTCGCGGGACGTGTGCTCGCGGTGATCGACGGGCGCCGTGACGTCGAGGACCTGATCGACGCGTCGTTCGTCGGTCGCTTCGACGCCTGCAAGGTCCTTGCGCTGCTGCTCCAGGGAGAAGCGCTCGAGCCCGTCCCGCCGGACGTGCTGCGCCGCGAGGCCGACGCCGCCGTGGCCGAGGGCGACAACCGGGCGACGATCAAGTTCCTCGCACGTCTCGTCGAACTGCGCTCCGATGCACCGGACACGCACAGGCAACTCGCCGAGGCCTACGAGAGCCAGTGCGAGCTCGAGCGGGCGGCCTTCCACTACCGCGTCTACGCAGAGGTCCGTGTGGACGCAGGCTAGGCGGCGGAGGCCTTCCACATCTACCGCCGCGTGTTCGAGATCCTGCCCACCGACCTCGGCGCGGCCGACCGCATGGTCGAGATCTTCGCGATGAGCGCCAGCGGCCTGGAGGAGTACGCTCGCGAGATCCTGAGGATCGGCAAGGTGCTCGCCGACGTGTACGTCGAGCTGGGTCGCACGAGCCGCGCGATCCAGGTCCTGCACAGGGTCGTCTCGATGGGGCCGGATGACGCGGACCTGCGCACGCGACTGATCGACGTGTACCTCTCCGCAGGCATGACCGGCGAGGCCGTCGGGGAGTACGAGGCGCTCGTCGAGACCGCGCTCGCGGTCGATGACTTCGCCCGGGCCGAACGCATCCTGCGCAAGGTCCTCACGATCGACGCCAGTCGCACCGACGTACTCCGCAGGCTCAACCAGCTCATCTCGCGGCGCACTCGGCGGCGGCGCAGCGTGCGCAACAGCATCACCGCCGCGGGCGTCCTCACGCTGCTCGGCGTCGCCGGCTACTTCGGACTTCAGATCTGGCTGGAGCGTGAGGCGCAGCTCGAGCGCACGGCGGCGCAGTCCAGCGCCCTCGTCGCCGATCTCCGCGACCGCTACGCGGCGCTGTCCGGGGAGCTCTCGGCTTCGGTCGCCGCGCTCGCGGGCAACCGCGGCGACGACGACACGCTCCTCGCGGCGCTCGACGAGAGCCGCAACACGCGCGTCGAACTCGAGAGCCGCACGGCAAAGGCCGTGAAGGAGCTCATGGCCGTGGTGCAGGACAACGCGGGCTCGACCGCCGCCGACGAGGCGCGTGAGGTGGCCGAGGGCCTGCGCGTGCATCTCCGCGAGCTGCGCCGCCTCGAGGCGGAGGCCGGCAAGCGGCTCGCGACGTCGGCGCAGAAGCTCTACGGAGAGGCCCGCGCTCTCGTCGAAGCGGACGCTCCGACACGCGAGCAGTTCGCGGCGTTCGAGCGCGCCATGCGCATCGCCGCCCCGTGCAGCGAATGGCTCGCCGGACCCGACGGCACCGAGTGCCAGGCGTTCGACAGCAGCCTCGGCGAGACCATCGCCGCCATGGACCGGCTCAAGAGCGACATCCGGCGACTGACGGCCGAGGGCCAGCCCGATGAGGCCTTCTCCTCCGCCGTCGCGTTCCTGCAGCAGTACCCGCCGCCGGACCTGGCGGCCGAGATCGAGTTCCCGGTGCGCATCACGTCGCGGCCCTCCGGCGCGCGCATCTCGGTGAACGGTGAGGACATCGGGCTGCGCACGCCGGCGACCGTCCTCCTGACGCTCCTTCCCGGATGCGAGATCGTGCTCGCGGCGGACGGTTTCGCGCCGACGCCGCTCACGGTGCCCCCGGTCGCCGAGAGCGACCCGCGACGCGTCGAAGCACACCTGCCGCGAACGCTGGACACCGGGCTGTAGCGCCAGGCACGGTTCGTCTCGCTGCCGCTCGAGGCACGGCTCGAGGCACCGCCGCAGGCCGTGGACGGTCTCGTCCTCGTGCCGACGCGCGGCGACGAGTGCGCCGTCATCGACCTCACGACCGGTGAGGTGACCACGTCGCTGGCGCTGCGCAACCCGAACGGTGCAGTGGCACAGCCAGTGTTCGTCGCGGACATCGTGGCGATTCCCATGATCGATGGGCGCATCTACTTCCACGACCTGGCGCGGCGCCGCCTCGTCGGCGTCTACGAGGCGCCGGGAGAGCTGCGCTACGACCCGCTCGTGATCGACGGCGCGTTGATCATCGCCACCGACAGCGGGTACGTGATCGCCGTCGATGCCACGTCACAGCGCGAGCGCTGGCGCTACCCCGGCCCCGGACGCCCCGGTCTGGTGCAGCCGGCCACCGGTGCTCCCGTGCTGATGAACGGCGAGCTGTGGCACGTCACGGCGGACGGTCTGGTCACGGTGCTGGATGCGGGAACCGGACGCAACGTGCGCGAGGTGCGTCTGGCACTGCACTCGCGAACGACGAGCGTGCGCCACCAGGTGGCCGTCACGCGCGATGCGCTGTTCGCCGTGACGTCCGATGCGCACGTCATCCGTGCGAACCCGAGTACGGGCGCCGCGATCTGGAGCACACAGCTCGGCGCTCGGGCATCCTCGGCGCCCATCCTGACCGCAGACCACGTGATCGTGATCGACGAGGACGGCGTCATCTCGCTGATCCGCGCACGTGACGGCCGCGTCGTCGCGCGACACGAGCTCGGAGTCCAGCCGGTCGCGGCCCCGGTACTCGACGGAGACCTGCTCATCGTCGCCGTCCGCGGTGGACGCCTGTTCGCCCTCGAGGTGTCCGGTGAAGAGTTCACGCGGACGTGGGAGTACGCCGCCCGGACGCCTGACGGCGACCCCGTGCGGATCACGACGAGGCCTGTCGTCCGCGACGCCGTCGTGCTCTTCGGGGCCGATGACGGTCGTCTTCGCGCGGTACTGCGCTGAAAAGGCGCCCGCCCCGCTTCTCAGCCTCGCCGCGAGGCGCAATTCGCAATCCGGTTCTCAAGCCGGGAAAGCGTGAATCCCGATGAGGGGGCGGCGCGCTCTCGCGCGCCCGAGGCCACTACAGTGGAACTGATCCAACGTCTGAAGCGATATCGCGAGATGCGACGGCTGCGCACGACGGTGCGCCGTGCGCCGTCGCCGCGTTCGTTCAGCGCGCTCGCCGAGCGGCACGTCGCGTACGGCCACCTTCCGCAGGCACTCGACGTCGCCGAAGAAGGACTCCGGCACTTCCCGGACTCCGAGCGGCTGCGCCAGGTGCGGGCCTTCGCGAAGAAAAAGTCGCTGGCCGGACGCATCCGCCGCCTGCGCAGCGAGCTCGGCCGGCGCCCCACGCCCTACGTCTACACGAGCCTCGCCGAGATTCACCGCTAGCTCGAGGAGGACGATGAGGCGCTCGGACTGGCGATCGAGTGCGCGGCGCAGTTCCCGCTGAACGCACAGCCGCTGCTGGTGCAGGGCGAGATCCGCGTCGAGCGCTTCCTGCGCGACGTCGTCGCCCAGGACGCCGTCCACGCCGAGCACGCGCTGCGGCGCGTCGTGCAGATCAACTCGGGCAGCGTGAAGGCGCACGCCCTCCTGGCCGAGCTCTATCACCTCGTGGGCGCGGTGGCCGACTGCCGCCGGCACCTGCACAGGGTGCTGGCCGAGAAGCCCGACGCGGACGACGTCCAGGCGTTCCTCGCTCGCATCGGTGAGGGCACCTGGGACGGGGAGCTCGAAGATCTGACGTCCGACGCGTTCGCCACGCTCGCGCGCGCCGTCGAGGAGGCCGGAGACTTCGTCGGCGCCCCGGAGGTCTTCCCGGACTTGCTGTGCCACGACGCCGACGCGCGACGCCGCGCGCGACTGCACGTGGACATCGACGGACTGTCGCGCGACATCGCGCGCGTCGGGCAGACGGCGGGCGTGCGCAACACGGTGCTGCTCGACCGCGACGGGAAGGTGCTCGCCGAGCATGCGGACGATGCCGGACTGTCGCGACGGGACTTCGCGCACGTCATCCGCCAATTGCGCAGCACGGCCGACGACACGAGCCGGCGGATGGATGCCGGCGCCCTCGTCCGCGCCGAGATCGAGAGCCCCGCCGGCGACCTCACGATCGTCCGCGTGCAGCGACTGACCGTGGGTGCCCTCTACTCGGAGCCGCTACGTGCCGACAGTGTCTGGGAGTTGCTCCAGGACCTCACCGCTCGCAACCTGTCAACTCCAACCGAGGTGGCACATGCGTAGAGTCCTGAAGCAGCTCAACGACGTCGTCGGCGTGAAAGGCAGCCTCGCGATCACCTGGGACGGCATGGTCGTCGCAAGTCATCTCGGAAGGAACCTCGAAGAGGAGTTCGTCGCCGCCATGGCGTCGGCGGCGCTGCACTCCATGCGGCGCGCTCTGGCGCCACACGCGCTCCACACGTTCAACCGGCTCACGCTGGTCGCAAGTCACGGCAAGCTGGTGCTGGCCGACGCGGGTCCCGCCTATCTCGTCGTGGTGATGGACCGCAACGTCGAGGTCGGCCCCGTCCAGATCGAAATCGAGTCCGCGGCCATGCGGATCAGGCAGCTAGGGGAGATCCGCATCTAGCGGCTCGGAGGAAGTGATGGTTCAGATCAACTTCGCCTTGCGGGAAGTCAACTGCAAGATCGTCTACTACGGCCCCGGGTTGAGTGGCAAGACCACCAACTTGGAGATCGTGCACAAGAAGGCGCCGGAGTCGAACAAGGGAGAGCTCACGTCGATTGCGACGGAGGGCGACCGAACCCTGTTCTTCGACTTCATGCCGCTCGATCTCGGCACGATCGCCGGCATGCGGACTCGCTTCCAGCTCTACACCGTTCCGGGTCAGGTCTACTACAACTCGACTCGCAAGCTCGTGCTCCAGGGCGTCGACGGCATCGTGTTCGTCGCCGACTCCTCCGCCGCCAAGATGGAGGAGAACCTCGAGTCGCTCGAGAACCTGAAGAACAACCTCGCCGAGTACGGCAAGGACATCCGTGAACTGCCACTCGTCCTCCAGTGGAACAAGCGCGACCTCCCCGACGCGCTTCCCGTGGAGGAACTCGAGGCGAAGATGAACGACTGGGGCGTGCCGTCGTTCGAGGCCGTCGCGATCACGGGTGAGGGCGTCTTCCCCACGCTGAAGTGTCTCTCCGGCATGGTCCTCGAGACGCTCAACCGCGATCAGCGCGAAGCACCGGCGGCCCCCGTCGCAGCGGCGGCGCCGGCCGGAGCCGCCGCGACGACCGCGGGTTTCGACGTGTCCGGCGGCGGCCCACGCCCGGGGTTGCCGCCGCGTCCGAGGATGCAGCAGGGCTTCGGGGCCGGCGGCGCAGCGGCGCTCCCCGCCGCGCCCGCGTTCAGTCACACGCCCGGCACGTCCCCCATCGCCCCGGCCGGCGGTCCCCCATCGCTCGGCGGCCATCGCCAGCCGTCACCCGGCGCGGGCGGTCCGCCCGCGCGCCAGTGGCAGCAGACCACGGTTGACGCGACGCCGCTCGAGTCGCCGATCCGCGCCACGGCACCGCCGCCCCACACCGGTCCACGCACGATCCAGATCCGGAAGGAGCAGTCCTTCAGTTGGGTCGCCATCGGCCTCGCGGCCCTCATCGTCGTGGCGCTCGGCGTCATCCTGTTCGCCACCGGCATCGTGCAGGTCACGGTGTAGCGGAGCCGGTCATGAATGGTCCGACTCTCCGCCACAACCGGCTGGTCTTCTACGAGGACCTCATCCGGGACGTGAACAAGGTGCTCCGGGAGTTCCTCAAGCTCTCCGGCGCCAAGTGCGCGTTCCTGATCGACCTCGAAGGCCACATGGTCACCCGCCAGGGTGTGACGCAACATCTCGACGTCGATACGATCTCGGCACTCGTCGCCGGCTCGTTCGCCGCGACGAAGGAGATGGCGCGCATCCTCGGCGAGGACGAATTCTCGGTCCTGTTCCACCAGGGCAAGACCGACAGCATCCAGTTGTCCCTCGTAGGCGACCGCACGTTGTTGACGGTGATCTTCGACGAGTCCACGACGATCGGGATGGTGCGGCTCTACGCCTCGCAGACGAGCAAGCGCCCCGCCGAGCTGTTCGCGAAGGAAGAGGAGTCACGCGCGATCCGCGCCGCCGCCGGCGTGCAGGATCCCGACCTCAGCGACGGCTTCGTCGGCAGCGCCAAGGACAAGCTGAACGACCTGTTCGGCGGATGACCTGAGAGGGTGAGCAGGGAGACGTCGCCGCGCGTGACCTGTGTGCTCGCGCAGAGCGCCCCGGCGTTGCCCGCGGCGTTCGCGCTCCCGTTCAGCGGCCGCGGCCCCAACTGCTGAGGCTGTTGAGGTTGTTGATGACCTTGCCCGCCTTCTTGCGGCCGAGCAGCTTCCTCAGCGCCACGTCGCGCTCCTTCTTGAGATCACTCTGCTTCTTGGAGTCGCGCTCGGCGCGGGCCTCGAGGAAGCCGGCGTACCAGTCCTCGATGATGGGCGTCGCCTCGGCTTCCTGCTCCTCGGTGAGCCCAGC
This sequence comes from Planctomycetota bacterium, assembly GCA_024277065.1. Lineage (GTDB taxonomy): Bacteria > Planctomycetota > JAJSAM01 > JAJSAM01 > JAJVHW01 > JAJRPF01. Next base: position 8,446 of record JAJRVY010000348.1, read on the forward strand.
GTCCTCGAACGCCCGCCCGAGAGCCCGCTCGGCCCAGTCCGGGCGGCGACCGTCGGCAGCGTCGTCACCCGCCGGGGCGCCGAGTTCGTCGCGGAGCGATTCCTTCTCGCCGTCGGTCAACTCGGCCGCCGTGACCGGCTTCGTCATTGCGTGCGCATGGACGAGCGCCGCCTCGAGCGTCTCGATGTAGCCGCCCTCGAGGACCTCGGCCGCCCGCGCCCGCGTCAGCGCCTGCTCGAGGGCCGAGACGATGTGGGCGGCGCGCTCCAGGCGCTTGGGAGGCGCGGCGGGAGCGTCCCCCATCTGCTGCGCGAGCGCGCCCCCCGTGAGAACGGCGACAGCAGCGAAGATCACGATGGCGGCGAACAGGAATGTGTGACGCATGACGGACTCCCTCGATCGGCGCGGCGTTCGGGATCGTAGCAACGGGCGCTCGGTTCCCCGCGGGTACCTTCGTTCCATGAGACGCGGGGCGGCGGCGGTCCGTTGCGGCGAACCCGGCACGCTCCGGTATGCTGCGACGCATGCTCTTCCGGATCAAGCCCCTCGTCATCACCACCGCGTCCACACTGTGCGCGCTGCTCGCCGTCTATCTCGCCCCGCCCACGGCGCTCGCCGGCGGCAAGGGCTCGGACATCGGTGGTCCCCCGAGCGAAGAGGTCCACAGCGACCGCACGCGCTTCGGGATCGATCCCTCGGCCCTCTCGGACGAGGAGAAGGCCGCGCGCCTCGACGTCATCCAGAAGGAGTACGAGAGCCTCAAGCGCAACCAGGACATCATCCCGACGCGCACGCGACGCAACCGCGTGATCTTCGTCGGCCAGATGCACTACCCCGAGTCCGGGAAGTTCCTGAGGAAGGTGTTCGAGGGCGACCACGACATGCGTACACGCGTCGCAGCGCTCGTCGCGATCGGCAAGAGCGGCGACCCGGGCTCGATCGAGGCGGCGGTGAAGAAAGTCATCTCGACGGCCAAGAAGGAGCCCGTCTTCGCCTCGTCGCTGCCACGCATGTTCGAGTACGTGGACGACGCGGAGGCCAAGGCCTGGTTGCTGACACGCCTGCGGCAGAAGGACGCCGACGTCCTCGCCTCGATCGTCGAAGCGGTCGGCCACACGCGCAACCCCGACGCACTGCCGGCGCTCAAGGCGTTGATCGAGGACCACAAGAGTCTCGCCGTGCGCTTCGAGGCGCTGCGCGCGTACGGCCGCTGCGGTGGCCGCAAGGCCGTCGGCAAACTGCTCGTCTACCTCTCACGCGAAGAGTGGCAGTTGCGCATGGCCGCTGCCGAGGGGCTCGGCTACGCCGGGCAGCCCGAGGCCATCGAGGAACTGCAGCGCCTCATCATCCGCGGAGAGGAACCGATCGTCGTCGAGACGGCGCTCGAAGCCGTCGCGCGAATCGGAACGCGCGCCGCGATCGAACCGCTCATCGAGGGGCTCAAGGTCGGACGACTCCGCGCACGCCAAAAGGTGCGCAAGGCTCTGCGCCGCATCGCCAAGGAAGAATTCCGGATGGACAAGGACTACCACGTCGATCCGAACTCGTGGACGACGTGGTGGAAGAAGGTCAAGCGCGGCGTCGATCCCGACGACCCGACGATGACGGAGAGCGAGACGGCAAGCTACTTCCGCTTCCCGATCCACAGTGATCGTGTGCTCTTCATCCTCGACATCTCCGGCTCCATGAAGTGGCCCGACGCACCGCGCGACAGCGGGATCAAGCCGTCGGCCTGGCGCAAGCGGCGCATCGACGTGGCGCATCGCGAGCTGTTCGCCGCGCTGCGCTCACTCGCCAAGCAGAACCGCGGGCGGGTGCCCACCAAGGCGCGCCGCAAGGGCGACACGAGCGACGTGCCCGTGGCGCCGTCGGCCGACGGTTCCGAGCCGCCCACGCTGTTCAACCTCGCGACGTTCGCGGGCGTCGTCACGGAGTGGAAGCCGACGCCCGTCTTCGCAACCGAGGAGAACGTCGAGGCGGGGATCGCCTGGATCAAGAGGCAGTTGCCGCGCGGCGGCACGGCCACGTTCGACGCCCTCGCCTTCGGCTGCCTGCACCCGGACGTGGACACGGTGTACTTCCTGTCCGACGGCGTACCGTCGCTGGGGCGTTTCGAGGAGCAGGAGACCATCCTGTCCGAGATCCGCAAGCTGAACCGCTATCGCCGCATCTCGATCAACACGATCGCACTGATCGTGGGCCTGTCCCCCATCGAGTCGGCACGCAAGTACGAGGACCCCGAGGACATGGCCGACTTCATGGCGCGCATCGCCGCCGAGAACCAGGGCAAGTTCGCGAACGAGTCGCGGCCGTGAGGCGCCGAGTCGCCCTGGCGGCCCTGGCGCTGTGCTGCGCGGCGGCCGTCGGCGCGGCTCAGACCACCGAGTGGAGGGCCCTCGCCAAGCGCTACGCGGCGCTCGCACGAAACCATGACGACGAAGCCAACCGCGAGCGCCGCTACGTGCTGCTCGACATGTTCCCGTTCCGTACGGAGAAGGCCTGCGTCAAGCTGCTGAAGAAGGCCTATGACGACGAGAAGACGATCGCCAACCGCGTCGCGGTCGTGCATCTGCTCTCGGGCAGCGGCAATCCCAGAGCCCTCGACTTCCTGATCACGAAGTTCAAGAAGGAGAAGGCCCGCGCGCCGGTCATCGCACTGGGCGCCGGGCTCGGTTTCACGCCGCGAACGGAGGCAGGGGTTCCGGCTGCTGTCGCCGAGCGCGTCATCAAACTCCTCGCCCGAGCGAAGACGGACGATCTGCGCGCCGCGCTGGTCCAGGGACTCGGCGAACTCGGCGACCCGTCGGCGCTGCCGTGGCTCACGGCCGACGACGACGCCGCGGTCCCCGAGCGCTTCGAGCGCAATCTGGCACTGGGGCGCTGCGGCGGCGAGGCGGTGCTCCCGCTGCTCCTCGCCGAGTCGCAGGATGCACTGCCGGACGTGCGCTACGGCGCGGCGCGGGGCCTGGCCGAAATCCAGGCCGACGGCGCGTGGACGGCGCTGCGGACGCTCGTGGCCGACAGCGACGAGCGGGTCGTGCGCTGCGCCGCCGATGCGCTGGTGCGCGCCGATCGCAAGGACGCGGCGAAGGACATCGCAACGGCCCTCGGCGCCGCGGCGTCGCTGCGCACACGCGAACACCTGCGCGGCGCTCTGCGCGCGCTGCTGGGCCGGGATCTCGGCTACGACGCCGCCGCGTGGCAGTCGCTCGCCGCCGGCGGCAGTCCCCCCGCGCCGAACGCACTCCCGAAGCTACCGACGTTCTTCGGGCTGGACGTTGCGTCGGACCGCTTCGCGCTCCTCATCGACCGCAGTCGCTCCACCGGCTGGAAGGGCCGCGCGCAGCGCATGCGCGACGAGAGCGCCGCGCTGATCGGGAGCATCTCCGCCGACGCGTCGTTCGTCCTGGCCGCCGCCTCGCGCCGGCTCGAACCGTTCAAGGAGACGTGGATCGATGCGGCGGGCCGCTCCGAGGCGACGGATTGGATCGACGGGCTCCAGCCGGGCGGCGGCTTCGACATGCGGGCGGCGCTGACGGAGTTGCTCGAGCGCTACCCGTCGCTCGACACGATCGTCATCGCCACCGACTCGCATCCGTGGGGCAACGGCATCACACGGGGCTCGCGCGAGACGATGGAGATCTTTCGCCGCGCGAATCGGCTGCGCGACATCCGCCTGGTGATCGCTCTGGTCATGCCCGGCGGACGCTACGAGTCGAGCGAGCGCTCCGAAAGCGAGATCATCGAGCGCGTGGACTACCTGGCCGAGATGGCCGAGGACAGCGGCGGGCTGTTCGTCAACGTCGAGGAGTAGCCTCCCGCGCCGGGCGGCGAGCGCCGCGCGGCCAGGGTCCTGCATAGCCGGCGGGTACGGGGGCACCGAAGCCGGCGGCGTCGGCGCGCGCGGTCTCGTCGAGAGCAGGCGACCGGCGCGGCCGACTCGCGGGAATCGGTCTCGCAGCGCCGATGGGGCTCACACCGTCGGCGTCCGCGACCCAGAGCGCGCGCTTCGCAATGCGCGGCCGGGCGCCGGTTCCACGCGGTGCCGACCACTCGTTGCGGGCGTGATAGTAGAGGCCGGTCGCGCCGTCACTGCCACCGCCGCGCGACAGCACGAGCATCGCTCGCGGCAACCGGCCGAACGGGCGCCCGTCGTCCGCGGTGCGGGCCTTCGAGGTGGTCTCCACGCCGACCCAGCCGCGCCCGGGCAGCCGCACCTCTGCGAGTCGATGGAACACGTCGTCCACGCTGCGGCCACCGCGCCGGGCGCGCTCGAGCGTGCCGCCGATCCAGCGCGCCGGAATGCCCAGGCGCCGGCAGATCGCCACGTAGACGAATGTCATCTCGCTGCACGACCCCGTACCGCGGCGCAGGACGTCGGGAGCCGTCTGCCAGCCTCCGGAGAGGTCGTAGTCGATGCGCTTGCGCACATACGTCAGCGCCGCGTGTGCGAGTGCCTCGGCGGAGTCTCCGAACGCAGCGCGCCGGACATCGCGCGCCGCCTCGGCAACGGCGCGATCGCCGAGCCCGAGAGCGGGATCGTCCGCGAGAGCGGTGGCCCGTGCGACGGATGTCAGCAGCGTCGCGTCTCCACCCCGAACCGGCTGCGGCGTGAGCTCGACGGCCGCGAGCCAGGCGAACGTCACCGTCTCGCCCGGCCGCAGCCGCGCGACGCCGGCCCTGGCGAAACGCTGCCCCAGCGCATCACGTCCGATCGTCCAGTCGTGCCCCGACAGGCGCAACCAGCGCACGCGCTGCCCGGGCCCGTCCTCCGGCAGCAGTGCGTCGCAGCGCACGTCGCGGAGCGTCACCAGCGACTCGTTGCGCACGGAGTTCTCGAATCGCACGAGCCGCGGCAGAGTCTCGTGCGGCATGCGCGGCGCAGCTCCCCCACCCGGCGGCATCCCGACGAGCAGCGCAGAGAGCGTGAGCGACGTGAGAGCGAGTCGCACGATGCGTCAGCCTACCACCCCATCGCGCACGCCGGGCCGACGCTGGAGCCGCGGCTTGCGCGTCGAGTGCGAGCGGACCATGCGAGCGAGTCGCTCCGCCGCGTGCTGGGGCGCATCTCGGCGGAGACGGACGTGCCGATCCACGCGCAGAGCGCCGTGCTCGCGCACCTGGACGGTGACGACACGCTCGTGAGCCTGAGGCTGCAGGAACGCATGTCCGGCAGGCGAGTACTCGGACTGGTCACGTCATTCCGCGGGCTGGCGTTCGACGTGATGGACGACCGCGTCGTGATCCGCCGATCGGGCCACGAGCCGACGACGGACAGGACATCGACATTCGTGATCGATCCGGTTCCCGTTGACATCGACGCGCCGACGACTCTCACGATCCGTGCTCGCATCCTGCATGCCGACGGTGCTCCCGCGGTCGGCGCGACGCTGGACGGAGAGAGCATCTCGATCAGCGTCACCGACTCCCCCGTCGACGACGCGCTCCGCAAACTGTGCGACGCCGTGGGCGGAGCGGTGCTGGACATCGACGACGAGCGCGGACTGGTCCTGCTGCGTCGGCAGATCCGAGTGCAGAGACCGCAGCACCGTAAGGGCCCGCGCAGGGATACGTTCGTAGGACCGAGGGCGAGCGAGGCGGCGCGGGGCAAGGCGCCTCGACGGCGCGACTCATTGCGGAGCCGAGTCGGGGAGGAGAGGCAACGCCGCCCCGCGTCGTCGCCGCCGACCGAATCCCGAAGCTATTCCTGCGCGGGCCCCAACGCGCTCGAGGGGGCGGCTGCGCGCGCAGCCGCCAGCGGGTGCACCCTCGCAACCCCTCCGGCGTGCCCGCCTCGCCCTTGCGACGCCCGGCGTAGGGTTGACCCATTGTGGTCAACCCGGATGTCCCGGGCGCGCACGGCTGTCGTTGCGTCTCGCGACGTACACGGCGGCCGGGGCGGTGATCAACGCCTCGAGCCCGTTAGTTGCGCTCGAGCGTGTTAGTTGCGGCCGTCCCTTCGATCGTTCCGGTCGGGGGCGCGGTTCTTGCGCGAGCTTGCGAGTGCAAGAACCGTGACGCCGACCCATGCGCGCGCGCAGGGTCGCGGGCGAGGGGCGGGCGCTCGCGCTGGGGCTGTCCGCGCCCGAGCACGCGCCAACGTAGAGAGCGGAGCGGCGATCGGCGCGGCGGTTGCGCGAGCCTGCGAGTGCAAGCGCCGTGACGATCGGCGATCCGCGCGATCCGCCCGCTACCCACCCGTCAGGAAGAACAGGAACCCGGTCACGACCATCAGTGGGATGAGGATCGCGATGCTGTACTTCATGTAGCCGAAGAACGACGGCATCTTGATCCCGGACTGTTCGGCGATGGCCTTGACGAGGAAGTTGGGACCGTTGCCGATGTACGTGTTCGCGCCCATGAAGACGGCGCCGCACGAGATCGCCTTCAGGAAGACCTCGCAGATGCCCGATCCGCCGGGCAGCGGCAGGACGTTGCCCACCGGGGGCACGCTCCTCGCCGTCTCGAAGAACACGACGTATGTCGGGGCATTGTCCAGGAACGACGACAGCAGGCCGGTGAACCAGAAGAACTCCATCGGCGTGTCCACGCCGAGGCTCGCGACGACGCTCGGGTTCTTGAGCACCTCGAGCGGCACCTGCATCGTGATGAAGATCCCGATGAAGAGGCAAGCCACCTCGGTGATCGCGAAGAAGTCGAAACTGACGCGTTCGCGCAGCCCCTTGGGCGTGAACGCGGGCACGAGATACGACAGCGCGGCGAGCACGAGTTGCAGCCCTTCGCGCAGGAACATCGGCGGCGTCCAGTCCGTGCCGGGGAAGGGCTTGGACGGGTCGAAGAGAGCGACGCAGAGGACGACGCCGAGAAGGAGCACGAAGTTGAGCTTGCCGTTGATGCGCAGCGGCTCGGTCGCGGTCTCGTCGTGGACGATGTCCGCGGCCGACTCCCGGCCGTAGGCCCGCAGATCCCAGATGTAGTAGATGACGAGCAGCGCGCCATTGACCATCAGGAACTCGGGCCACAGTTGCAGCGTCCACGTGAACGGGACACCGCGCAGGTACCCGAGGAAGAGTGGCGGATCGCCGATCGGCAGCAGCAGTCCACCGCAGTTGCACACCGCGAAGATGAAGAAGATGACTGTGTGCACGACGTGCCGGCGTTCCCGGTTGGTGCGCAGCAGGGGCCGGATGAGCAGCATCGCGGCGCCCGTCGTGCCGACGAAGCTCGCCATCGCGGCGCCGACGCCGATGAAGATCGTGTTCGTGAGGGGGCGCGCCTTGAGGTCACCGCGCAGTTCGATTCCGCCGGCGATCGTGTAGAGCGCGAAGAGCAGCACGATGAAGGGGATGTACTCGGCGACGACCGAGTGCTCGAGCACAGTGAGGACCGACGCCAAGCCGCTCTCCGCATGGTGGAACATGCGCACGAAGTAGTAGTAGGCGAGCGTCGCGCCACCGAGCACCACGGAGACCAGGAGCTTGTTCCGGTTCTTGTGCCACCAGTGCTCTGTCTTGTGGATGAGCGGCAGGATCGCGATGCAGAGCAGGATGACGACGAACGGCATCGACGCCAGCCAGTGCGGCGTCGAGGGCGCCGCAGCGGGCGCTGCGGCCGCGCCGCCGCCCTCGGCGAGAGCAGGCGCCGCCAACGCGAGGAGCGCGAGCGCCGACGCGAGCACACGACGCAGGACGCGGCCCGTCGTACCGGCCATGAGCGCACGTGCAAGGGGGGAAGAAGGCATGCAGGTCTCCGCGGCGCCTCCGCGCCGCGACGACGCGGCAACTCCGAGCGCAAGCCGCCGATTTTGCCCTTGAAGGGCCGTCCGCGGCAAGGAGAGGTGGCGCGTCGCGGGCCACGGGCCAGAATGCGAGTGTGACACGCACCGCCGACGCCGTGACTCCGCTCGCCGTGGCGCTGCTCTCGGGCGGGCTCGACTCGGCCGTCGCGGCCGCCTCCGTCGTCGCGGACGGCCGCGATCTGCACACACTGGCGATCGACTACGGGCAGCGCTGCCACGCCGAGTTCCACGCGGCGCATGCGGTCTCGGCAAGCCTCGGCGCCCTCACGCACCGCGTCGTCCGCGTGGACCTGCGCGCTCTCGGCGGCAGCGCGCTGACCTCCGACGTGGCGGTGCCGAAAGGCCGCAACGATCACGAGATCGGCGCCGGCGTGCCCGTCACCTACGTGCCCGCGCGCAATACGGTGCTGCTCTCGATCGCGCTCGGACTGGCGGAGGTCGTCGGCGCCGAGGAACTCGTGATCGGTGCGAACGCCCTCGACTACTCGGGCTATCCGGACTGCCGTGGGCCCTACCTGCGGGCCTTCGAGGAACTGGCACAGCTCGCGACCGCCGCGGGCACCGAGCGCGGTGTGCGCTTCCGCGTGCGTGCTCCGCTGCTCGACATGTCGAAGGCGGACATCGTGCGCCACGGTCTCGCGCTAGGTGTGCCGCTCAGCGCGACGATGTCGTGCTATGACCCGCTCGAGCAGAGCGGCGAGTGGCTGCACTGCGGGGAGTGCGACTCGTGCGCCCTGCGCCGCCGGGGATTTCGTGAGGCCGCAGCCGAGGACCCGACTCGCTACGCCCCGGAACTCGGCGCGGGTCACGGCGCCGGTGGTGCGGGATGACGGACGACGTCGCCGTGTCGCTCCCCGAGCCCGTGGGCGATTCCCTGCTGCTGACCGAGGTCTACGCGAGCGTGCAGGGCGAGAGCACGTTCGCGGGCGTGCCCTTCATGCTCGTCCGCACCGCGCGCTGCAACCTGCGGTGCACGTGGTGCGACTCGGAGTTCACGTTCCGGGGCGGCGAGCGAAGACCTCTGGACGACGTGCTCGCCGAGGTGCAGGGACACGGGCTGACGCACGTGCTCGTGACCGGCGGGGAGCCGCTGCTGCAACCCGCCGTGCTGCCCTTCATGACGCGCCTCTGCGACGAGGAGTTCGTCGTGCTGCTGGAGACGGGCGGCTCACTCGACATCGGCGCCGTCGATCCGCGCGTGCACCGCATCGTGGACGTCAAGTGCCCGGGCAGCGGCGAGCACGAGCGCAACCGCTGGCAGAACGTGCCGCTCCTGACGCCGCGCGACGAGGTCAAGTTCGTCGTCGCCGGCCGCGCGGACTACGAGTGGGCCAAGGGCGTCATCCGCCGCGAACACCTCGACCGCCGCTGCGGCGCAGTGCTGCTGTCGCCGGTCTGGGGCGCGCCGGACTTCGCAGCCGACCTCGCCGAGTGGATCGTCGCGGACAGTCTGCCAGCGCGCCTCAACCTCCAGATCCACAAGGTCCTCTGGCCCGCGGCGGAGCGCCGCCGCTGACCCCCGTCGCCGCTGGCCCCGTCACCGCTGGCCCCGTCACCGCGCACCGGCCCGCGGCTCTCAGGCCTCGCGCCGGACGTAGCGGACGCACTCCACGCGCTCGATCCTCTCGCGGCCGGCCTCGCGCCAGACGGCCCGGTCCCACTCGGGGAAGAACGTGTCGCCGCCGCCGTCCTCGGGGACGTACGTGAGCAGCATCTCGTCGGCAAGCGGCAGCGCGAGCGCGTAGATCTCTCCCCCACCGACGATCGAGACGTTGGCGAGTCCGAGATCGACCGCCCGCGCCAGCGCGGCCTCGACGCCGTCAACCGCGTGCGCTCCCGGCCAGCGGGCCGCGACGGCGCCGGGATCGCGACTGATCACGATGGTCTCGCGGCCGGGCAGCAGGCGCCCGATGGACTCGAGCGTCCGGCGCCCCATGACCAACGCGGTGCCCATGGTGCTCTCGCGGAAGGTGCGCATGTCCTCGGGGTAGATCCAAGGGATGGCGCCGTCCCTGCCGATCGTGCCGTCACGCGCCATGCCCGCGACGATCACGACGCGGGGGCGCTCGATCGGCCCGGTGGCGTCTTCCTGCATGCCCGCGCACCCCCCGCCCTACACCCCGCCCTACACCGCGCCCTACACCGCCACGGCGAAGCGCAGCAGAGGCGCCGGGCGGTAGCCCTCGAGCGTGAAGTCGTCGAAGGTCAGTTCGTCGAACGGCTTCCTGGCGATCTCGAGCCGCGGGAGTGGCTGGGGCTCACGCTCGAGTTGTGCCCGCAGCCCCGGCACGTGATCGTACTGCGCCATCGAGCCGTCGGCCTTCGACGTGTAGATGTGCGCGTCGATGATGAAGTGGCTGAAGATCCCGGGCTCGAGTCCCGTCTCCTGCGCGATCATCATGGTCAGCGCCGAGTAGCACGCCAGGTTGAAGGGAATGCTGAGCGCGATGTCGCCAGAGCGCTGGTTGAGATGGCAGCAGAGCCGCCCCTCCTGGACGTTGAACGTGAACGTGTAGTGGCACGGCGGGAGCTTGCTGGACGTCGCGTTGCCGGGCTCCCAGGCGCTGACGACCATGCGGCGGCTGCTCGGGTCGCGCCTCAGCGTGTCGATCACGTACTGGATCTGGTCCACCTCGCGCACGTGCCAGCCGTCGTTGGCGTTGGCGTCGCCGCTCTCCCCGCCGTTCTCCCCGCCGTTCTCCCCGCCGTTCTCCCCGCCGTTCTCCCCGCCGCCGTTCCTGCGCGCGCTCGGGAAGCGGCGCCAGTAGTAGCCGTAGGCGGTGTCGAGGTTGCCGTCGGCGTCGGCCCACGCATCCCAGATCTTGGTGTGCTGCCGCAGGTTGCGGATGTGGTCCTCGCCCGAGAGGTACCAGAGCAACTCCCGCAGCATCGAGCCGAAGTACATCTTCTTGGTCGTGAGCAGCGGATAGCCATCCGCGAGATCCACCTTGTAGTGGCAGCCGAAGCAGGAGATGGTGTCCACCCCCGTCCGGTTCTCCTTCCGGCGGCCGTTGTCCAGCACATGTCGCACGAGATCGAGGTACTGCTTCATCGCTCTGCTCCCGGCGGGAAGAGTACCCGGCGGGACGGACGTCCGTGACGATCGCGGGCATCGTTCTGGCCGCCGGAGCCTCGGCGCGCATGGGGCGCCCCAAGGCGCTGCTCTCCGTCGGCGGCCGGCCGGGCGTCGAGGTCGTCACGACCTCGCTGCTCGGAGCCGGCTGCGACCCCGTGATCGTCGTGACGGGGCGCCACGCGAGGGAGATCCGGGAAGGCGCCGATCTCGCGCGCTGCCGTGTCGTCGAGCACGCCGGATGGGCGGCGGGCCGCACGTCGTCCATCCAGGCGGGCCTGTCCGCCGTCCCCGGCGGCGCCGAGGCCGCCGTGCTGGCGCTCGTGGACATGCCTCTGGTCGCGCCGGCGACGATCGCCGCGCTCTGCGCTGCGTGGACCGCCGCCGCGGAGCGCCCGGACGTGATCGTCCCGCGCCACGCCGGGCGCGGCGGGCACCCGGTGCTGCTCGCGGCGAGCCTGTTCACGCCGATCGCCGCACTCGCGCCGGACGCCCCCCTGCGCGACCTGCTGCGCAGCGCCCGCCGCCTGGACGTGGACGTGGACGACCCCGGCGTTCGCATCGACCTCGACACACCGGCGGACCTGCGCCACCTGCCACCGGCGTAGATCGCGCCGCACGCCCGCGCCACGCCGATATGCTCGGTGGCGTGAACATCATCCTTGCCTCCCCCCGCGGATTCTGCGCCGGCGTCGAGTACGCCATCGAGATCGTCGAGCGGGCGCTCGACCGTTTCGACGGCAAGGTCTACGTGCGTCACGAGATCGTGCACAACCGCCACGTGGTGGGCCGCCTCGAACGCATGGGCGCCGTGTTCGTCGAGGAGCCCGGCGAGATCCCCGAGAGCGAGGTCGTGATCTACTCGGCGCACGGCGTCTCGCCGGCCGTGCGGGCCGCCAGCAAGGCGCGGGGTCTGCGCGAGATCGACGCGACGTGCCCCCTGGTACGCAAGGTCCACGAGGAGGCCATGCGCCTGGCGCGGCTGGGGTACGACATCCTGCTCATCGGCCACGCAGGGCACGTCGAGGTCGAGGGCACGAAGGGCGAGGCGCCGGATCGCATCCGCGTCGTCGAGACGATCGAGGACGCCGCCGCCGTGCAGGTCGATGACCCGGCCAGGGTCGCGTACCTGACGCAGACCACGCTCTCCGTGGACGACACGGCCGAGATCGTCGCCAAGCTGAGCGAGCGCTTCCCGGCCATCGTCCGGCCCGCCAAGGACGACATCTGCTACGCCACGCAGAACCGTCAGAATGCCGTCAAGGACCTGTGCCGCCACGTGGACGTCGTGCTCGTCGTCGGCGACCGGCACTCGAGCAACAGCAACCGCCTCGTCGATGTCGCGCAGGGACAGGGCTGCGCCGCCCACCTGCTGCAGAGCGCCGATCAGCTCGAGAGCGTGCTCGACGCGGCGCGCAGCGCGCTCGGGCGCGAGCTCGAGAACGTGGGGCTGACGGCCGGCGCATCGGCCCCGGCGGACCTGATCGACCACGTGCTCGAGAAGCTCGTGGCACTCGGCGGGTCGATGAGCGACGAGATCGTCACGGCGCGCGAGCGCATCCACTTCTCGCTGCCCCCCTCCCTGCGCGCGCCCTGATCCTCTCGTCCGCAGGCCGCAGCGGATAGCGTGGGGCCATGGACCTGCGACTCGAGGGCAAGACGGTTCTGATCACGGGCGCGTCCGGCGGCATCGGGCGGGCACTGGCCGAGGCATTCGCGGCGGAGGGCGCGCGCGTCGCGTGCCACGGCCACGGACACTTCGACGCGATGTGCGCGTGGCTGGCGGAGCAGCCCTGGCGCGACCGGGCGCTGGCCGTCGCCGGCGATGTCACGCGGCCCGCCGACATGGACGCCGCCGTCGCCGCGGCGGTGGACGCCTGGGGCCGGCTGGACGTCTGCGTGGCGAACGCGGGCGCGTGGCCGGCGCCGGACGTGCCGCTCGGCGACATGGAGACGGAGCGTTTCCGCAGCACCATCGAAGTGAACCTGCTGGGCGCCGCCTGGACGGCGCGAGCGTTCCTCGCCGCCCTGCGCCGCTGCGGCGCGCGGCGCGACGGGGACGGCGCGTCGCTGACGTTCATCGGCTCGACGGCGGGCCGCTTCGGCGAACGCCACCACGCCGACTACGCCGCGGCCAAGGCGGGGCTCGTCGGTCTCGTGCTGTCGCTGAAGAACTAGATCACGCTGACCGACCCGTTCGGACGGGTCAACCTGATCGAACCCGGCTGGACCGTCACGCACATGGCGCGCCCGGCGCTGAACGTCCCCGGCAACGTCGCGCGCGCCGTCGGCACGATGCCGCTGCGACAACTCGCGCGCGCCGCGGACATCGCCCGTACGGCGCTGTACCTGGCATCGCCGGTCCTCTCCCGCCACGTCACCGGCCAGACCGTCACCGTCGCCGGCGGCATGGAGGGCCGCGCCCTCTGGACGGACGACGACATCGACGAGGACGCGATCAGGAACCGCGCCGGCTACGCGGGGTAGCGCGCAGTCACGAGATGCGCGCGCGGCCTTGCCGCCGCTCGACCGCAGGTCTACAGTGGTGACCGGGTGGCTGCTCTCGGCGGTCCCGCGACCAGTACGAGAAGGCGCCATGGTAGGTCGCCGACGGGGCACGCGGCCGGGTGTCCGAGAGCGCGGAGCCCCTTGAGAGCGAGGTGTGTGTCATGGAGAAGCAGGGCGCAGCGGAATTCATCACGGCCACGGCTGCCGACGAGGGTTTACAGACGGAGTGGAGCGCGACGGAGACGCCGGCGGAACTGATCGACGTCGGCCGGCGCCACGGCTACGCGTTCGACGTGCAGGAGCTCGAGACCGCGATGCGGTCCAGCGTGCGATTGCGCACCGGCGAGCTCGACGACGACGATCTTCAGCAGGCAACCGGCGGGCTGCTCACGCTGTCGGTGTCCAGACCCGGCCCGCTGACGACCGTGAACCGCTTCGAGGGCTGGCCCTGCAAGTGGGCGACACGCCTGGGAGGCCTGAAGGGGCTGGGCAGCCAGGGACTGCCTCCGCGATAACGCCTTGGGACGGGCCGCCCCCGCCCCGGTGCGCGCGGCACCCTCTCGGAGGACGTCAGTCGATGACGTGTCCGACCAGGCGCTCGGCCAGCCGGTCGGGCTGCTCGAGGGCCACGGTGTGGCCGCAGTCCGCGATCTCGGCGAAGCGCGCGTGCGGTAGGAGGGAGACGAGCTCGTCGTTCAGGAGCCGCGGCACGACGATGTCGTCGGCGCCGCGTAGGACGAGCGCCGGGTGGGCGATCCGCGAGAGTTCGTCCGGCGTGAGGTCACCGCCGGGCTGCAGCGTGTCGGCCAGCAGACGCCGCAGGCTCTCCGGGTGGTTGCGGCGCACGAACGCCGCCAGCATGTTGTCGAACATCCACTCGTGACGCGCCAGCCACGACTCGCCGAGAATCGCGGGCGTGACGATCCGGAAGCAGTGCTCGAGACCGCCGACGTTCAGCGCGTCGAGCCAGCCCTGCACGATCCAGCGTCGCACCGTGGTCTCGCGGTGCGCGCAGCAGATGAGGACGATGCGCCGCACGCGCTCGGGCGCGGCCAGCGCCAGCCGCAGCGCGATGCGCGAGCCGAACGAGAAGCCGCAGAGATCCACCCGCGCAAGGCCCACGGCGTCGAGGAGATCGAGCAGGTCGAGAGCGTGGTCGGCGGGCCGCGACCCGGGCACCGGCGGCGACGAGCGCCCCTGCCCCGCCGCGTCGTAGACGAGCGTGCCCTTGCGGCCCTTCAGCCGGTGAACCTGCCCGCCCCAGGAGACCGAGGTCTGGGACAGCCCGTTCAGGAACACCACCGGCGGCTGATCGTGCGGTCCCTGCGAACGGAGCAGGAACGGCAGACGACGACCGTCGGGCAGCAGGTGGGACTGCACGCGGTCACCGGCGGAGCAGCGCGACGGCGCCCAGCCCGAAGGCGGTGGCGGCGGAGAGCAGGAACACACCGGCGGCCACGGGCTGTTCGCTAACGACCATCCCCACGGCACCGATCACGCCGAGCAGACCGATCAACTCGGTGAGCCCGATGAAGCGGCCGATACGTCTGATCTCACGGTCGGAGTGCGGCATGTACCCAGGCTCGCACATCGCGGCGCCGACGGCAATCTGCGGTGACGGGAAGGGCCCGCGCAGGAATAAGTTCGTCGGACCGAGGGCGAGCGAGACGGCGCGGGGCAAGGCGGCTCGACGACTCGACTCATTGCGGAGCCGAGTCGGGGAGGAGAGGCAACGCCGCCCCGCGTCGTCGCAGCCGACCGAATCCAGAAGTCATTCCTGCGCGGGCCCAACGTCCGCCACGATCGCCGGTTGTAGACTGTGGGCAGGCAGCGTGAAGAGCGGAGGTGCCCCGTGTCCATGATCGTCATGATCGCCATCGCCAGTGTCGCCGTACTCGTGCTCGTGCTCGTGCTCGCCGTCGGCCGAAGCGGTGGCTGAAGCTCGTAGCACCGGCCGCCGGTCGGCGGCCACACCTCGAAGTGTCGTCCCTCGCGACGTCAGACCTTGCGGCGGCGTGCCGGACGGCGCTTGCGCGGGCCGCGTTCGCGGGCCTTCGTGAGCAGATCGACGGCCTCTTCGACGGTCAACTGCTGGGGATCGACGCCCTTGGGCAGCGAGCCGTTGAACTTGCCGTCGGTGACGTACGGACCGTAGCGGCCCTCGAGCAGCTTGATGTCGGCACCGCCCTGCGCCTCGACGTTCGCGAAGACCCTGATCGGTTCGGCGGCGGCGCGCGTGCCGCGGCCGCGCTTCTCCTGCGCGAGCAACTCCAGCGCGCGGGGCAGGCCGACGGTGAGCACGTCGTCGTCCTTGGTGAGGCTGCGGTAGTCCTTGCCGCGGCGCACGTAGGGGCCGTAGCGCCCGATGCCCGCGACCACGACGTTGCCGTCCTCGTCCTCGCCGAGCGGCCGCGGCAGGGAGAGCAGCTCGAGCGCCGTCGCGAGCGTGATATCCGTCGGCTGCATGCCCTTCAGCAGCGAGACCATCTTGGGTTTGACGGCGTCCTTGCCCTTGCCCTTGGCCTCGCCGAGCTGCACGTACGGGCCGTAGCGGCCCGACTTCACGTAGACCGGATCGCCGCTCTCGGGATGCGTGCCGATCGGCTCCGCCGCCTTCTTCGCAGCGTCGATCAGCTCCGAGGCGCGGTCCGGCGTCAGCTCGTCGGGGCACGCGCCGTCCGGAACGTTGCCGGTGTCCTCGCCGCGCTGCAGGTACGGCCCGAACTTGCCGACGCGCGCAGCGACTTCGCGGCCCTGTGCGTCGGTGCCGAGCGAGATCGTGCACACGGCGCGCGCATCGATGTGCTCGAGACTCTGGTCGAGCAGCGGCCGCAGCCCCGGCGTGCCGTCGCCGAAGTAGAACTCCTTGAGATACGGCGTCGATTCGCTCTCGCCGCGGGCGATGGCGTCGAGACGGTACTCCATGCGCGCGGTGAACGCGTAGTCCACGAGATCCGGCAGGTGCTCGTTCATGAGCCGCACGACGGCGAACGCCGTGAACGTGGGCACGAGCGCCGTGCCCTTGCGGAACGAGTAGTCGCGGGAGACGATCGTCTCGATGATCGACGCGTACGTGCTGGGGCGCCCGATGCCGGACTCCTCGAGCGCCTTGACGAGCGTCGCCTCGGTGAGCCGCGCCGGCGGCGTCGTGACGTGCGACTCGGCGGCGAGATCGGCCAGCGTCAGCGCATCGCCCTCATCGACCGGCGGCAACAGCACGTCGCGATCGGCGAGTGTCGCGTTCGGATCGTCGCTGCCCTCGACGTAGGCGCGCAGGAACCCGGGGAAGTCGATGACGCTGCCGCGCGCCCGGAAGACGGCCTCGCGGCCGTCGGCGTCGCCGGTCACCTCGAGCACCATGCGCCGCCCGCGCGCGTCCGCCATCTGACAGGCCAACGTGCGCTTCCAGATCAGTTCGTAGACACGCGACTCGTCGGAACCGAGGGCACGCGCGACCTCGTCCACCGTGCGCACGCGCTCGCCCGCCGGGCGGATGGCCTCGTGGGCCTCCTGGGCGTTCTTGACCTTGCTCTTGTAGCGGCGCGGGGCCGGAGAGAGGTAGTCGTCGCCGTAGGTCTTCGCCACCGCCGCCCGGGTCAGCCGCACGGCCTCATCCGACAGCACGACCGAGTCGGTTCGCATGTACGTGATGTAACCGTTCTCGTACAGCTTCTGCGCCGCGCGCATCGTGCGCTTGGCGTCGAAGCGCAGCTTGCGGTTGCCTTCCTGCTGCAGCGTCGAGGTGATGAACGGCGCCGCAGGCACGCGCCGGAACGGCTTCTCGTCGGCCCTGGAGACGCGGAACGGCGACGTGCCGAGCTGCGCTCGCAAGGCGGCGGCGGCGGCGGCGTCGAGCAGCGCCGTGCCCTCCTTCTTCAGCTTCCCCGTATCGGGGTCGAAGTCGCTCCCGGTCGCGATGCGACGTCCGTCGAGGGTCTTGAGACGCGCCTCGAACGAGCCCCCGCCGGCGGTGCGAAGCTGCGCGACGACGTCCCAGTACTCGGCGGCGCGGAATCGCATGCGCGCCTCTTCGCGCTCGACGAGCATCTTGATCGCGACGCTCTGCACGCGGCCCGCGGAGAGCCCGCCCGCGACCTTGCGCCAGAGCATCTC
>JAJRVY010000349.1 GCA_024277065.1 Planctomycetota bacterium
CGAGCAGTCCCGTGGGCCGCACGATCTGCTCGACGACGCAGCCGTCCGCGCGCTCGATCTCCCAGGCAGCGGGCGTCGCGCTCACGTACAGCCGCCGCCGGACGCGCGTCTCGAACTCGTCGAAGGTCAGGGGGCGGTTGTAGAGCGCCGACGGCAGACGGAAGCCGTACTCGACGAGGTTCTGCTTGCGCGAGCGATCGCCGTGGTACATCGCGCGCACCTGCGGCACGGCGACGTGGCTCTCGTCCATGACGAGCAGGAAGTCCCCGGGGAAGTAGTAGAGCAGCGTGTACGGCGGCTGCCCCGGCGCGCGGCCGTCGAGGTGGCGCGAGTAGTTCTCGATGCCGTGGCAGAAGCCCACCTCCCGCATCATCTCCATGTCGTAGCGCGTGCGCTGCTCGAGCCGCTCGGCCTCCAGGAACTTGGCGCGATCGCGATACCACTGGAGCCGCTCCTCGAGTTCGGCCTCGATCGCATCGACGGCGGCCTCGACGCGCTCCTTCGGCTGCACGAAGTGGCTGCCCGGGTAGATCACGGCCGCGTCCACGTCCTCGAGGATCTCGCCGGTCAGGGGATCGATCCACGACAGCTTGTCGATGTCATCCCCCCACAGCTCGACGCGCAGCGTGCGCACGTCCTCGTAGATGGGGAAGACGTCCACCACGTCACCGCGCACGCGGAACGTCCCGCGCGAGAGGTCGAAGTCGTTGCGCCGGTACTGCAGCACGGTCAGGTCGCGCAGAAGCTGCTGCCGCGGGTACTCCGTGCCGGCGGCGACGCTGACGGTCATGTCGCGGTAGGACGCGGGCGAACCGAGTCCGTAGATACAGGACACCGACGCTACGACCAGCACGTCCCGCCGCGCGAGCACCGACCGCGTCGCGCTGTGGCGCATGCGGTCGATGCGCTCGTTGATGCTGGAGTCCTTCTCGATGTACGTGTCCGACTGCGGGATGTACGCCTCGGGCTGGTAGTAGTCGTAGTACGAGACGAAGAACTCGACGGCGTTCGTGGGGAACAGTTCCTGAAACTCGCCGTAGAGCTGCGCGGCCAGCGTCTTGTTCGGCGCGAGGACCAGCGTCGGCCGGTCGATCTGCGCCACGACATGCGCCACCGTGAACGTCTTGCCGCTGCCGGTCACGCCGAGCAGCACCTGGGCGTCGCGCTCGTCCCGAAACGAGGCGATGAGCGCCTCGATGGCCTGGGGCTGGTAGCCGGCCGGCCGGAACTCGCTGCTCAGTCGGAAGCCGGCATCGTGAATGGCATCATCTCCGGAATCCGCCCGGGACGGCCGCGGCGCGGGTCTCGCCGCACGCCGCCGGACGATAGCGGTCGCAATTGCGTTGTGGCAGGGTCGGTTGCGTCGAGAATCAGGGCTCCAGATCGTTCCCGGGAGGAAGACCCATGGCCGAAGACATCGTCGCGTGCACAGGTTGTGGCAAGAAGTTCCGCATCCCCGACGGTTCCCCCGCCTGCGGGAAGTTCGCCTGCACTGCGTGCGGGGCCGACGTCACGTGGGGCCCGAAGAGAGCGGGTGCCGCGAAGGCGGGCGTCGCGAGGACGGGCGGCGCAGCTCGCGGTGCGCGCTCCGGTCGCCCGGCCAAGGGAGCGCGCCGATCCCGCGGCGGCGGGCCCGAGGAAAAGACCTCGCGCGGCGCACGACGGGCGCGCGGACGCCGTGGCCGGGACGACGGGGCGGCACCCGCGGACGAGGCCGGAGGCGGCCGCCGTGGGCGCGTCCCCAAGGAGAAGGAGAACAAGACGCTGCCGCTGATCGCGGCGTTGATGGGCGCGGTCGTGCTGATCGGCGGACTGATCATCGCCTTCACGCGTGATCCGCCGGACTACGCCGCGCAGGCCGCCGCCGCGAGCGCCCTGAACCGGGCGGGCGCGCGCGACGAGCCCGCCACGGGCGTCTCGAACGCCGGCTCGGTGGCAGCCACGCCCTCGGAAGACGCTACGGGCGGTGACGGCGCGGCCCCCACGACGCCCGTCGCCCCCGCGCCGCCGACGGCCGAGGACGAGCCGGAAGAGGAGAGCGGCATCGGCGGCGCCAACACCAAACAGGACCGCCCGAAGGGCTACCGCTACTGGTATCTGCGCCCGCTCGACGAGCTCTTCACCGACATCCCGCCCGTCGAGGGTACGACGGACGAGGAAGCCGCGCGCTTGCGCGAGCTGGCGGCCCGCGCCACCGATTACGACGAGGGCGCCCCCGGAATGGCTGCGTACCGCGATCTCGTGCGCGAGGGACGCAAGGCCGTACCGTTCGTCCTCAGCCAACTCCAGAAGGCCTGGAACGGCGCCAAGTGGAAGGAGAAGTCGGAGCAGTTCTCATGCGCGCGCGCGCAGGAGATCGTGCGCGAGATCACGAAGGCCGACGGACCGCCGAGCGACTTCCGGGTACGTTTCCCGCCGGGTCCGGGCGTCGAGCCGACGCACTACGAGCGCGCCGGACGCATGTGGATCGCGTGGTGGAAGGGCGAGGGGCAGTACATCGAGGAGTTCAAGGCGTACGAGGACGAGGAGTAGCGGCTCCGGTGCTCCACGCATCCGCAGCACGCCGCCACCGACGCACGACGGCATGGACGGCTGCGGCCGTCGCGGCACTCTGCGCACTGGCCGCCGCCGGCTGCCGGACTCCGCGGCGCCCTGACCCGCCGCCGCGCCCGGTCGCACCGGCGCACGATCTCGGGCAGACCGCCGAACGTTCGATCCCCCTCGACTCGGGGCCGCCGCTGCTCGGGCCGTACCTCGCGCAGTTCCCGCTCGGCAACCGCGGTCGCCGCCGGGATCTGCTCGCGACGTGCGACGCGCGGTCCATGCACCTCATGCAGCTCTCGCTGCCGATCCAGCCCCATCGTCATCCAGAGCGCAAGGAACTGGCCTACGTGCTGACGGGGCGCGGCACCGTCCGGATCGACGGCCGCGAGTACGCCGCGGCTCCCGGCGCCGCGTTCCGCTTCTATCCCGGCGTCCCCCACAGCATCCTGCCGGGCGAGGGCGAGACTCTCGTGGCGATCGTGTACTTCGAGCCGCCGCTCCCGGACGGCGGCGACGCGGCAACCGAGTAGCACCCACTCCTCTCAGAATGTGTTCCTCTCAGCCTTCCAGGCTCTCGACATGGACGCCCTGCTCGGCGAGGTGCGCGAGCGCAAGCGCGATGCAATCCGCGGCGCCGTCGATCTGCAGCGCGACGAGGGCGATCTCGTCGGTGACGCTCGCACCGCGGATGTTCGTCTTCACATCGAAGCGCTGCGCGAGATCGTAGAGCACCGGATCCTTGATCAGGCGCTGCGGAAACGTCAGGAAGACCTTCTTGCTCGCCATGAGTGCCTCCGCTCGTGCCATCGTACCGCTCCCAGGGGTGCGCAGGATAGCAGCCACGCCGTCGATCCGCCCGCTCCGGGCACACGCCGAGCCGACAGTTGACGGCCGCGCCGTGACACGGGCGAGGTGAATCGCCCACTGCCGGACGCCTCGATCGGCGGGACCGCGCCCGCGAATCCTCGGCCCTCCGCGAGAAGGCGGGGACGATGGTCGTCGTGAACGCACGACATCGACACATGGGCGTGGCTCATCGGCTCGACCCTCGACCCGGTCGATTCCGCGGCAGGGCTGCACGGACGCGCAGTGCTGCTGTTCCACGGCGAACAGGACGGCGACGGGGCGCCGCGGCGTTCGCAGCCGGTTCACCGAGCAGGTCTCACCCCGTATCCGTTCCCCACTCGTCCAGCCACACGTCGGACTCGTGATTCGTCGCGAACGGGAAGTCCGAGAAGCGGCAATCGTAGATCTCGAACGTACCGCGATCGTCAGGTTGCTGCCGCCAGTAGTGGGCGGAGGCGGCGAACCAGTCGCGCCGCGTCTCGAGCAGTCCCCGGATCTCGGCTTCCGCGATGCGCTTGTCGGCCGTCCATCGCGGTCGAAGTTCCTGCACGGTCGAATCCACGGCACGTCTCGCGCTCTCCACACGGAGTCCGACGATCATCGACCCGGCGGCCCAGGCGGCGGCCACGGTCACCCAGGGCAGAACGAATCCGGCGCAGTATCTGATGCGTGAGGCCTGTGCGCGACGCTCCTGGCGCGTCATCCGGCGCGAACTCCAGGCGGCGGCAACGACGCACATCAGGCCCGAGAAGAGAGCCGCGTCCGGGGCGTTCAGGATCATCGGCATGACCAACACCGCGCCGATCGCGACCCAGCAGACGAGGGACCGCAGCAAGCGCTGCTCGCCGACCGCCGCCATCCGAACGAGAAGGGCCATCAAGTCACGCCCGGCTGACGGCGGCCGGGTCTGCCGCCGGGTGGACGCGGGCTTCTCGCGGGGCGAGCAGCCTGTCGGAGTAGTCCCGCGGACGCCGTCACGACGACTCCGACAGGCTGCCAGGACGTCTCATCGGGATCCCGGGGCTCGGGGCGGTCCGCCGGCGAGCGCGAGGCCCGTGCCGAGGGCCAGCGCGAGGGCGCCCCACGCCCACGCCGACGGCGGCCGCACGGGGTAGTACTGGCCGATGACGCTGAGCCCGCCCGCGCCGTGACCGTCGTACATGAGCGGGCGCGTCTGCCAGTCGAGACCGGTCCCGCCGCTCTGCGACGTGGCGGCGGCCACGGGATTCGCGCGGTAGACCCAGAGCGACGTCTCCGCGCCGTTCGACGCCGGTCCACGCCACTCGATGAACGGATCCGCGATGAACACCGCGCCCACGAGCAACGCCGGCAACGCGGCGCCCAGGACGTGGGCGCTCCCCGGCGCCGCCCCGCAGCGCCGGGCCACGAGGGCCGCCCCGGCGGCGAGGGCCGCGACGCCGGCCACCACGAGCGCCGCCCCCGGCGCGAACCCGTCCCCCCCCGCGACGACGGGCGCCGCGATGGCGGCGAGAGCCGCGGCGCCCGTCGCGCGCAGCACGCCAGCCCTGCCACGTGGCGGCACCGCCGGCGCAAGAGCGATGGCGAGCCCCAGAACGATGACGACCGCGGCCGAGGCACGCTCCGCCGGAAGCGCCGAGGCCGCGACGACGCGCGTCACGGCTCCCGCGGCGGCGCCCAGGCCGAGCGCCGCGCCGCACGTGACGGTGACCGCGCGCGCCATCGTCACGGCTGCTACCTGATCGTCGTCGCCAGGGCGTTCAATGCATACGAGGTCGCGAGCACGGGATCCCCTTCCATCCAGCGTTCACTGGACTCGTTGACCCACGAGCCGTCCTCGCGCTGCGTGGCGACCAGGCGCGCCGCGAGTTCCGCGCGCCAGTCCACGGCGTCGCCGCCCGGGGTCTGCAGGGTGTCGAGGCCCGCGAGCGACAGCGCCTTGCCCATCGTCGCGTACATGTAGAAGAGGCCCGACGCACGGTCCTTCCCCGTCAGTCCGGGGTTGTGCTCGAGCGTCCAGTTCGCGGCGATCCAGTCCACGGCGGCCTTGACACGGCCGTCGTCCAGGCCGACGCCCGCGAACGCGTAGCAGCGCAGCAGGGCGTACGTCATCGAGCCGTAGGAGCGCAGCACGCCGACACCGTCCGGCCGCTCCTCGAAGCCGGCCTTGCTGTTGCCGGGAAAGTAGTTGGCGCCGCCGTCGTTGCCGCGCACGAGCTTCTTGCCGGTCTCCTTGTCGATCCGCTCGCGCGGCTCACTGCCCGTCTCGTTCTCGGTGCGGTTCTGCGTCCGCTGCAGGAACGTCAGCGCCTTCTGGAACACGGGATCGTCTTCGGGGATGCCGGCCGCGCGCAGGCTCGCGAGCGCGTACTGCGTGTTCGAGAGGTCCGAGCGCGTGTCGTCCGAGCCGTAGCCGATGCCGCCCCACGTGGGGTTGTCCTCGTCGAGGCGCTGTAACTGGTAGATGAACTTGGCGGCGCGATCGATGACCGGGCGGTACTCGTCGCGGCCGGATGCCGCGAGCGCCATGATCACGACGCTGGTCTCGTAGTTGGGGCGGTAGGCGCCCTCGACGCTGCCGTCGTCGTCGAGCGAGCCGGCCAGGAACGCCAGTCCCGCGTCGATGACCGGGCGATCGGCATCGCGCGCGCCCCCGGGGCGATCGAGGAGGTTCGTGACACACATCGCCGTGTAGCCGACGTTCGGCTGTCCCTGGACGCTCCACCTGCCCGCTTCCTGGCCCTGCAGCAGGAAGTCGAGGCCGCGATCATAGGACTGCGCGAGCACGTCCGCGTCGGGGGCTGCGGGCCGGCTCGCGACGGCCTCTGCCGCCGGCGCGGCGCCGCCCTCACCGGGCGTCTCGGACGCGCCGTCCCCGCAGGCGCCGACGGCGAACGCGGCGAGCAACGCCAGCAGCGCCGTGCTCCGTACCAGACCCAGGCCATCGTCAACGTGTTCCATCGTCGCCTCCCGGTATCGCGCAGCCGCCACCTCGGCGGCTCCGCCTGCGTCCTGAACTCCAGTATCCACACCAACGGACCGCGGGCCCCCAGGTTCGTGGTCGTC
>JAJRVY010000038.1 GCA_024277065.1 Planctomycetota bacterium
GCTGCCGAGCGGGTTGGCGCCCTGCTTCTCGGTCAGCACCCTCGAGAGCGAGTCATACGTCAGTTGCACGGTGGAGTCGTCGTCCTTGGCCTCGGTCAGGCGGCCCAGTGTATCGTACGCGAAGTCCTCCTCGGTGTCTCTGTCGACGCCCGTTGCGAGCACGCCGCGAGGACCGTCGAGGCTAGAAGGCAATTAGTTCACCCCGGTCTTGAGGGCACAGGTCTTGAGGGCACGGAATGGGCGTTCGCCGCGGAACCGAGAGTCCGGTCATCGATCGTCAGGCCTCGCGCGGAACTCTACTGGGCGATATCGAAGCAGATTCTGACTCGCGCACGCGGTCATTGCAATCGCAAACACGCCGCCAGCGTAATCCGACTTGTCAGCCGTTCCGCCCTCTCCGGAAACACGCGCGCCGCCGGACCGCTCCCAATCCGCCCACAGCGCGCCATGCAATGCTTGCGGTACCCACTGATCCCACCACACATCATTGCTCTCTCCAAATAGCGCCAGAGATCCAAAGTATATGAACGGATAGTCCGTGGGGCCGTCTCGGTCGAGTGACTGAGCGTGCCTGACGCAGGCGGCCACGTCCTCGCGCACGATCGCGTCCGCGTCCGGTGTGTGACACAGTTTCAGAGCAAGCAGACGCGCCGCGCTCGCCCCGCCCGGCGTCAGATCCCACGGGAAGTCGTCATGGTTAACAGCCCGCGTAGACGCAGACCTGGCGAACCTAACGCTCGAAACAGATCGCGTCACTAGCCACTCCCGAACTTCGTCCCTAGCGTCAGCGTCCAAAAATCGGTATCCCTCCAGCTCCGACTCCTCCGCTGCCTGGAAGGCGATCAGTGTCCATGTCGTAGCAACTAGACTGTCATCATCGCCGGCGCAATCAGATGACGGCCATCCGCCGTCCCCCCGGACACTCGCGGCGTACTGCAAGGCGCGAATCGCACTCGGTCGATATTGTGCGGACAGACGGCCCGCGGCGAGACACATGGCGATCGTTGCGATCGCATGGCTCACCGTGCTCGGGCTCCCTCCGGGTCGTCGGAACGCACCCTTCTCATCCTGATTCGAGAGAAGGAACTTGAGACCCCTTCGCACGCACTCTCCAGACTGACCCTGCGTCTTGTACACTCGAAGGAACGCCATCGTGCACAGCGCTGTAGATCCGATCTCGTCCAACGCGGGGACGTCCTCGTCTTGAGGCGATGCCACCTCACCATCTGCCGCTCGCAGCGCCACCCAACTACCGTCGGCCATCTGCGCGCGAGTGAGGTGCGCGAGACAATCCTCGATCACGACTGAGGCGGATGGCGCTCGCCTCGTGCCCTTTGCAGGTCGCGCACGCGGACGCACGTCGCTTCCGGCGCAGGTTGCCTCGCGTCGTTCCACGCACGTGTCCACTTCGGGCGGCGACTGAACTCCGCAGCAACCCGCAACAAGAACGATTGCCGCCGGACCGGCAAGCCGGCGGCAGAGCCGGATCGCGCCCCGGGTCAGTCTCACCGTCCGCGAGCGACACGCTCGCGAGCATCGAGGCGCCGACTGGTCGATTGACCTCCCAGCCGGGTCACGGAGGGCGCCTTGGGCACGATGCGAAGCACGCCGCGTTGACTCTTGTCGCGGCGCCAAACGGTGAGTCGCAGGCTGCTCAGAATTCGGCGTCGGGATCGAGTACCGTGAGCGGATTGCGATCGCCAGGCGCTCCCAGTGGCGCGACAGGAGGCTGCCGCAAGCACGGCAGGTGTCCCGCCTTCCACGTAGGCGCGCCGCGCGCTGTGCGCACGAGTCGCGCATCAAGCCCGAGTTCCCAGGCCGCCCGGAACGCCAGGCTCGTAGGCGTCTGGAGGCTTGCTATCCTCCTCGACTCGTTCGTCATCGTGTTCGTGGTAGACGTCCATTCGATCGTCGGAAGCATCAGGGGCTGGGTCCACGCCCCCATTCTCGTTGTAGAACTGCTTCGATAGTTCGTAGGCGAATTGCATCTGCCCAGTATCTGTCTCACACGCGCAGCAGTCCGGGTGCATGATACGGTAGGGCATGGAGATTGCCGCGGGGCTTCCATCAGGGGCCGCTGGCTTCGAGATGGCATCCGCGAACTTGCCCCCGGGGACGACCAGAAGCAGAAAGATGTCATCCGACAGGTAGGCGTCCTCGATCAGCTTTCGGAGCGTCGGCGAGTGACACGGATCACCGATTTCTGAAAGGCGTACACGTGCGAAGCCGTCGCCATTCATCTGCCCGATCCGCGGCCGGAGCCCGGCGCACTTAAAGAGGGCGTCTAGGGTCTCCTGGGTGTGCTCGCCGTCGGCGTTTGTCATGAACTTCTTTCCGTGCGGGTCAACTGATGCCACAACGTGGCCGCCGACATAGGCGAATGCATTCGGGCCGTCCACGTACCCAAGCGGATCTCTCTGAATGAACCTCTTGAGCTCCGGCGAGTAATGCCGCGCCCGGTAGTAGTACAGCCCCGACTCCTCGTCCAGCCGCCGCCCCGTATACATGAACGGATTGCCGATCTGGCTCGCTGAAACTGACGATGAGCTCGCGTCGAAGATCTCGGTCTCGCCGTACGGCCCGTACTCGTAGCTCTCGACCACCACCTCGTCCGGATCGGTCACGTGCGTGATGGACCCGATCAACTGCCCGTGGAAGTAGAACCGCTTGAGCTCGGTCGTGTTCGCGTCGCCATCGACGTCCGCGACGTCCTGAGCCTCCATCATGGCCACGTCGTCGATCTTGTCGCTGTGGACGAACAGCCGCAGCAGGTTGCCCGAGCCGTCGTACTCCTCGAGCACCGACTGTCCGGAGTAGACGAAGCGCGTGGTGCCTGAGCCGACGATCTTCTTGGTCCGCCGGCCGCGCCCCAGCGCGTCGTAGCGGTACTCGCCCAGCACCACCGAGTCGCTCTTGCGGGTGACCTTCAGCAGGTGGTTGTGGGCGTCGTACTGGTAGGTGTTCGTGCCGTCGTCCTTGAGATTCCCGTTGTCGTCGTACGTGTGCGTCGTGCCGCCGACGGCCGTGTACTCGTTCATGACGTTGGCCGTGAAGTTCGTTGTTGCGGCGCTGCCGCCCTGCGGCGTGACCACGTACGAGGTCAGGTTCAGCACGTCGTCCATGTTGTACGCGCGCGCCTCGGAGTAGGTCTCCGTGCCGGGATCGGCGAGTTCTGCCGCCGGGTCGGCCACGCCGATGAGCGCGTCCGTCAGCCGGTTGGCCTGATCGTAGGTGTAGAGGTCGCCGGCGCCCGAGTCGTGGCGGCGCGCCTCATACAGCGGGTTCGAGTTCGCGTCCCAGGCGTACTCGAAGCCCGCGAACTCGGTGCTCCCGGAGTCCGCGTGCGAGATGTCGATCGTGCGGCGGAAGCCGTCGTAGGCGTAGTCGGTGCTCGCGCCGTTGCCGAGCGCCGTGCTCGCGCGCCGGTGCCGCCGGCCGATCGGCGTGTAGGAGACGATCAGGTCATCGTCCTTGTCGTCGATGTCGAGCAGGCAGCACGCGTTGCTGTAGGTGCGGCGCGCCTCGAAGGTGGAGGGGTACGCGATCTTGGTCCGATTGGACTCGCCGTCCCAGGTGCTCGTGACCGTCATCGCCTCGCTGCCGAGTGGGCTCGCGCCCTGCTTCTCGGTCAGCACCCTCGAGAGCGAGTCATACGTCAGTTGCACGGTGGAGTCGTCGTCCTTGGCCTCGGTCAGGCGGCCCAGTGTATCGTACGCGAAGTCCTCCTCGGTGTCTCCGCCGACGCCGGTTGCGAGCGTGATGTCGCGCGCCGTGAGGCGATCCAGGGCGTCGAAGCTCTGGTCGATCTCGGTCCCGTTCTGATCGACGATGGTCGTCGCGTTGCCGCCCGCATCGAGGGTGTACTCCTCGATGTTGCCCATGGGGTCGGTGGTCTTGGTCAGCCGACCGGCGCCATCGAAGATCCGCGTCGTGTCGTAGCCGCGACGGTTCGTGGTCTTGGTGGCAAGGCCCCGCTTGTCCAGGACGTGCGTGCGGGCGAGCCAGGCGTCGGGCGACCCCTGCAAGAGACCCTCGTCCTTCCAGAAGCGGTTGATCTCGTCGTAGTACCGCTTCTGGTGGGCCATCAGGACGTCGGCCGAGGGGTCGTTCTCCTCCCAGGACTTGCGCTCTGTGAGGTTACCGGCCTTGTCGAACACGAACTCGGTGTAGTGGCCCAGGGCGTTCGTGATCTGCGTGCGCCGATCGAACAGGTCGTAGCTGAGCGTGGTCGCGCGGCTGCGCGGATTCTCGACCTCGGTCAGGTTGCCGTTGCCATCGTAGGTGTAGGTGGTCTCCCACCACTGCGGGCTGGAGATCCAGGTCCCTGTGTGGTCGATGTTCTTGATCTCGCGCTTGGTGACGTTGAGGTTGCCGTCGTGCGTGAACTTCGTCACGTAGCCGAGCGCGCTCGGAGCCGCCACCTGCGTGACGTTGCCGTAGCGCTCGACCGTCAAGGTCGTCGTGTAGCCGCGCGCGTCCTTGCGCGACTTCGCCGCGCCCCAGCTCTCGTAGTCGAGCTCGGTCACCAGCGCGAGGCCGCCGCTGTCAACCGTCGTCTTCCAGGGCAGCCCCAGCTTGGCGCCGCTGCCGTAGTACGCATACGAGGTGACCTTGCCCTCGCCGTCGGTGAACGACGCCGTCGTGCCGTCCGAGTTGTAGGTGTAGGTGTTCGTGATGGTCACGCTGGGCGTCTGCGTCGTGACGGCCGGGAAGGTCACCGTCGTCGGCTGCCCGGCGGAGTTCAGCGTGTACTTGATTCCGTTGCCGCGCGGATACGTGACCGTCTGCAGACGACCGGTCGCCGCGTAGTAGATCAGCGAATGGGAGCGCCCGCGGCTGTCGGTGATCGAGGTCACCTGCCCGGCGGTGTTGCGCGTGAACGTCGTGGCGTTGCCGAAGCGGTCCTGGATCGAGGACAGCCAGCCGCCGACGTAGACGTGCTTGCCGCCCTCTGGCAGCACGCGGTCATAGCCCGTGGCGGTCTGCACGAGCGTGTCGCGGAACCCGGTCGGGCTGGTCCAGCCCGCGCCGTTGCTGACGTAGACGCGCTCGACGCCGTCCTCCATCAGGATCAGTACGTCGCCCTGCCCGTTGACCGTGTACTTCGAGTCCAGCGCGCTGCCCATGCCGTGGCCCGTCGTGCCGTCGAATTGGCTCTGCGAGTTGTAGGTCAGCGTGATCGCGAACTCAGACGTCATCTGGTTCATGACCATCGGCGGCCCGTCGCAGCACTCGGGCATGAGGATCGCCGGGCGGATGCCGCGCGATTGCGCGAAGGAGTAGCGGCGCACCAGAGCGCCGCTGTGGATCAGCACGCCGCGGCCCGCGAACGCCGACTGCCCCGAGCGCGCGTACTGCTCGGTGATGGGGAATCCGGTCTGCGTGGGGAGCGTCACGCCGTCGAGCGGCCCCGTGCCGGGGTCGAGTGGCGAGGGGTCAAGTTCGATGCATCGCCGGACGACCATGCCGCCGCGCGCGGTCTCGCGGATGCGCACGAGCGTCCATCCGCAGACCGTGAGGTCCCCCGGGGGCGCCCATGCACGGGGAGCCGGGGCGACGGGCGAGCCGCCTTCGACGGATCAACGACGACGCGGCCGCACGACGGCGCCCGGCGGAGCCTGCACGAGCCGGTCCGCGATGTCCCTCGCAACCGACAGCCGGCGCTTCCCCGTCGAGCTGAGCCCGAGATCCTGCGCGGAGCGCGGGGCCGGGGCTCTCAC